>NZ_CP032624.1:303949-607898 GCF_003627055.1 Gryllotalpicola protaetiae
ACCCCGCCGACTCTGAGGGAACGGCAGCGCTCACCCTCGAACTCGCCGGTGAGAACAACCCTGACACCCTCATCGCCGCACTGACCGGCATCGACGGCATCCGAAGCGTCCAACTGCTCGACGAGAGCGACCTCGAATAGCTCGGGACCTATGAAGACAAGTGGGCGTACCGTGGCTCCCGTGCCCGTCGCGCTCGTGATCCACGCCCATCCTGACGATGAGGTGTTCGCAACCGCGGCGTGGATGCGGGAGCTTGCGACCACCGGATGGACGGTGCGGAACGTCATCGCTACAGGCGGTGAAGCCGCCGAGCTCGCGAAAACTCGCGGAGACGTGGAAGCCGCGCGCAGACAACGCCTGGCGAAGTTCGAAAGGGCACTCGATCTGCTCGGCTCAGATTCGTGGGAATGGCTGGACCGCAAGAGCTCCTGGCTGGACTCCGCCGCCCACCCCGAGCGCGCCGTCGCCGCGGCCGACTCCCAACTCGTCACCAGCCACGTTCGACGGGCGCTCGCCCAGCACAAGCCGGGCGTGATCCTGACCGTCGGCGCCGACGGGTTGACCGGACACCCGGACCACATCGCGATCCATCACGCCGTCCGCGACGCGGTGCGCGCCGACGGCATCCCCTCGGACGGCGCATGGGGTGCCCGGCTCCATGCCAACGACATCGCCGCAGCCAAGAAGCACGTTACAAAGGAACTCGGCAAGAAGGCGGCGCTCGGCACGGGCCGGACTGCAGGGGCGTCGCACACGCTGATCGACATCGACGCGGCGCCCGTGGCGAAACTGCGCCGCCAGCTTCTGGATGTGTATTCGCCAGGCCTCGGGACGAAACCCCTCACCAAGGTCGCGAAGACGAACCCGGGCGACTCCGGGTTCCTCCGCGCTCATTTCGACGCGAGCCGCTGGGTAGTCGAACGGTACGAGGCGATCAGCTGATCGCCTCGACCGAGTCGAGGTGGCGCAGATATGAGCACGCCGCCGTTTCCGACCAGGGCGACGGTGATCCAGCGCTGCGTGATGGCTCCACTCCGAAAAGATGTCGGCGCAGCTCCTGTGCGTGGCGTGGGCCGTCGTGCCCACGGGCTCGGCCCGCGTGCCGGCCGCATTCCGCAGAAGGCTTCTGCACGTCCCCTCGGAGCCCTTCTCGTTCTCTCAGTTGCGCCGCCACAAGGCCAGATTGAGCACTGTTGCGAATCCGGTCCAGGCCACGTAAGGGAGCAGCGCGGCTGCAGCCGCCCGGTCGAGGCGAGCGGTGCGGTCGATCAGCGCCAGGTTCGCCCCGTCGAGCGCGACGATGGTCGCGAGGCCGGCGGGCAGGGACCTCGCCGCGAAGAACGCCCAGCACCAGCCCGCATTGAGAACGAGGTCGCCGGTAAGGGCAGCGGCGTAGGTGCGCCGCCGAGAGCCAGCCGGCGCGGCGCGAAGCGAGCGGCTCGCGGACCATGCGATCGAGACGTACAGCGGCGTCCATGCCAGCGGGAATGCCCAGGGTGGTGGCTGCCACACGGGCTTCTTCAACGCCCGATACCATGCGTTCTTCGGCCTCGTGCCGACAGTTCCGACAAGCGCACTGGCCGCCGTCGCGGCCGCCGCCACCAGCCCCCACCGTGTCATCCCCGGATGCTCCCCCGGCGGCCGGTCTCTCCGCTACCCCTTGCGCGCATGAGTGCTGCGGGACCCGATGGGCCTGAGCAGCCCTGGCGAGAGCCGGCCAGACGAAGCATCCCGCCAGGCGCGAGCGCGCGACGATCGATCGTCAAGGGGGTGCCCGCGTCTGCCCACTCGCCTAGCGTGTGCGGATGACCGAGCTCTCCAGCCCCAGCGGCCGCGAGGACGCGTTGCGCGCGCTTGCGCGGAACGACGGCGGGGCGCCGCGCGCGCTGGTGATCGGCGCGACCGGATATCTCGGCGGCCGGCTCACGCCTCGGCTGCTGGCGGCCGGTTATCGCGTGCGGATCCTTGCCCGCAACATCGAACGGGCGCGCGCGTTCCCGTGGAGCGAGGACTGCGAGTTCGTCGCGGGCGACGCGGGCGACGCGGCCGCACTCGCGGAGGCGTGCGACGACGTCGACGTCCTCTACTACCTGGTGCACTCGATGAGCTCGGGGAAGGGCTTTGAAGAGATCGACGAGCGCGTCGCCCGGGCCGTCGCGGCAGCGGCTGCCGATGCGCACGTCTCGCGCATCGTCTATCTCGGCGCCTTGCACCCGACCGGCATCGAACTGTCGCCCCACCTGCGGTCCCGGGTCGAGGTCGGTGACATCTTCCTCGACTCACCCGTGCCGACGCTCGTGCTCCAAGCGGGCATCGTCATCGGGTCAGGCTCGGCCTCCTTCGAGATGATCCGCCATCTCACCGAGGTGCTGCCGTACATGCCTGCGCCACGCTGGGTCCGCAACCGCATCCAGCCGATCGCCGTGCGCGATGTGCTGCACTACCTGCTGGGCGCGGCGCGGGTCAGCCCGGACGTCAACACCGCCCTGGACATCGGCGGCCCGGACGTCTTGCGCTACGGACAGATGATGAACGGATACGCCGTCGAGGCCGGCCTTCCGCAGCGTGCGATCGCGCCGCTGCCGGTCCTCACTCCGAATCTCGCGTCGCTGTGGGTGAACCTCGTGACACCGGTCCCCCGCTCCATCGCCCGGCCCCTCATTGCGTCCCTGCAGAACGAGTGCGTCGTCACCGATCATGAGGTTGACGCGCTCATCCCGCCGCCAGCTGGCGGTCTCACCCCGTATCGCCGCGCGGTCCGCCTCGCGCTCGGCCGCATCGACGCCGACCTCGTGGAGACGAGCTGGGTCGACGCCGAACTGAGCGCCGCGCCCAGCGATCCGCTGCCCAGCGACCCCGACTGGGCTGGCCGGGTCGTCTTCACCGACCGGCGAACCCGCCACACGACGGCCCCACCCGACCGCCTCTGGTCGGTGATCATCGGAATCGGCGGCGGGAACGGGTGGTACTCCTCTCCCCTGCTCTGGGCCCTGCGCGGGTGGTCCGATCGCATCTCCGGCGGGGTCGGCCTGCAGCGCGGCCGCCGCAGCATCAGCACCGCCCGAGTCGGCGACGCGATCGACTTCTGGCGGGTGGAGGCCATCGAAGAGGGACGGCTGCTGCGGCTCCGCGCCGAGATGAAAGTGCCCGGGCACGCGTGGCTCGAGCTGCGCAGCACACCAGACGAAGGGGGAGCCCGCTATGAGCAACGCGCCGTCTTCTTCCCCCAGGGCCTCGCCGGCAGGCTCTACTGGCTCGGCGTGCTCCCCTTCCACGATTTCATCTTCAGCGGCATGGCCGCGCGCATCACGGCGACAGCCGAGGCCGAGACGACACACGTCCGGTGACTCTCAGACGCCGCGCTCCCAGGTGGCGACCTGCCCCGGCGCTCGGGCACCGTCGTACGCAGGAGCTCGGGTGCCGCCGCGGGCCGCCGCGTCGTCGCAGAGAGCGCCGAGGTAGGCGCCAATCGCCAGGCCCGGATCCGGACATGCCCGGAAACACTGAAGCTGGGGATGCGCCTTGTACCCCCGCGTCCGGCCCGCGAGGACGGCCTGAGCCAGCAGAGCCTCGCGCCAGCAACGCCGTGAGCCCCTGCCGATCAAGCAGGCACGGATGCAACGACCACAGCCTCACCGCGGGACCGCCGACGCGACCCAACAGCGCTCGGCCCTGCCGCCACCCCTTGCGATCTGCCGTCGTCGGTTCACGACCGCGTCGACCAGAGCGCCCAGGCCACCAACACCGGCTGAAAGAACAAACGCCCGAGCCGCTTTCCGTTCGTATCCAGCCCGAACCCATCCCGGCGCTTCACATACTGCTCGACATTGCCGGGGAAAACCGCCGCGAAGAACACCGCCAGAAGCCTTCCCACGCGCCGCCGCTCCCGAGGTAAGGCGACGAGCGAGACGCCGATCGCCACCTCGATCGCCCCCGAGGCGACGACCACCGCGTCCTCGTCGAGGTGCAAGACCTTCGCCGACCAATCCGGCACCTGCGCCTGGAAGGCGCGACGCGCCCAGAAGAGATGGCTCAGCCCGGCGAAGACCATCGACGCGGCAAGCAACCAGCGAAACACGACCCGCATGGCCCGACTCAACCGCAGCGTGACGCCAACGTCGAGCCCTTGAGGTCGGCGTCACTGCTATTCACGCCGGAAACTGCGACTCGAACGAAGAACAACTGAAGGCTCCGGGCTGGCGCCGCCCGCGACCGAGAATCGTTGAAAATCCGCGTATTTTCGCGGTTCTCATGGGGTCCAGTGTACTGGCGAGTACCGGCCTGTGACGGCCAATCCGGTCGCTTCCGAGGGCAATCTGGTCACCAAAGTGGTCACCTGCGCGCTCGACATCTCGACCGCTCATGTGTGATGTCTCAGCACATTGGTGACAAGAGCCGGTTCGCCTGGACACCTTGAAAGCAAAGCGGGCCCAGCACCGGGGTTGCGATCGATTTTGCCCGCTCTCCCTTCAGGCAAGCGGATCGCCGAACCGCCGTCAACACAGCCGACCCGACGTGCCAAACGCGTGAGAGCGCGAGTGTCGACCTCGAGACGTCGTCCGCTGAGGGCGGAACCCGGCGACACGGTCGCCTTGAACATGATGTCGGAGGCCACACATACGCTGTCGCATACGGGGAGTCCAACAACTCTCGCGTGATTTGAAAGGAGAGTCCAGTGGCCGCCGGAAAGAAGCTCAGCGACAGCGAGCTGATCGGCGACGCCGGGATCGCCCTCATTCACCGGCGTGTGAGCGCGATGGGGCACGCGTGGCGCCCGCTCGGGCTCGACGCGGGCATCGACGGGAGCATCGAACTGCGCGACCCTGCGACAGGCGAGGTTTCTAACCGCCACATCCTCGTTCAGAGCAAGGCGAGTAGCCGCCCGTTTCCGGGCGAGACCGCCGACCGGTTCCACTACATCTGCGACGAGCGCGACCTCGAGTACTGGCTGAAGTCCGATCAGCCGGTTCTCCTGATCTGCTCCCACCCCGAGTCGGATGGCGCATGGTGGGTGCATGTCCAGAGCTACTTCGCGGATGCATCACGACGGGCCGACCGCCGGGTGGACTTCGACAAGCGGACGATGTCGCTCGAAGGCAACCTCACCGAACACCTCTTCGCCGTGGCAGATCCACAGGGGCGCGCGCACACTCCGGCCCCGGCACACAAGCGGGAAACACTGGAGTCCAACCTGCTCCTCTCGCGCCCACCAGCCCACGTCTACTCATACGCGACAACTGCGACTAGGCCGCGAGACGTGTACGACGCCCAACGCGCCGAGAATCTGGGTATGCGCCACGACTTCGTACTCAAAGGCGGCCTTCTCCATACCTTACGAATCGTCGACGAGACCGGGCTCGGCGTGACCGTCCGCGGTGAGCCTGAAGTCCGACGGATAGCCGACCTCGCGGCAGGCACCCTGGACGATGAACGACTTGCGGTTCAGCTGCTCAACCGATCGCTTCGCGATGACCTCAGCGACGACTGCGACTTCTCCAGAGAGCGCGGCCTTCTGTATGTGCGAGCGACCGATGATCTTTCCGACCGCAAGTGGAACACCGCGGGCTCCAATTGGCGCACCGTGTTCAAGGCCTACCGGAGCAAGAAGGATCCGGGCAGGGTGAGCTACTACCGCCACGCGGCCTTCTCGTGGCAGTTCCTACCTATCGAAGGCGAGTGGTACTGCGCGCTGACGCCCGACTACTACTTCACCTACGACGGTCGCCACGAGTCCCACTTCGCCGCTGACCTGCTGAAGAAGATCAAGTCCTTCGATCGCCATCAGGCTGTCCGGCAGGAGACGCGAATGTGGGCATCGATCCTTCGTGGCGAGGTTACGCTGCTTCACCAGCCCAAGCCGAAGATCCTCGAGTTCGGGCAGCTCGCAACCTTCGGAATTGACCGAGGCATCGACGATCCCTCATGGAAGCAGACCGCTGAAGCCGCGCCGATGGTGCTTGCCCGATCTGACGCCGCCCTTTTCGAGGTGCCTGCATGAAGCTCTCGTTACTCAATGAGCCTGAGCTGGAGTTCTCCAGCGGCAGCCGACATACCGACCCTCGCCGCGGAATCACGTTCTATGGTCCCGCCGACGCGAACCTAACGGCCCCACGAGCAATCCGTGTCGGGATCATCGGAACACGTGACGCGATCGACGGCGTCAAGCGCTGGCTCGACAAGTGCCGCAGTCCGATCGCCGCAAAGTCAAGCCACCTAACGGGCCTATTCCTGCCCTTCCCGGGCTTTGACACCAACGTCGGATTCCGGTCGACGATCGTCTGGGACACACGCCTCGAACGACCGATCACTACGCATGCGTTGCGGAACATCGAGTCGCTAAGTCCGGTCGAGGCCGTCGCGGCAGCGGTTGATCTCTATGACACGGAGTTGGCAGCACTAAACGAAGAGCCCGGGTGCGACGTCGTTCTGGTTTGTCGGCCCGACGTGATTCCTGAGCAGGTCATCAACCCCGGCGCCTCCGACCGCCCGTGGCGAGAACCCCGCGTCGAGCACACCGGCGTCGACTTCCACTCGCTTCTTAAAGCGAGATCGCTCAAGACGAGCCGGCCAATCCAGATCATTCGGCGTGAAACCTGGGACGTCGCGTACAAGCCGAAGGGCGGAGATCGCCGCCAGCAACAGGACGAGGCAACGAAGGCGTGGAACCTTCACACCGCCCTTTACTACAAGGCGGGCGGTGTCCCGTGGCGGATGACCCGCGCTTCCGAGGACCTCACGAGCTGCTTCGTGGGGGTCGCGTTCTACCGCGACTCGGCCGGAGACACACTCCAGACGAGCGTCGCCCAGGTCTTCAACCAGAGAGGCGACGGCGTTATCGTCCGCGGGGCACCCGCCCGTCAGTCAAGAGACGACCGCCAGCCTCATCTGACCGAAAACGACGCCAAGGGTCTGCTGACCCAGTCGCTCGCGTCGTACCGCCGCGAGCACCGCACGATGCCAGCCAGGGTGATGCTGCACAAGACCTCGTCGTTCACGGACGCGGAGCAGCGCGGGTTCCGGGCCGCGGCGGTCGATGATCACATTGATCTGCTCGAACTGGTCTGGCTGCCGAGAGGCGACTCAGTCCGGCTCTTCCGACGCGGGGAGTTTCCACCGCTTCGCGGCACGATGCTCTCGCTCTCCGAGCAACGACACGTTCTCTACACTCGCGGCAGTGTGCCCCTCTACAAGACATACGCAGGTATGTATGTGCCGTCGCCACTTCCGTTTCGCCTCGTGGACACAGAGTCGAGTGCCGAAGAAATCGGAACGGAGTTGCTCACGCTCTCGAAGATGAACTGGAACGCGACCCAGATGGACGGACGGCTACCAATCACGATCCGCACCGCGGAGTCGATCGGCGGAATCCTCAAGCACCTCAGTCCCGGCGAGACGCCTGCGCCCCGGTACGCGTACTACATGTAGTCAGCTTCAGAATGGCGGCACCGATGGCCAGTCCACATCACTCAGATCGATCGCGTCGGGCGGATCCTCGTCGTCGGAATCAGCGATGAGCGGCGAGAGCCACTCAGTCGTCACCGACATCGTGCGGCTATTGGGAGCGGCCTCAGGTGGGAGTTGACCGATCCGCACGACAACGGGGACTTGAGCCGAGACCCCCGAGAGAACGCATGTCCCGGTCGGCAGGATCGGCAGAGACTCGAACGACACCCGATCAAGGTATGCGACCGCCTTCTCGATGGCGTGAACGTCGAGGTTGTTCACGAGGCGGTGGAGGAAGTAGTTGTGCAGTTGCGACACGATCGTTTCTGAGATGTCATGCGGACGCTGGCTCGCAATCGTGAGGAACACCCCAAACTTGCGGCCCTCCTTGACGATCTCCTCGAACGTCTCCAGGCGATAGTCGCGCCATGCCTCGCTTTCCCGTGCAGACTCCGACGACAAGATGTTGTGTGCTTCGTCGATGATGAGGTTCAGGTACCTCTGGCCGTGCGGGTCTGACCGCTTCTTGTCGTCATACAAATGCTTGCAGACGATCATGGGGATGACCTTGCGCATCGCAAGGTTGACGTTCCGTAGGGAAACCACCGTTAGCGGCACCTTGGTAAACGCATCGTCCGACACTCGAACGAGGCGCTTGATACTGGGCACACGCTCGACCATTCGTTTCATCATTGGGCCGAGGTGCTCGCGGTTCGCGAAGCCACTGATCACGTCCCGGTAGTACTGGAGGACGAGCTTGAAGCGAACCAGATCTACGTCACCGACTGAGGAGAAGTCCTGCTGCACGGCCGTGACCTTGCCCTTGATGAAGTCGCTCCAATCGTCCGCGGTTGCCCATTTTTCCTCGGCACTCCCGCGTGGACCCCAATAGAAGTTATGGTCACGGCTGAAGTACTGGAGTTTGTCCCGCATCTCCTGAATCAACGACAGCAGCCTCTGGCGATCCACGTCGTCGCCGAGGCACTCTTCGATCTCTTCGAGGAAGTTGATTGGGAGCTGCCTGTCGATCGTCGCGTCATTGCTCTTCGTCGCGCGCGCGACGAGGTCTCCGATGACATCGAGGAGCGCTGCGGAGTCTGGAAGTAGGGCGTCCCAGTAGTCGCTCTTGAGCACGCGAGAAATGAAGGGAGCCTGCGTCTTTTCAGTCGCGTCGAGCAGAACGGTCCAGAAGACTGGATCATGAACGGCGGACCTCGGAAGTGGCAGCTGATCCCCACCGTCGTCGTGTGTCGACAGGTCGTAAACCTGCTTCACATCGTCCCCGGCAATGACTGCGGTCGCGTACTCCTCCGATCCGCCCGCGCGGTTGACGTACTCGCCGTTGAAGTCGATCAACACGAACTGAGACCGTTGGCGGAACGTCTCGATCGCCCCGTACCTCTTGAACAGTTCGTGATACAGCTTGGCGAGCGTGTACGACTTCCCGCTGCCCGTGTTGCCGAAGATCCCTACGTGGCTCGCGAAGATTGCATTGACACCAACCGATACCGGCTGAGTTGGCTCCATCGCCAGCGCGCCGATCTCGAGCGGCTCATCGTCCGCCGAGACGAACGTGTGGATGAGTCCGAACTCATCCTCCGTGAGCATGAAGCACTCGTTGTCGAGAAGCGGCATCTCACGCACTCCGCGCTCGAAGCGTCCGCCCTCGATGTAGCCGACAAGGCTGACGTCGAGCTGTCGGGACAAAGGGTCCACGCCGCGGCGGTACCCGGAGGTCGCCCCGCGATCCTCTTCGACAACCTCCCCATCAACCTTGGCGATCAGCTCAACGAAGCCCTTGACGATCTTGACGTAGCTCGCGACGGCGACGTTCCGCACAAGGCCTCCGCGGTACAGGAGGTGCGAGCCGTTCTTGAGCTTGTCGACCGCGACTCGCACACGCCGGCCGTCGACCGACACGACCCTGCCCACGCGGAACACGGCGTCCTGATCAAGAACGTCTTCCTCAATCACCGGAGGACTCCGCGGGGGGCGTCCGGATGTCCAGTTCGATTCGCTGATCCGGTGCAGGAATCTTGTCGCGAACGATCGGCGCGAAGTAGTCGGACTCCAGAATGTCGAGGTTGATCTTGCGTTCGCCGAGTCCCTCGCCCGGCTCGTCTGGGATCACGAACTGGATGTTGCCGTTCTTGACTTCGCTGTCGGGCAGGAGCGCCTCGTAGTCCCTGAGCCCCCCGCGCGAGTAGCAGAACACGACCACTTCCAAAGTCGGATTCGTTCGCGCTGCGCGCAGCACGAGGTCGCGCAGATGCTCATCACGGAACGAGAACCCGTGGACAAAGAGGACGCTGTTCTCTTTCTCCATCTCATTGGAGAACCGGCGGATCAGCTCGTAGTACGTCTCGTTGAGCACGGTCGTCGCGAACTTGCGCTTGTCCGGATTGACGATGCCGAGCCTGTTGTAGCCATCAGAGAACGCCCCGACCGCCTCTGCCGCGGTCTCCTCCGTGCCGAGCAGTTTGAGGTCCTCCAATCGTTGCTCTGCCTCGGTCAAGAGATCCCTGGTTGAGCGGATTGTCGGCCCCTGGCCCTGCGGCTGAGGATCGACGAGCACGGACAGCAAGTGTTCCTTCGCGGCGTCAAGTAGCCCCCTGACCTCCTTCACGAGCGTCAACCCGTGGTCAAAGTAGATGTCGGACTTCCGGTCCTCTCGCTCGTGCTGACGCCATGAGGCCGATCCGTGGATCTTGATGAGGTTGAAGACCGGCACCTCGAACCGGTGCTCGTACCGACTGCCCATCCGAAAGCGGAGAGTGTTGAAGTCACCGAGGTCAAACTTTGGCCTGATCTTGCCGCTGAACCCATCAGAGAGCTCGATGCCGAGTTCCTCCATGGCCACCTCGAACAACATGTCCACGTTCGTCGTGAAGATGTTCGCCTGCTTCGACAGGAGCGTGCTGTGCCGTCGCAGCAGGATGCGGTTCAGGGTGCGCACGAAGGTCGCATAGGAGCGAAGAACGGACTCAGCTGAAGCCTCGCGCTCGATGACCCTGGTGTTGGGGACGAGGACGTTCTCGAAGAAGTAGGCCTGGATCGAGGCGCGGACAAGCAGTTTCGCACCCTCGGGCCCGCTCGAGTCGGCGAGGTCCGTGAGCGCCTGCTCGATGTTGCCAAGCGGCGCGAAGTACGGGACGGATGTACCCGCGCCGAGCAAGAAGTTGAGATGCGCAGACTCAACGATGGTGCGAAGGCGTTCGGGCGTGAGCCGGTTCGCGTGCGGTTCGGACACGGGCTGCTGTGCCACACCGTTGATCCGGATGTCAGCCATCACGCCCCCACAAGCGCGAGGAGGTTCTCGTACGTGTCCACGACGTCGTACTTCACGCCGTCGTTCTCGGCCTTGTCGTTCAGCGACGCAAAGAACTTGCGCGCACACTCGATCTTGGCTTCCTCGACGCCCTTGAGCTGGAGCGTCGACATCGAGCCCTTGGTCTCGGCGACGAAGTAGACGTGCTTGATCTGCGTGATGTCATCGCGGAACGCGATGGCCCAGTCGGGGTTGTAGTCGCCGACTGGCGTCGGGATGAAGAACCCGCGGGGCAGCTTGGAGTAGACGACGACCTCGTCGCTGACGTCGAGCTTCTCGACGAACGAGCGCTCGACCTTCGAGTCCGTCACGACGTACTCGTACACGCTCTTCTTCAGCTTGTCGCCAGCCTTGGACAGGTCCTGGGCGGTCTGGTTCTCCGTGAAGATCGAGGAGTCGTACCGGCCGTCGAGCGGATCGTAGGTCAGGTGCTCGACGATCACCGTGGCCTTCTGCTCGTTGATGAGCCGGGCGGTCTCAGTGATGAACTGCTCGGGATTCTGCTTGAACTTCGCGAACGTGCCCGAATTGATGCCGGTGAGGATCGCTGCGCATGTCCGACGCGTAAGCTGAGTCTTCTCAGCGATCTCCCCGAGCAAGTCGTACTTCACAGTCGAGCCCGCCGACACGGCCGAGTGCTCGACCTTGGTCTCGGACACCTTGAAGCCGGTACCGGCCTCGAGCTGCTCAACTTCGAGCCCGACGACCTGCTTGCCGGCCTCGACGAGGTACTGCATCACGGTGACGTTGAGCTTCTTGTCCAGCTCGGCCACACACTTAGCGATCAACTCTTCCGAGTCGAACTCGACCTGGTAGACCGCCTTGTGGTTGATGCGGCCCCACAGTTCCTGGAACTCGCGCTTGGCGAAGTTCTTCTCGTTGAACGGGATCTTCTTCGGCCTACGTCCATCAGCCGGCTTGGGCACGTCAAGGTAGAGCGCGTCGACAAGCGGCCAAACGAAGTCGATCACCGGCTTGAGCACATCTGAGGCCGGCGCGGCAAGGGTTCCGTCGGCTCGCGCGTCTTTGTACGCCTGCGTCACGAAGCCCGATTCGTCGATGTAGTCGTTCTTGATCAGGTGGAAGTACAGTGCCTGCGCGACCGCCTTCTCCACCACGCTCGTCACCCCGTCGGCAGTCGTGAACTGTTTGCCGGTGAAGTATTCAACCGTGGCCTTGCGCGGACGAGCCGACAGCGAGTCGATGATCTCCTTCTGGAGCGCGGTGACGAACTCGATGTACGACTCATCGGTCACGACGGTCAGCTCGTTGATGTCATGCACGGTCACGGGGTTGTCCATCCGCTCGCCGTGCTGGTCGACGGATAGGCGCAAGCCGCGGCCGATCTCCTGCCGCCGTGTGGTGGTGTTGTCGCTCTTCTTGAGCATGCCCATCACGAACACGTTCGGGTTGTCCCAGCCCTCGCGCAGCGCCGAGTGCGACCAGATGAACCGCACCGGCTCCTCGAACGACAGCAGCCGCTCCTTGTCCTTCAGAATCAGGTCATAGGCGTCGACATCGTCGGACTGGCCAGCGAAGTCGCCGCGCGCCGCGATCTTGCCGTCGACGGAGTGCCCGGTTTTCTTGTCGATCGAGAAGTAGCCCTCGTGCGTCGACCGAACCGAGATCGCCTCGACGTGCTTGCGGTACCGCTCGGCAGCCTCGTCGAGGTCGAGCTGACCAAGGTAGTCGGCGAGCACCGCCTCGTACTCCTCCTCGAACACTCGGGCGTACTCGCCGAGGGCGTCCTCGCGGTCATAGTCGCGGTACTTGGCGACCTCGTCGATGAAGAACAGTGACAGCGTCTTGATACCTTGCGCGAACAGCTCCCGCTCCTTGTCGAGGTGGGCGCGGATGACCTCGCGGATCTGGATGCGGCGCTTCTGATCCTCGGCGACGTCCTCGGTGACCTCGCCCGCGCCGATGACGTCGCCGTTGCTCAGCTCGATGATGTCGCGGTTGGCATCCACGTCCCGGATGAACAGACCCTTGTACGCCTCGATACCGCCAGAGATGTCGTGCAGATTCATGCCCTGGCTCAGCCGCTTCACCTGCCGCTTGATGCCCTGGGCCGTCTGCACCTCCAGCTCCACGCGCGCCTTGGGGAACTCCGCGCCCTTGCCAACCTCGAGCCCGTCGACGTAGAGGTAGGCGGTGCTGCCGGCCAGGTGCTTGACCGTGATGCCGCGCACCGCGATCTTCTTCACCAGCTTCTGGTTGTACGCGTCGACCGCGTCGAGGCGGTGCACCTTGGTGCGCTCGATCTTGTGGGTCGCCGAGTAGCGCAGTGCGAACAGCGCGTGGAACAGGCCGAGCGCCTCAAGGGACTTCGAAGGTTTCTTCGCGTCTCCTTCAATCTTCTGCGGCTCGTCGATGATCAGGATCGGCCGATTCGCCGCGATCACGTCGATCGGCTTGCGGGACTGGAAATCGTCGAGAACCTCGTAGATGCGACGGGCGTCCTTGCCGGTGGCGTTGAACGCCTGGATGTTGATAATCATCACCTGCACACCCGCGTCGGACGAGAACCGCTCCAGCTCGTGCAGCCGCGAGGAGTTGTAGACAAAAGTGCGGGGCTTGGTGCCGTAGAACTGCTGGAAGTGCTCGGCGGTGATGTCGAACGACTTCTTCACGCCTTCGCGGATCGCGATCGACGGCACGACGACGATGTACTTCGACCACCCGTACCGCTTGTGCAACTCCATGATCGTCTTGATGTAGACGTAGGTCTTGCCGGTGCCGGTCTCCATCTCGATGTCGAGATTTATCGGCGCCGCCGACTTCTTGACTGGGTCCTTCAAGTCCTTCGACAGCGTCAGCCCACGCGCCCGCTGCACCCCGTGGACATTCTCCAGAAGCTGTGACGGCGTGAGCGCGATCTCCGCGTTGCGCAGCCCCGCATCCTCCAGCAGCGTGGGCGCCGCCTCCTTACCGGGGTCGATACGGTACTTCACCCCGTCGGCATACGGCTGCCCCATGAACACGTCGACCACGGCATCGACGGCTTCGGTCTGGTATGGCTGGACCTTGAACTGGAGCTTCATCGGGTCAGATCGCCCTTACCTCTGTCTCGGGTGATACCTCGCGGAAGATCTGCTCGGCGTTGATGCGTGCGGCATCGGTCGCGAACCCCGCATCCAAGAACACCGCGCGAAGGGGATGCCGCGCCGCGATTGCCCCTACTACAGCGTCGGTTACTTCATCGGCGAAGCACGCAATCAGAGCGCCATCGGCGACCGACAGCACGCGGCGGCCCTCGATGTCGTCGACTGCGATCGGCTCGGCGAGATCGATCCCCCAGTCGAGCAGTACCTGGAAAAGCAAGTCTTCGTCGGTGCGGTCAGGCTTGACACTCTCGACGGCCTCCGACAGCGCAAACTGCACCAGGTCGTCCGCGGTCGTGAGAGTGTCAGCCATGTTGCTCGTCGCGACGTGCAGCGACCTGAATCCGACATCAAGATCGGCACCCGGCGGTCCAGCCTCCTGCCGCACATGTTCACCAGCA
This sequence comes from Gryllotalpicola protaetiae, assembly GCF_003627055.1. NCBI lineage: Bacteria > Bacillati > Actinomycetota > Actinomycetes > Micrococcales > Microbacteriaceae > Gryllotalpicola > Gryllotalpicola protaetiae. Next base: position 318,226 of record NZ_CP032624.1, read on the forward strand.
CGGCGCAGTCGCTCACGCGCCACGCCGGCAAGCGTTACATATCCGCGCTTTCGGGCGAGCGCCCCAGACTCGAGAACCTCGTCAAGCTGCACCATGATGAAGCGGCGATTGCCCTGGTCTGTGGCGTTGAGACTCATTACGGCATGCGCGGTCGACGCTGAGCCTGCGAAGAAGTCCAGGACGATAGCGTCCTTGTCGGCACTCGTCACGGCGTCGATCCACGTTCCGAGGACACCAGTGTCCTTCGGGTAGTCGAAGAGCTTTCCATCAAGAAGCCTCGTGAGCGCGTCACTCGCGGGTGCACGCTCTTGTGAGATCACCGGGCGGATCGCCTGCGTATCCATGTCGCTCAAGAGGCGCTTGAACCGCGGTGTGGTTGTGTGATCTGGACCGAAAATGATCCGTCGCTGCGCGATGCGCTCCGCCATCGCCTCACGTGACAGCCGCCACCCATACTCGTGCATCGGGACAGGCTCCCTGGTGACGGGGTGCAGCACTTCGTACTGCAAGTTCTCCCGGGGATTCGGGCTCGCCAGATTGTCGCGGGTGAAGATCTGACCGAATTCATCGATCTCGCTGTACGCCTTGAGTCCGGCCTCTACGTCAGGCTTTGTCTTCCACCAGTCGCGATAGCGCGTCGTTGCGCGCGCGGCATCGTGGCCTGACTCCTCCCAGGCGCGACGCCCGGCTTCCATGACATCGTCGTACCCGCGTTTGGGCCCTTTAAAGCGCACGTCCTGGGCAATGAGCGTCGTCCTACTGCGCGCGTACAGAAGCATGTAGTCGAGCCCGCCTGCTGTGAAGCGCGCGTCATTCTTCCCTGATCCCTGCCACACCACGTTCGCGAGGAAGTTGTCTGCACCGAAGACCATGTCGAGAAGTGAGCGCAGGTTCGCGTGTTCGTGATCATCGATGGCGACGATCATGACTCCGTCGTCCGTCAGGAGACCACGCGCCAACTTCAGCCGCGAGTACATCATGCTCAGCCAGTCAGAGTGGAAGCGACCGTTCGCCTCGGCGTTCGCGACGAGGCGGTCGCCGGTCTCTGACCTCTGGCCTGAGCGGGCAAGGTAGTCGGCGCTCGACTCGGCGAAGTCGTCTTCATAGACGAAGTCGTTGCCGGTGTTGTATGGCGGGTCGATGTAGATCAGCTTGACCTTGCCCAGGTAGGACTCCTGGAGCAGCTTGAGTGCCTCCAGGTTGTCGCCCTCGATGAACAGGTTCTTGGTCGTGTCGAAGTCGACCGACTCCTCACGCACCGGGCGCAGCGTCTTGGCGATAGGTGCGTTCGCGGCGAACGCGGCGGCACGCTTGCCGGGCCAGTCGAGCTGGTAGCGTTCCTGCGGACCATCGACAACGTGGTCGGAGAGTTCCTGGCGGAGGAGGTCGAAGTCAACGGCGAGGGTCACGTTGCCCTCCGCGTCCCTCGACTCGGTGACGACCTGCGGGAACAGCTCGGCGATGCGCTCGACGTTGCGAGCCGTCAGGTCGGGCGAGTGCAGTGCGCGCTTCTCCATCACGCACCACCGCCCAGAACAGCGAGGTCATACGGTCTTGACCTCCGTGTTTGGTGACAGCTCACGGAAGAGCTGCTCGGCGTTGATGCGATCCGCGTCCGACTTGAAGGCCGAGTCGCGGAAGACGGCTCGCAGTGGCTGACGCTTCGCGATCTCGGTGACCACATCAGCGGACACCTCCTCGCTGAAGCACGCGATGAGCGCGTCGTCGGCGACGCGGAAGTACGTTTCGGGGGCGGCGCCGGCTCTCTCTCTCTCTCTCTCTCTCTCTCTCTCTCTCTCGAAACCTCACGTTCGATAGGCAGGCTCAGCTCGAGGCCCCAGTCGATGAGCACTTGGAAGAGCAAGTCTTCGTCGGTACGGTCAGGCTTCACGCTGTCGATCGTGTCCAAGAGGTCTCCCTGGCCGAGCGCGTCGGCAGTCGCACTGATATCGGCCATGCTCGTCGTGTCGACGCGGAGTGCTCGGAACCCGAGATCCATCTCTCCGGACAGGAGACCGCTCGACTCGTCTACCCTTCTCGCCGCACGACGGACGCGTTCGCGACTCAGTTCCGCGATTGTCTTGTACCCAGCGCGACGAGCAGCCGAATCTTCGGGAAGCGGTTCGCCGACCTGAACCATTACGAATGTGCGAGGCTTCGCATCGGTGGCAGTTGTCTCCATGACCGCCTGGGCCGTTGTACCCGAGCCTGCGAACAAGTCCATGACGATGCCCCCATCGGGTGTGCCGAGAAGGCAGATCTCACGCAGGAGCGCCACAGGTTTGGGGTAACTCATGTAGTCGCCCTGGAGCAGGGCTTTCGTCTCTTGCGTCCCGTTCTGGTTGTCGAAAGTGCTCTCATCCCACAACGTCTTGAATTTGCGAACGCGCTCCGCTCCTTCTCGAAACAGAAAGTCCTTCGTGAAGATGTCGAACTCGTCGCGCCGATCGATCCAACGCGCGACAAGGAGGTGCTTCATCTTCTCGCACCGGTCGCGGCCCCACGCCCAACGACCGTCAGTACCGTCTGACTTCCGCGGGAGCACCTCTGCCCACCCGTCGTGAGAATGAAGCGAGACCTCCTCGCCATCAGGAGCTACGTAGATCGGGAAATACATGTCCGGTCGATCGCTGCGCTTGGATGCCGTGCCACGCTGGCGAAGGCCCAGAAGCCGATACGGACCGAGTTCGGGATCGTTGAGCTTGAACTCACCTCGCTGCGAGTCGTCCAGCGGACGTCCACCGACAACCGCGCACGACCGCTCGCGAGCGTAGATGAGCAGTGAATCGTGAACTCCCGCAAGGAATGAGTCCGACTGCCGCCCTCGCGGAGATGCGACGACGATTGCTTCGGCGATGAAGTTTCGTTCGCCGAAGACTTCGTCACAGATTTTTCGGAGATTATGCGTTTCGTGACTGTCGATGCTCGCGGCGAAAATACCCTGCTCGCTGAGCAACGAACGCGCGAGCTTGAGTCGTGGGTACATCATGCTGAGCCAGTCCGAGTGGTAGCGGCCGGATGAATCAGGGTTCGCAGTCAAGCGATCCCCGGAGCCGGTCGTCTGGCCCGATCGCTCAAGATAGTCCACCGTCGACTCAGCGAAGTCGTCCTCGTACACGAAGTCGTTACCCGTGTTGTACGGCGGGTCGATGTAGATCAGCTTGACCTTGCCGAGGTACGACTCCTGAAGCAACTTGAGCGCGTCGAGGTTGTCGCCCTCGATGAACAGGTTCTTCGTCGTGTCGAAGTCGACGGAATCCTCACGCACGGGCCGCAGCGTCTTGGCGATGGGAGCGTTGGCCGCGAAGGCCGCGGCACGCTTGCCTGGCCAATCGAGCTGGTAGCGCTCCTGCGGCCCCTCGACGACGTGGTCGGCAAGCTCCTGGCGGAGAGCATCGAAGTCGATCGCAAGCACCGGGTTCCCTTCGGCGTCGAGCGTCTCGGTGACGACGGCCGGGAAGAGTTCGGCGATCTTGTCGATGTTTCGCTGGGTCAGGTCCGGCGAGTGCATCTTCAGCTTCTCCACGGTCATCCTCTGGTGCTCGGTGCGGTGTCGGTCAGCTCAGCGAACGCGGTCTCGCGTTCTTTGAGTTGCCTGCGCAGTTCGATCTTGCGATTGAGTTGTGGTTCGGTGCGCAGCTTCTTCTCCAGCGTGACGATCTCGCGCTGGAGCTTTCGGGCGCGGTCCAGTCTTTCGGTTGCCTCTGACACGGTCTCGCCGACTCGCGTGGCAACCGGCAGGAGTGACGCCAGGAGTGCCTCGTACAGGCTCGGCAAGTCGAGTGCCGTTGGCAGTGGCCGGCGGGGCGCGTCGGCGGCTTGCCATTCAGTGGTGAAGTAGGTCGCGATGCGCGGCGTCTTGCCGTCCAGCGACTTCCGCGCTGCGGCCATGCGGACGCGTTCGATGCTGGCGACCTCGAAGATGATCGGGAAGTGCACGGTCTTGTCGATGGCTGCGAGCACCTCGTCGGAGACATCCGCGCCCTTGGTCTCGATCGTGAAGACCTGGATCTCAGGGACGGTGGTCGTGCCGCGAAGGCGGATGGTGTCGTCGGCGAGCTTGTAAGCCCAGGCGATGCGCTGGATATCGTCGACGAACTTCTCGCGCAGGGCAGTGCGGACGTTGCCGTGCTCGTAGAACTTGGTCTTGGGCACAGAGCGGCCGAACGCGGCGTTCACGGGCCAGCGGTAGAGGACGGGTTCAGTCATCGGCGGGCTCCTCGACGATGGCGAGGAAGGCGATCAGCTCGAAGTCGTCGAGCCCCGCGATGGTCTGCACGAGCGCGGTGGTGTGGCCGGGGCTGAAGAGGCTGTCGACGTCGCGTTCCTCGTTGACGTCGATCATGGAGCGGATCGCGTCGGTGAGCAGGCGGCTGTACTGACCCATGTCCGCGCCGTCGCGCGTGGCGGCGTTGAAGACGCGGCACACCTCCCAGGCAGGCTCGTCCCGGTTGCGGCATCCGGCGCGGATGACGTCGAGCAGGTGCTTGACTTCGGTGTGGTCGGCGATGACCTGGCCCTGGTCGTCGAGATAGACGAGGTAGTGCGGGTGCAGCCGGTTACCTCGGTTCAGGTGCTCGTCGGCGTTGATGTTGCGCAGCACGAACAGCGCGCCCGGCTTGAGGCCCTTCTCGGGCTGGGCGGGAACGACGGCGTGCAATCCCTTTGCGGTGCCGGCCAGATCGCCGTACTCCTTGATGTAGCCGAGCAGGTCCATGCGGAAGTCGTTCAGCCCCAGGTCGGTGATGGAGACGCCCGTGCGGACATCCTCGAGTTCGATGACCTCGTCCTGGAGCTTGCGGAGCTGTTCCTTGCGGAATGCGGCGTCGCTGGCTTCCTGGGTGAGCACGTTGTCGTCGGCGGTCGCGGCGAGGTCGGCGATGACCATGCGGTTCTCGACGCGCTCCTTGAGGTTGATGTATTCGTCCAGCGAGATATCGGGCCAGAAGTTCACGAGCTGGATTCGCTCGTTGGTCGAGCCGATGCGGTCGATGCGGCCGAAGCGCTGGATGATCCGCACCGGGTTCCAGTGGATGTCGTAGTTGACGAGGTAGTCGCAGTCCTGGAGGTTCTGGCCCTCGCTGATGCAGTCGGTGCCGATGAGCACGTCAACCTCGGCTGTCTCCTTCGGCATGACCAGGTGCCGCTGCTTGGACCGCGGCGAGAAGAGGGTGAGCGTCTGCTGGAACCCGTAACCCTTGCCGACCGTCGTGGACGGGTTGCCATGCCCGGTCACGAGCGCGCTGTCGTAGCCGTGCTGCTTGAGTGCCGGGGCGAGGTTCTTGTAGAGGTACTCGGCTGTGTCGGCGAACGCGGAAAACAGGAGCACCTTGCGGTTACCGGGGTTCAGCGGCTGCTCGAACTTCGCGGCGAGCAGCTCGCGCAGCCGGATGAGCTTGGAGTCGTGCTCGGGGGTGATGCCACTGATCGAGGCGAGGAGCTGCTGGATGACCCTGCCATCGCTGACCAGGTCGCGGTTCCACGACTCGACGTCGACGTCGGCCAGATCGATCGGCATCTTTTTGCCGACGGTGCCGCTGGTGGGGAACTCGAAGTCGTCGTCCTCGGCATCGATGTCGGTGAACGCGGAAACGATGTCGGCAATGTTCGCCTCGTGGTTGTCTACGGCCTCGATCGCCTCGGCGACGGTGAATTCCAGACGATTCAGCGTAAGCCGAAACGCCTCGATGCTGGACTCAAGGCGCTTGAGCAGGTTGACCGTCATGAGCTTGCGGATGCCCTGCTCACGACTGGCCGCGCCGAGGTTAGATGTCTGCCCGCCCATGTAGTTCGTGCCCGCGCCGGCCCCGTAAAGCTGCTCATACTTGTCGCGACGACTCGGGAGCACATACACCAGCGGCGTGTAAACCGCCAAGGTGAGCAGCTGGAGCTGCTCGAAAATCTCATTGAAGGTCGGCGCGTCAGACAGGTCGGTCAGCGGCGGGCGCACTGAGACGGGCTTCATCCGCTCTGGGAACGCGCCGATGTCGGTGGTGTCGTAGAACGCTTGGATGTGCTTGCGGGAGCGCGCGATGGTCACCGCATCCAAGAGTTCGAAGAAGTCGAAGTCCAGCCGTGCCAGGATCGCCTCGGTCGTTCTGTCTTCCGGCGGCAGGTCGCTCCACTCGTTGAAGACTCGCTGCGCCTGCCGGAACACCTCTTCGATCGTCGTCGAGATGTTCAGCTTCGCCTGGAGCTGCGCTGACTCGCCCTCGTAGGCGAGGGCAAGCTGGTTGCGCAGGTCGTTGAACCGGTTGTTCACCGGCGTCGCCGACAGCATCAGCACCTTGGTCTTTACGCCCTCGCGGATGACTTTGCGCATCAGCCGCTGATAGCGGGTCTCTCGCTCCTGCACGTAGTCGGCGTTACGGAAGTTGTGCGACTCATCGATCACGACCAGGTCGTAGTTGCCCCAGTTGATCAGGTCCAGTCGCTTGCCCAGCGACTCGCCGCCATCGCGCGACAGGTCGGTGTGTGCGAGCACGTCGTAGTTGAAGCGGTCCTTCGCGAAGATGTTCGTCGTGTAGTTCGAGTTGTAGTTCGTCCAGTTGTCGGCGAGCTTCTTCGGCGCGAGCACGAGCACGGTCTTGTTGCGCAGCTCGTAGTACTTGATCACCGCCAGCGCCGTGAATGTCTTGCCCAGCCCCACGCTGTCGGCGAGGATGCAGCCGTTGTAGGTCTCCAGCTTGTTGATGACGCCGGTCGCGGCATCCTTCTGGAAGTTGTAGAGCGCCTTCCAGACCTCGGTCTCCTGGTAGCCGGTCAGGTCGTTGGGCAGCACATCCTCGTTGATGTCGTCGAGGAACTCGCTGAACAGGTTGTAGAGGATCAGAAAGTACACGCGCTGCGGTGAGTTCTCCGCGTACACGCTCGCGATGTGCTCACGCACCGCCTCGGTCACGTCGTCGAGGCGTTCGGGGTCGTGCCAGATCTGGTCGAAAGTCTGGATGTACTGCTGGGTGAACGGGGCGTCGTCGATCTTGTGCACCATATTCGACACCGCAGGCCCGCGCTCATACCCGAGGTCAGCGGTCGTGAAGCCCTGGAGGGGCGCGTACAAGGCAGCGTCATCGACGATCGCAAACTGCTGCATCGGCGCGCCCGTGTGGTTCGATCGGAAGGTGACCTTCTGTCGCACCCATTCCGCGCACTCCCGCGCGATTGCGCGCTGGGTCAGCTTGTTGCGCAGGCGGATCTCGAACTCCGTGCCGTACAGCGCGGCGTCTCGGTCCTTGTCGTTCGGGATGAAGAACTGGCGTTTCTCCGGAGCGGGCTTGTCGGTCGCCTTCATCGTCGTGAATGACGGCGCGGTGAAGATGAACTCCAGCTCGTCGATCGACTGAAGCTCATGCTTGAGCGCCTCGAACGCGAAGATCGAAAAGGTGCTTGCCGCGATCCGCAGCTTCGAGCCTGGCTTGATCGACGCCTTCAGATCGTCGCCGAGGAACTCATTGAGGTTGTCGATGATGCGCATGGCAGTCGCTCACCGGCCCGTCTCTGGTGAGCCATCGCTGGTGCCGCGAACCCATTCGTCGACCTCGCTGACCTGGAATTTCCAGAGGCGACCGATCTTGTGGGCAGGCATGCCCTTCTCAGCGATCCAAACATAGACCGTTTCCTTGGTGACCCCGAGGTGAGATGCGATCTCTTCGGCCGACACCCAAGGCTCGACCATGACAGCGCCCTCCTCAAAGACCTATGTGCTGCAACCATGCCCAAGCTATCGGCTCACGATCGGTTAAATCCGGTTTGACTCGGTCTCTATCGTCCTCGACATGCGAAAAGGGTTCTATCCCTGGAACGGGTGACGCACCACGCTCGCATCGCGGAACATGCTCGCCATAACCACCACGCTTCTTGCAGATCAGGTGCGCCGTTGTGCCCGATCCTCGATCTGCAAGAGGCGTGGCAGCCCAGAAAGACCGTTACGACGAAGCCTTTGGAGCCTCGGAGGACAGCCTGAGCGCATGCCTCGCGGGCGACGCCGATGGCGCGATCGACGGCTGTCCAGCCCTAGGACAACCCAACTTTGGGCAGCCGCGCTCACCTCAGTTGATGAGCCTGGAAACGCTGTAGGACGCCGCGGAAGTTTGCGCCAGTTCTCGTGATGGACGCGTCGGGCTCGCCCCGCCCAAGTCGCCCAATCCGGCGACAGAAACCCGTTGCTCACGGTGGTGCCACCGTGGCACCACCGTCGGATCTGCGGTTCGGCCAACTTGGCAGGACCGTGGTCTCCGGCATGAACCGGAAACCCCGTGCCTGCTGCGCTTACGGCGAGGAGATCGGATCTCGAGCTGGCGGTGCCGTCATGCTAGGCACGCACCCGCAGGCTTCGCAACGCGCGCAGCCCAGAAGTTCTCGATCTCTCAGCAGCCGTGCATCTCGATGTACGACACGCGTTATACACTGAGACGCGGCCGACATCGAGTGGGACCCCGAGGCCGTCGCGCACATGTGGGAGCGGCACGGAGTCACACCCGAGGAAACGATCGACGATCCGGACGCTCCGCTGCGCTCCCCCGATCCGGCAGGCCGTTCCGGAAAGTCGGAGACCGCTATGCCGGTTGGAGCAGCACCCGCGGCTAGGTGTTGCTAGTCGTCATCGTCGTGAGACACGAGGGCCGGCTTTATGGCGGCAACGGATGGCCGGCCAACGAGGCGCACCGGAAGCTCTATGAAAGAAAGCGAGAAGGATGGACGATCGGATTCCCGACGAAGCGCGCGACGCGATCCGCGCTGAGCTCGATGCCGACACCGCCGAGTACCGCGACGGTGTTCCCGAGGGCGAGTGGACGAAGCCAAACCGCGGGCCGTCGCCCCTGCTGACACTGCGCGTCCCACCGGAGACCCTTGAAGCGCTCCAGGTATTGGCTGCATCGAACGGTGTGTCCGTCTCGACGCTCGCCCGCGGGTTCATCCTCGACGGGCTTGCCAGTCATGAAGGCGACGATCTCCGCGTCGCTCTGGAGCGCCTGGAGCGGGACCTTGCCGCGGTGAAGGCGCGCGCCCTCGCGAGCTGAGCGACGCCTTTCCTGACCCCGGCTTGCCCGCACCCGGTCAGCGTGGCGGCTCGGTCGGCGCGAGCTCGACCGTGACCTCGCCGAGGTGGCGAGCATTTCCTTCTGCCCATCGTCGTTCGTCTGCGTTGAGTTCGGCGAGAAAGGCATAGCGAGCGCGCACCGTGCTGAGCCACTCATCCAGGCGCACCGGCCTGGTGAGGTAGCCGATGTCCTCCGCGCGGAACTCTGCGGCGGTCCATGCGCCCAGCACATCGCCCGGGTCGATCGGCTTTCCGCCGCGGCCGTCGACCACGATGTCGCGGTAGACCTTGAGCACCCAGAGCCTGCGCACGAGCGCCTCGTCGAACGCTCCGGCGCCTGCGTACCAGTACAGGTCGTAGAGGTCTCTGGCCAACGGCACGCGTCGGTAGCGTGCGAGTTTCTCGGCGATGGCCTCCTCTGTGCGCACGACCGGCAGCACTGGCAGTTCGATGTCGTAGCGGGCATGGATGGGGAGGGGCACAGGCGCGAGCAATTCGGGGTCCAAAGCGAGGGCATGGCGGGCAAGCTCGACCTTGGCACCGAGCCGGGGAGAGTCGAACGGGGTGCCGATGGTCAGATCGGCGCGGCGCCCGTCATCACCGAGGTTCGCCAGCGCGAAGGTGAAATCGTCGATCTTCGCACCGTCGAGCGCCTCGAGCACGGCGAGGGCGACCGCCTCATCGGGCGCGGCGAAGTCGAGATCGGTGGAGAAGCGGCCCGAGTTCCCGGCGCGGAACTTGCGCAACGCGGTGCCGCCCTTGAAGGTCAGCCCGCGTTCGAACAGACCGAGCTGGTGTAGGTGCCAGAGCGCGTGGTCTTGCGCAATGTCGAGCAGGGCGGCGTCCCTTCCTCCCTTGGCTCCCTGGTAGTGGCGAACGAGGTGTCCTTCGGTGATGCGGCTCATGCGCCAGTCCCGACGGCGAGATAGCGGTACAGGGCGGTGTCACTGACCTGGGTGGCGGCATTGAATCGGCCGCCTGCCTGCCGCGGGCCGATCCGCGCGACACTGCGCGGCGGGAAGCGACGGAGGATCGCCACGCTGGCCTCCGCGTTCCCGCCGGCGGCGAGCAGGTATGCCGCCCGCTGGCTCGCGGTCGAGGGCAGCCCGGCGAGCAGCCGGATGAGCAGCTCCGGATCGACGCGGGCCGCCGCATCCGGGAGCCACTGACCCAGGCCCGGCAGGTCGCGGTAGGCGGCCGGCCTGCCCGCGATCCCGGCGACGAGCCCGTCGAGATTCCACGTCGGCAACCGGTCGACGGTCGTCTGAGCTTCACCCGGCAGCACGAGCGTGACCGCGCGCCACTGCCCCGCGAACGCCTTGGGGGGCTCAATCCGCGACGGAAGCGACACGACCTCCCGCTCGGGCAGCCGCTGCGCAAGCCCGAGTACCCCGGCCGCGGACTCCATCGCGAGCACGCCCGGCCACGCCGGATCGAGCTCGCGCTGGGCGCGGAACTCCAGGAATCGGTCGCCGGAACTGATCGCGCCGCCGCGTGCGGCCGGCAGGAACTCCCAGGCGCCGCGCGTGCGCAGCGACCCGAGCCACCCCGCGCGCTGCAGCTCGTAGGCGAGCTGCCTCGGCTCGTCCTTGACGCCCGTCTCACGCAATACCTCGGCGAGACGATCAACCGTCACGATGACGTCGCCGTCGAGTTCGAGCTGCTCGAGGACGGGAGCTATCGACGTGGGAATCGATCGCGTCACTGTCATTCAACTCCTTATTTTGAGACATAGTAACAAACTACGGATATAAGTGACAGTCCGAGCTCATTCATCACCCGCCCAGCACCGCATCAAGGATGTCAACGGTGATCGGATCGACCTGCTCGGCGGAGACGACGTAGCTGGCGCGGGTGATCTGCTCATTCGCGTGACCGAGCAGGCGGGAGGCGAGCGTGATGCCCGCGGCCTGTTCGACGAGGGTTGCGACCGTTCGCCGGTAGATGTGCGTGGAGTAGCGGCCCGGATCGACACCGAGTGCAGTGAGCGCCTCGCGGTTGTCGTCGACAAAGGAACGCAACAGCCGCTCGTAATTGCTCACGCTCATCGGCAACCCGGTCGCGGTTGGGAACAGCAGCGCCTCGGCGCCGCGCTCCGCCAACGCAAGCCGGCGGCGCACAGCGGTTGCAGCCATGCTCGGCAGGGCGATCCTACGGCGCTGCCTCGTGCGCTTCGGCGCGTTCTTGCGCCGCACGCCCAGCTCGCGGGTCTGCGTGATCGTGCCGTCGATGAGCAGCGTGGGAGGGTTCGTGGTCATGTCGACATCGCAGCGGCGCAAGCCGATGCACTCCCCGACGCGCGCGGAGGTGCCGAGCATGATGTCCATGCCGTCGATGAGCGCGCGGTAGTTCGGCCGCGGGCCCATGCCGCTGTCTTCGCGCCAGTGCTCCATCAGCTCGCGGATGGCCGCGATCTGCGGCGCGGTGAGCACCGTGGTCTTCTTCTCCGGCAACGGCAAGCGTTGCACGTCGCGCACCGGGTTGAACGGGATCGCGTCGTCGCGCACCGCGTAGCCGCACACCAGCCCGAGCACCGAGCGAATGCGGCGAGCAGCTGAGAGGGACTGTTCCAGGAAGGCGGCCTGGATGATCCGGTCGCAGCGCCCGACGGTCAGCGCGCCGAGGGCGATGCCGCCGCAACGCGGCACGAGCAGTAGCCGTGCCGTTTGCTCGTAGGACTCGTAGGTGGAGAAGCTGAGCGCGCCAGCTTGAGCGCGTACGCGCACTTGAGCGAGCCAGGCCGTGCAGGCATCCGCGACCGTGTCGGATGCAGTCAGCCCGAGGTATCCGGAGCTGCTCAAGTTCACGGCGCGGCGGGTGATCTCAGCGCGAGCCTCGTCCTCGGTGTTGGCGACGGCGCGCAGCTGGTGGAGTTCACCTGCATCGTCGCGCGTGCGCGCTCGGGCTCGCCAGGTGCCGTTCGCGAGCAGGGTGACCTGGATGCCGCCGAGCTCGCCGGCAGCGAGGCGGCGCCTAGCCATGTCGTCGCTCCCGCACCCAGGCCAGCAGTTCCGCCTGCTCATAGCGGACGTGATGGCCGAGCTTGACGTAGGGCGGTCCCTGCCGGGTTTGCCGCCAGTCCTCCAGCGTGCGCTCGGGCAGGCGCAGCGCCTCGGCGACCTCGCGCTGGGTGAGGAAGACGGGGAGGGCGGGCGCGGGTTCCATGGCGAACAGGTGCACCAGCGTTGCCCGGTATCGATCCGCACGGGACCGTGGTTTCGACTCGCTTCGCTCGCTCAACCAGCGGAACGAAAGCAATCTGGTCACCAAAGCGGTCACTTGCACCGAAATGGCGGATACGGAAGAAGTTCGGAGTTGCCTGCTTAGAGGCGGAAACTCAACGATCTCAGTGCTGGGGTACCTGGACTCGAACCAAGAACAACTGAGGGTTATCGGCAGAAACGTGTGGATGAGCTGATGAGTTTGCCGCGGGATTGCGCGGCAAAAGAGGGGCGGTCATACCCCGGCATGCTTAGTCGTGCCGAACGCCTCGAATTCGACCGTCTGTCTGATATGCGGCTCGCGGCTGGTGAAGAACGGGAAGACGAGGGCCGGCACGCAACGGTGGCGATGTCCCGAGTGCGGGTCCTCGAGCGTGCGCCGCCGCGACGACGTGAAGCGCCGTCACGAGCTGGCCGAATTCCTCACCTGGCTGATCGGCAAGCACTCCCAAGCCGAGGTAGGTCGCGGCACCGGTCGCTCCTTCCGCGACCGCACCGCCTGGTGCTGGGATGTGCAGCCGCGCCTCGGTCCGGTGGAGCCCGGCCATCACCAGGTGCTCATCGACGGGGTCTGGATCGGCACCTGGTGCCTGCTGATCGCCGTCACCGACAAGCTGCAGGTGCTGGCCTGGCAGTGGTGCGCCCGCGAGTCGATCGCCGCCTGGCAGGCCCTGTTGCGGCAGATCCCCGCCCCGCAGGTCGTGGTCTGCGACGGGGGCACCGGCATCGCCACCGCCGTGCACACCATCTGGCCGAATACGAAGATCCAGCGCTGCCTGTTCCACGTGCAGCTGAACATCCGCCAGCACCTGACGATGAAGCCCCGCACCGACGCCGGCCGACGCCTGCTGAGCCTGGCCAAAGCGCTCTCTGAGGTTCGCGAGATCGACGACGCGATCGACTGGCAAAGACATCTCGACGCCTGGTGGAGAGCACACGGGCACCTCACGAAGGAGCGCACCTACTTCCGCAACGGGCAATGGGGCTTCACCCACGAGCGCCTGCGGAAGGCATGGCTGCTGCTGCGCAAGCTCGCCCGATCAGGAACCCTGTTCACCTACCTCGAGCACGGCAACATGCGCACGACCAGCCCGCTGGAAGGCGGGATCAACTCCCAGATCCACCACATCCTGCGCACCCACCGCGGCATGACCGAGGAGCACATGAAACGCGCCGCCGAATGGTTCCTCACCCTCCACGAGATCCCCATCACCAGCGCCCACCAGCTCATCGAGCCCGAGCCGGCACCCACACCCGACGACGAGCCCGAAGCCCACGACGACCTCAACCTGCCCGCTCTCTACGACACCGGCCTCGACGCAAACGAAGGCCTCTGGCAACGCACCGGCTGGGCAGGACACGGCTGACACACCCGAACCCATCCACACGTTCTTGCCGATAAGCCACAACTGACCGTCCGCCATGAAACAAAATCCCCCCGATCAGGAATTGCTTCCGATCAGGGGGATCTCTTCGTGGTGCACCCCCAGGGACTTGAACCCTGAACCCACTGGACGGCTTTCTAGGGGGTGAGGGGGTATGTAAAGGTATGTTGACCGGGGGTTTATTTGAGCGCCATACCGTCATATACCCCTACATACCGCCCCAAAGTGGAGACCAAATGGAGACCTAGGCGGCCCTTCCTGGGTCTCGCCTCAGACGGGTCGAACGAATAGCGGTGTCGCTTGAGGCCGCCCCTTGGCGTCCGCTGAGACCTGCCAGGTGTGGAGCTTCCAGCCAACCGAGAGGATGCCCTCGATCATTAGGGCCCAGTCCTCGACGTCGCTCGAGATTCCGGGCTGGGTCATCGGCATATTGAAGAAGGGCGTGAATACGACGCGACCTTCGTCCCAGGCGTGTTGGGCCAGGCCGGCCATGAAGGCAGTCTTCGTGTCCTTGATGCGTCCCATAGATACATGATAGGCGGCTACGCTGAGCCAGCCCTCGGCAGGGAAGCCGGCCGCCCTGTGAGGGAGCGCTCCGCGGTGGCGCGAGTCGGGCGGGATCGCGGTTGCGCCCGAGGATGTCGGCGACGGGCTCTAGTCGGTGCGTTCGTTCTCGTACCGGGTTGCGTAGTCGATCAGGTGGTCGATCAGCTCATCGATCGAGTCGCCGTTTTCGCGGGCGACTTCCAGGGAGGCGATGGCGTCGTTGATCCGTTCCACAAGCTCGGCGTTGTCGTTCGTGTCGGTGTCGCGGTCGCCCATAGCGATGCCGAGCGAGGCCATGGCCTGCAGGGCGCGGTCTCTGTCGAATAGGCCGTCTGCGGCGAGGTAGTCGAGGGAAGCGCGGCGGATGCCGTCAGGGTCGATTGGCATGTGTCGGTCTCCGGGTTCAGGCGGTCTGCGGCTCGGGGCGGGTCAGGAGCCGTATACCGTTCGAGAGTTCATCGGATGCGGCGACTGCCGCCTCGGCAAGTTCGCGGGTGCCGGGCTCGTGGGGGTCGAGCCACGTCCGCCAAAGGTCGGGCGGGAGGATCAACGGCATGCGGTCGTGGCTGTCTGCCACGGCCCCGGCTGCGTCGCGGGTCACGAGGGCGTAGCTCGTCAGTGGGTTGTCGAATTCGTCGTGCACACGGTTGTAGACGGCGGCGATCATGAAAGGCTCGCCCGATGCGGTCGTGTAGTCGTTGCCCTTCTCGTTGAACCAGTCGGCGGGCACGAGGGCACGGGAGGCTTTGAAGTACCCGCGCCATTTCGTCGCGAGTGTGTCGGAGCGGGCGTTGAACGTGTTGCCGGTCGGGAACTTGCCGCCCATCCAGAGCTTGAACCATGCCGTGTCTGCGATCAGTTTGTCGCCGTTGACGCGGTAGATGCCGTTGAGCTTCCTCTCCTTGCGCCCGGTGAGGGTGCGCTTGCCGTAGAACGCCTCGAGCACGCCGGGGCTCGGCGCCACGGGCGCGCCCCAGTCGACCGTGAGCAGTACCTTGTCGTTCAGTGCCGGGAGGATCGGCGGCGGGTCACCCTCGTGGCTGCCCCCGCCAAGACCGTAGCTTGCGCACATGCGGCGATGCTACTTCGGACTGCCGACGCGGGTCACGGCGTTCGCCCACAGCCATGCCCGCCACGGGTAAATGCCTATGCGCCCCTCGACCTGCACCGCTCGACTGTTGTACGCGGTGACCATGCATCGCAAGCGCACCGAGCGCGGGCCCTGGCTGGTCGCGAAATGCACCCAGGCATGCACAGCGATCCCGTCTCGCCCATTGGCTGGCTTCACCGGGTCTGCTTTCGCATTGATCTCGTCGGTGGACAGGGAGATCGGGGCCGGTTGCAACGCGATCTCGACGGCCTTGTCCGGGTCGCGGGCGGACTTGTCGACATCGAGCTCTTCGGTCATGCGTAGGTGACGGAATCGAGCACCCACCCGCCCGCGGCAGGGTCTCGCGCGAGTTCGAATTCGCCAGTGTCGCTGCGGTCCTCGGTCTGCGCTCTCACCCGCCACCCGACCACACGCACGTCATTGCCGAGGAACTCGAACCCGTCCGGGGTTGCGGCGGTGACGGTCCATCGTTCACGCCAGAAGAACCGCGCGGGTCTCCCATTCTCGAGCAGCAGGTTGACCCGCTCGGCCACGCGGGCAGTCATCGTCACGATGCGCCTCCGAAAGTAGTTACGAATCTGGATCCGTTAACGCTAGGAGACGTGTTCGATTAAGTCGAGCCCGGAATCAGGACTCGCAGCGCGCTGTCCGCGGGAAGAACTCGTCGGGCGTATCCGCAACGCAAGCCTCAAGGCCGGGGTCCACTCGTAGGCATACGAAAAGAGGCCCCCGCATACCGGCAATCGGTATGCGGGGGCATGGTCAGCGCGAGCGTCTGCCTAGCGGCGAGATGACCGCGCCGAGGCCAGCGGCGATCAGCACAATAGCCTCCACGATCACGGCGACGGTCTCGGTGAGCTTGTCGGCGATCGACGGCCACCACAGAGGGGCGATGCCGTCGAGCGCGAGCGCGACCGCGGCGGCACCGAATGCGACCCAATACGCGATCGTCGTGATGTTGTTGGAGACCGGCGGTGCGGCCGGGGGCAGGGGCGCGGTCACGAGTGCGCCGCCGTGATGTAGCTAAGGGCGATGTCGACCTCCGCAAGCAGCATCTGATCCGAACCGGTGTTTGCTTTGAGGCGTTGCAGCAGTTCGACGTGGTAAGGATCGCCGATGCGGACGCGGTGGCCTCCGTTGAGTGGAACCAGCCAGATGCCGCCGTCTTTGTCGGCGGCGGGGACGATGCTGAATGACATGGCAATGCCTTCCGGAATCTCGGTAGTGGGCGGTGCGGTGAGGCTGCCGTCGTATTCGACGTGCCAGGGTTCGCCTGCAACCCGGCCGGTGACCCAACCGGTCGCGGGGGCATTCGCGGCGATCCAACGGTGTTGCGGGGTGCCGGCCGTGTCGATGCCCGACCCAAGATCAGCGGCGAGTCCCCACCCGTGGTTCGATTTGCCGGGGATCGCGGCGAGCGGGCTGCCGTATTTGCGATACCAGTTCCACGACCCCCATTGGGTGCGCCCGGTCGAGTTCGGCGGATCAGATGGCGACCCGAGGGGTCGGTAACCGGACGTGATGATGAATTCGCTGCCGAATTGGGCGGCGAATTGGTTTTCGAGATGCTGCAACGCGGCGGCGGCGGCGGGGTGGAACAGCTCGCCGCGAACGCTAACCATCGCGCTTACGGGGATTTCGCCGTTCCGGTATCCGCCCCACGGTCCAGGTGCCATCGAGTTTGCCCCCTTTCGGGCATGAAAAAACCCGCACAACGGCGGGCATGGGACGACGCGTTACAGGGGCGCTAGAACCCCGAGCGGATGAAATCGACTTCGACGCGCATCGTCGTGGCGGTCGAGTTGGTCAGGTACGCGCCGACGACCACCGTGCCGTCGGTGTTGACGACAACCCAGCACATGCCCGGCGAGGCGCCCGTCACGAGATGGCCGCTGAACGTGTGCGTGTATGTGGGGCGTTGGCCGACCGGAAAGGTCCACATCGCGGCACCGGCGACGATCGCGACGTTGCGCGATATCAGCACGGAGCCGCGCACCCGCCGACCGGTGACGGAGAACAACGTGTCGGCGCCGAATGTCCACCCCGACGCGGCGGGCGGTAGCGGTAGGTCGGCTTCCATCGGTTCCAGCACCCACGCGTTCCCGGTCCACGTCGCCGGTCGGCCCCAGCTGATCACGTAGATGCGCCGGCCGGGCCAGTTGCCCGACGCGGGCAGATCGCCCGGGGCGTCGGCGACCATCGTGCCGATCTTCTCGGCGTACCGGGCGGCGTCGCCGATCTGATCGTTGCCGAGCATGGGCGCGGAATTGGGGATGTCCTGCCATCCCGCGCTGATCTGCGTCAGTGCCATGATGGTCCGCCTTTCACCATGTCGCCCGGACGTGCAGCCGCCCGGACTGGTTGACCCCGGCGGGGTTGAAGATCGAGTAGCCGCCGTGCGCGAATCCGATGCCGCGTCGCGCACCGGTCTTGAGCTGGTCGCCGAACCCGGCGGGCAGGCCGCGCCACCCGCTGCCGAGCGCGACGGTCACCGCCTGGTCGACGGTGAGGACCCCTTGCCGGTTGATCAGCGTGTGCAGGCCGATGTTCGGGCCGGAATAGAGCGCCTGCCGCGCGTCGAGGAAGATCTCAACCTGTTGGATCGACGCCCCGTCGGGGATGGTGTCGCCGATGGCCGTCCCGTAGCCGTAGCCGCCGAGCGTGCTAGACCCCGCATAGACAAGATCGGTCCAGAAGTTGCCGTTCCCGGTGTTGCCCGACCCGTTCTGCGAGCCCGACCAGGCGGCATCGAAGAACAGGTCGCGGGTGGCCGCCCCGCCGCCGATGTCGGGCGGCCCAGGGTCGACCGGCGGGGGTGCCGGGTCGGCTGAGAGCTTCACAGCGACGACCGGGCCGCCGCCTGCGCCGCCCGCCCACATCAGGGCGACGCGCTGCCCGGCGGTCCAGGACGCTACGTTCGGGTCGTAGGCGGCAAGGTAAGTCACGCCGTCGTCGCCGGTGATCGGGATTCGCCCGTTTGAGGGGGCACCGGCGACCACGCCGAGGCTCGGGTGAGCGAGCGGGCCGAGGCACACGGGATGGCCCGCCCACAGCCCCACCATGCATTCCTGGCCGGGAACGGGCGCCGTGCCGACCATCGGCATGGCAACGTTCTTCCCGGCGAAATTCACTACGGCGGCGCCTGCCGCCCAGTTGACCGATTGGCAGGTGCCACGGCCGACGCGCGACCCCGGGGCATCGCCCATGCCGGCCACGACTTGCCCGGTGGTCGTCATCCCAGCAGCTCCGCCCCGTCAAGGTTGTAGGTCCACGCGGCGGTGGGGTCCATCGGCACCGTGAACGATCGCAACTGGCCGATGACCTCCCGGCCCGAGAGCGTGTCGCGCGCCCACACGAGGTCGCCCAATTCGGCATCCGGGCGCGGCGGTGCCTGCACTTCGATGGTTTTCGATCCCAGCTGCGAGACGCGGGCGAGGATCGTCTGTGCCGCCGCCTGCAACTTCGCCGTGGTGTCCATCAGCGGGTTTGAGTTGGTGTAAACCCGCGCCCCGAGCGGCCCGTCTACCCGCAGCGGGTTCGCCGGGTCCGTGATCTGCGCAATGCCGGGGGGCAACGTCTCATTGGGGTTGGTCACCACGACGGTGTTGTAGATGTTCGCCGACAGGCCATCGGCGAACGACAGCACCCCGTCGATTTCGATATCGGCGTCGTCGCGGGTCGCGGAAGTCCATCGGTCGCGGCGGATGGCAGTCACCGACCCTTGCCGGGTCATGCCGGGGTCGCAGTTGAGAGATGCGAGCAGCTGCGAGATGGCGTCGAGACGGTCGCCTTCGTACGTGACCCCGGACGGGATCGCACTGTCTTGCAGCCACGCCGGCCATGCGCATGTCACCCCGGCGGCGGTGGTGAGGTTCGCCACCTCCTGCAACACCGTGTTGCCCGCGGCCGGCGCGGTCACGCCCAGGAACGACGCGGCGCGGATCAGGTCGAACCGGTCGACCAGCGCGAGTTCCGCAGACCATCCGATGATGCGCGCCGCGGCCGGGTACCGGCGGAAGTATTCCTGCGCGCGCGGCACTTCGTTGATCCGGTAGATGCCAAGCGGAACCCGCCAGCTGGCTCCCCCCTGGGACACCACGTAGTCGATGCGCAGCTCCTGCCCGAACGGCGCCAGCGGGTCGGTCATCGACTTGGGGACCAGCGATTCGCCGCCGGTGTCGCGGGCGAGGAACACCGACCCGGATGCCTGAATCTGCCCCGACACGTCGAACGTCAGCTGACCATCGGTCGTGATCGGCACCCGGTCGATGTCGGGGAATGCCGGGCCGGGGACGGTCTGCGTCGCCCCGTAGAACGCGGTGACGAAAAACCCGGCACCCGAGCGCGAGTTCTCTAGGGCGATCAGCGCCGACGCGTCGATTTGCAGTGCCACGCGAGCACCCCCGTTATTCAGTCGGCACGACGCCCGCTTGCGGCGGGTTCTTCTTCGCTTCGAGCCACACCGGGTAGATCGCGCGCATGAATTCCCACGTCGGGAACGCGTCGCGATACGCCTGCCACGGCGCGGCGGCGATCGCCGGTGGCCCTTCGACCTCCGAGATTTCATCGACGGTGCTCGCCCACGACGTGATGCCGTAGCCGCCCGCGGGGTCCCGGTAGCTCGACGGCTGCGGATCGGACGCCCACGCGTATAGCAGCCGCGGCAGCGGGTGCGGCGCGGCGGTGCGGATCAGCACCAGCCCGCCGGTCTGAGTGATCAGGCGGGTAACCGCTTCGCGGGCGGCATCCGTGTCGGTGAAGAACGGCATCGCCAGCCCGGTCATCAGCGACCGCTGCCCGGCCAGCGCGATCACGCGCGTGCCGAGCAGCAGCCGCGAGCCTTGCACGGGCCGGGATTGCGCCAGCCCAGCGCCACGCACCATGGTCACCTTGACCGCAGACCCGGCATCGAGCGGGTCGGAAATCCACGCGGTGTCGGGGCGCGGCGACGGGATGACGGCCACCAGGGGCGCCGTGTCGCCGAGTGCGTTACCGGCGGCATCGACCATGGCCGCCTGGTAAGTCACCGGACCTAGCGGGGCTTCCCAGTCGACGCCGGTCCAGCCGCCGAGCGCGAGCGCGCGCAGCCCTGACCGTACCGTGGTGCGCACCCCGTCGACCGTCCGGTAAAGGGTGATCTGCGCGGTTGCCGGGTCGAGGTCGGCGGCGTAGAACGTGATGCGCACTTGCGGGTCAGGGGTCGGCAGGATCGTGGTTTCTACCATCTGCGCGCCCCGTTCGCCGCCACCCGGCCATCGGCTGTCATCGCTGAGCCCACCCGGACGTCCATCAGCGCGAGGAGCGCACCGGACGCGTCCACGAGCGTCACCTGCTCGGGCAGGGCGGAGCCGGCGCCCGCTCCAAGGCGCGCGCTCGACGCCGACCAGCCAGGCACGTAGGAGGCCATGTCGTCCACGGCGTTGCGGAAGTCGTCGGCGTTGGCGGTAACGCCGAGGGCCGCGCCGGCGGGGATCATCGCACCGACCTCGCGCGCGAAGACCCTCGAGGGCGAGCCGATGCCGAGGGCAGCCTTGGCGCCATTGACGATGGACCCGGCCAGGTCCTTTACCTTCTGCACCGCGGCACCGACCATCGACGCGATCCCGTTGATCAGGCCGTTGATGATGTCCTTGCCGACCCCGACGAGCCAGGATCCGGCGTCTGCGAGCGCGCCCTTGATCGCGCCTGGGATGCCGGTGACGGCCCGCCCGACCGCGGTCACCGCGCCCGAGACGGCGCCGGTGAGCCCGCTCCAGGCCGAGGACCAGGCGGAACCGAGCCAGGACAGGGCGCCCGAGATCGCGGAGCGCACGCCGTTCGCGAGGCCGGTAGCGAGCGAGGCGATGGTGGACCCGATCGCCGAGAAGAACCCGGCGATGGCGCTCCAGGCACCGTTCCACAGGGCGGCGATGAGGGCGAGGCCGCCGGTGAAGGCTGCCTTGGTGATGCTCCAGAGGCCGGTGATCACGGAGACGACGAGGTTGACGGCGCCTGAGACGACCTGCCCCATGCCCTTCCACACCTGCGCCCAGTTGCCGGTGAGGAGGCCGACGATGATGTTGACGACGCCCTGGATGATCGTCACGAGCGCCTGGATGACCGGGATCACGGCGCCGATTACCGCCTTGACGACGGGCAGGATCGCCGAGATCGCAGGGAGCAGGATGCCGAGCAGTGCGTTCACGATCTGGGTGATGACGGGCATGAGCGCGGCGACCAGGGGCCCGATCATCCCAGCGATCTGGGTGATGATCGGGGCGAGCTGCTGGGCGAGCATCGCGATGATCGGGACGATTTGCGAGATCACCTGGGCGACGGCGCGCCCGATGATCTGAAGGACCGGCAGGAGCGAGGATGCGAGCTGCTGGATGACCGGGATCAGGGCCTTCGCCAGGCTCACGATGATCGGCAGGATCGTGCCGAAGGCGTCCATGAGGGCGCCGCGCAGCTCGGGCGAGACGGCAATGAGCGTGCCGATCGCCGCGACGATGAGCCCAACCGGGCCGGTGGCGATGGTAAGTACCTTGCCGAGCGCGCCGGCCGCGCCGCCTGCCCCACCGAAGGCTGCGCCGAGCTGCCCGGCGATATTGACGATGGAGCCGATGCCTGAGGTCAGCTTGCCGGCGATGGTGAGGACCGGCCCGGCGGCGACAGCGATCCCGGCGATCGCGCCGCCGACCTTGAGGACCAGGCCGCGGGTGCCTGCGTCGAGGGACTGCCACCAGCCGATGACCTGCTGAACCTTCGTGATGATGTTCGCGAAGGCGGCACCAACCTTTTCGCCGACTCGGGCGGCGATGGGCTCGAGCGCGTCGAGGCCGCCGGTGAACTCCCCGAGCAGCGGCTTGAGCCGTGAGAAGAACCCTCCCCCGGTGCCGCCCGCGTCGAGGAACGCGGCGCCGACGCGCCCGACCGCGGCCCAGACGTTCTGCATCGCGCCGGTGAAGGAGTTGCCCATCTTGAGGGCGGCACCGCCGAGGCCGGACTCCATGGCCGCCTGGAAGGTGGCGAAGTCGACCTGGCCGGAGGACACCATCTCGCTGGCTGCGGCGGCAGTGACGCCGTACTGGTCGGCGAGGAACTGCAGCACCGGGATGCCGCGCGACTGGAGCTGCATGAGGTCGTCGCCCATCAGCCGGTTGCGGGCGGCGACGCTGTTGACGATGAGCCCCATGTCGCCCAAGGAGGTCCCGGCGATGGCGGCGGTGTCGGCGGTGAGCTTCAGGGTGCGCTGCAGGTCCTGGCCAGGCTTGATGCCAGCGGCGACGGCGGAGGCGGCGAGGGAGGCGGCGTCGCCGAGGCCGAACGCCGTGCCCTTCACGGAGGCGAGGGCATCGGCCATGATCGCCTTGACGGAGTCGACTGAGTGGCCGAGGCCCTCGAGCTTTGCCTGCGCCTGGTCGATGGCGACCAGCCGGTTCCAGCCGCCGACCGAGAAGATGCCGCCGACCGCAGTCGCGGCCAGCATCGCCGGCTTCGTGATGGCGCTGGTGAGCTTGCCACCGACCTGCTGCATCGCCTTGCCGGCCTGGCTGAACTGGGCGGCGATGCTGGCCGCCGCGGACTGGCCGACGCCGGAGCCGATCTTCTGCCCGATCGCGCTGGTGTCGATGCCCGCGGTGAGCTGCGAGTTGATCGAGGCCGCCGCGCCCTTCAGCGAGGGGACGATGGTGACGAACGCGGAGGCAATCTCGATCGCCACGAGTCACCCCCTCTAGGAGTCGATGGGGCTGCGCGGCAGCGCGAGCTGCCGCTTCAGCTCCTCGAGCGGCATCGCCTGGCCCCTCGTGGTGCGCCCGGCCTTCTTCACGCCGGGACGCGGGATCGGCTTGGGCCTGTTCCTGTTCTTCTCGGCATCGGCGGTCTGCGCCCACCAGAGCAGGCGCAGCGCGTCAACTGCCGCCGCCAGGAGCTGCTCGCGCAGGCCCCAGACGTTGTCGGGGCTGAGCGCGAGGCCCAGCGGCGACTGCGGATCGCAGGTGACCGTAAGCGCCCACACGTCGCGCCAGCTCACCTGGGGCGTGCCCATCCAGCGCAGCCGGATCCCGTTGCGGATCAGCTCGGCTTCGACCTGCGTCCGGTGGTGCGCTAGGACGTAGGCGAGCTGACCGATTTTCCCTGGCCACCGGTCCATCCGTCGATGAACGCGGCGATCTGCTTGGGCCGCAGGGCCCGGAAGGCGGCCTGCGCCTCAGGCGGGAAGATGTTTACCAGCGGTTTGAAGTTGCCGGCCTGGAAGCCGTCCAGCATCTCGAGGTTGACGACGTCGTCGGAGTCGGGGATGGTCACCGGCTTCGGCATGCCGGGCAGGCGCACCCGGACGGTCTTGCCGGATGGCTCGTAGTCGGGCACGACGATGATGTCGGGCGAATCTGTGGTCATTTTGCATGTCCCTTCGGCATGTCCAGGGGTGGGGCCGGGGGCGGGGCGGGACATGCCAAGATCGCAACCCCGCCCCCGGGCTCATCACGCAGCGGCCTGCTCGGGCTCCGGCTCGGCGGCGGGGGCGGCGAGCGACTCGGGCTCGGCCTCGACCTTGGCGATGTAGGTGTAGGCGCGGTTCCCGTCAGCGTCGGGGTAGGCGGTGACCGTGATCTCGAAGCCCACCGCGTCGCCGTCCTGGTTGACGATGTCGCCGATGTCCGTAATCTGGCCGTCCGGCACCACGTCGCGCTTCACGCGCCCGTTGTAGAGGGTCTCGAAGACCCAGCTAGCGTGCGGGCGCGGGATCGAGTTGTGCAGCGCCGTGATGGTGTCGCCGACGACCGTCACGTTGCTCGGGCCGTAGACCTGCTTGAGGACGACCGGGTTGATCTCGATCGCGGTGAAGGTGAAGGTCTCGGTGTCCCCGTTGAAGAGGGTGGCGACGACATCTCCGCCCCAGGCGCCGAGGGTGTCGGTGTCCGAGTCGACCGTGTTGGTGTAGCCGTCCTCGGAGATGTAGCCGAGCGGATCGAAGCCGCTCGGGAGGGCGTCGGTGGCGTTCGTCGGTACCGTGCCCCCGAGCGGGGCGACGGAGATGCCCCCACCGGGCTTACCGATGAACACGTTCTCGACACTGTTAGCCATGGGCGTGTTCCTTCCTGATGATCGGCATGTCCCTGTGGGGTCTCAGACGGCCCGGCCCGTAGTGGTGAGCTGCACCGCAAACTGGTAGCGGGGCACCTCTGCGTCGGGGTCGGGGAACTGGGTAAGCGCCTGGATGTCGACGCGGGCGATGTCCGGCACTTGCTCCGGGAGCCGGTAGGTCTGGGCGCGGACGAGGCGGGCGAGTTGTGCGGCGGCTGCCATGGTCGTGGCCCAGACCTGCACCGCGACGAGCGGCACGTCGGTGAAGACCCCGGTGGTCTCCCCGCCGACGCGCTGCACCGTGATGAAGACCTTGGGTCGCGCCCGCGGTGGGGACTCGAAGGCCTCGCAACCCCAGCCGAGCGCTGAGGATGCGGCGTTGTAGAAGGCGATCAGCTCCGCCTCGATCACCGGGTAGGCGATCGCTTCGATGGGCATGGCTCACCCCCGGCCCAGGCTCTTCAGCAGGCGGTTGGTCCGTGCGTTGTCGAGCCGGGACTCGAAGTCGGTGGTGCCGACGAGTCCGCGCGCGCGGCGCCGCCCCTTCTGCCCGTCCCCGCGGTACGTGGTGCCGCTCTCCGAGGAGGCTGCCGCTGCCATTCGCTCAGCGATACCGCCGAGCCAGGCGGCGGCCTCGTCGCCGTTGAGGAGGCGCGCGGCACCGGCGGAGTTCATCTTGACCCGGAGCCAGCTAGCCATGGACCACCCCCACGCGGACGGGCGTCGACCACCTGCCGGGGGTGTTCGCCAGGATGTATGAGGCAGGGGTGCCGAGGACGTCGAGCCATTCGCCGCGCACCTGCACCCGCGCGTGCGCGGGCACGTTTACTCCCCTCGGGAAGTGCAGTGTGAAGCGGGACTCGACGCCCTCCCGGTCGCCGTCTGCGACGTTCTGCGAGTCGGTCGGGCCGATGAGCACATCGGGGACGGCGAACTCCTCGGTGAGGTAGACCTCGCGATTGAACTCGTCACGGACCCCGGAGGGGGTCGTGACCTGCACTCGTACCGTCTCGCCGATCACGGCCACCACCAGCTCCCGTGCGCTGGGTGCCAGGGCGGCCCGGCGTAGTGCTCGAGCGGGTCGATCTCGAAGGCCTGGCCGGGGAAGCGGGCTCCTAGGAGCAGCTGCCCCAGCTCGCTGTCGGTGAGGAAGAGGGAGCCAGGCAGCTCTCCTCCGTAGGTGCGGTTCTCTGAGTACGGCCCCGCAGTGGTGGTCTCCTGCCGGACGCCGTCCGGGTTGCGGAAGACCCGTCCGACCATTGCCGCGACGACATCCTTGACGGAGTCGAGCAGGTCGGGCTCATCGCCCGAGGTGATGCGGTCCTCGAGGTTGGGGATCCGTGCACGCAGGTACCTCTCGGCGCGGTCGATCCAGACCTGTACGAGGTTCGGGTTGTCGGGCGCCTCGCCGCCGACCCAGGAGTCGATGACGTCTGCCGGGGTCGTCCATGACTCGGCCATGGGACCCCCTACTCGATGTCGCCGGGCTCCGGCGGGACCGTCTCATCGGGGGCAGGCTTCGGTTTCGGGCGCCGCTTCGCCGGCGGCTTGCTCGCCGCGGGGGCGGCAGGATTCTCGACCTGCCACCCCTTGGCCGCGAGCTTCGCCGCCAGCGCGTCGGACACGACCGCCGTGGTTCCCCCGGGGTGTGTTACGCGAGGCATGGCTAGGCCTACTCCGTGTCGCCGTTGTCGCCGCCGGCCGCCTCGTTGTACTTGACGAAAGCGTCGACGTCGTAGCAGAGCCAGCCGAACTCGGCCTCCACCCGGATCGCGACCAGGTTGTGCTCCCAGAGGCTGGTCAGCTCGCCGTCGATCGTGACTGTCGCCTGGGTGGAGACGTCGTAGCTGATGCCGCCGACCGTGCCCCAGACGGTCTTGGTCCAGTCGCCGCCGAAGCCGACCGTCTCGTCCTCGGCGACGCCGTCGCCGATGAAGGCGGGGCGCCCGAGGAGGCGGCCGGCCGTGACGGTGGCGGCAGTCTCGATGGTGGGCGAGTCGATGAACAGCGGGCGGCCCGTGGTGTCGACGGCGGTGTTGAAGATCGGCTCGGCGATCGAGTCGAACGCGAAGCCGGTCAGGCGCTTCTTGTCGTTGACGAGGAGCGAGAGGCCGGCATTGAGGTCGGTGAAGAGCCCACCGGCCCCGGGCGCCGCGCTGCCGAGGGTGACGGTCTTGTCCGTCGCGGCCACGTAGTTCGGGTTCTCGGCACTCGTGAACGGCGAATTCGTGCCGTAGAGGGCGGCCTGGTCGAACGCGATGGCGAAGGCTTCACCGATCTGCGGGCGCAGGTTGGTGACGTAGCCGCCGGGGTTGGCGCGCACCACCTCGGCGGAGACGACGGCGATCGCCGCGAGCTTCTTCGGCTCGACGGTGACGAGCGCCTGGCCGCCGCGGGTGACGGGCTTCTGGCCGCCTTCAGAAACCCACGCCGCGGTGGGCTTCGTGGTCGTCACCGGGATGGCGACGCCGTTCGGGCCGAGGGTGATCTGGCGGGACAGGGGCTGCACCACCGATGCCCGCAGCGCCTCATCGAAGTAGGGTTGCGCGAGCGTCGGGGGCAGGAATCCGGCGAAGTCGCCGGTGCCGACGACGTCGCTGATCTGGTCGGTCATGGGGGTCTCCTTCTGAGCTATGCGGCCCCGACAGCGCGCTTGATCGCGTCCTCGAGACCGGATCCGTTGAGTGCCTTTTCAGGAGTCCGGCCCTGGCTTGGAACCACGAGGCGGCGCCCGTTCGGGTCGGGCGCTGCGGCCTTCGCCTCGAGCAGTTCGCGCACCTGCCGCGCCCGCTTCGTCATCTCCGCCTCGTCCTGCCCGGTGATCAGGTCGTGGTACTCGGGCGGGATGCCGAGGGTGGCGATGACGTTGAGCCGGGTCCGCTCGGAGGCATCCTCGTTGCGGGCTGACTCCAGCTCGCGGATGCGGTCCTGCGCCTTCTCCAGCTCGGTCTTGTTCGCCGCCTCGACCTCGTCCCAGCGCGCAGCGCGGGTCTTCAGGTCGTCGTAGTCGGCGAACTTCGCCCGCTCCCGCTTGAGCCGGTCGGAGAGGGCCCGCTCGAACTGCTCCTGGGTGGTGATGGGAGCGAATTCGTCTTGGGCGCTCGCCGCGTTGGCCTGGGGAGGCTCGGTGCCGGTGGGTTCCGTAGTCATGGGTCTTCGATCTCCTGCCGGGCATTGACCGCCGCCCGTTGTGCGTCGTCGCGGAATTGACCGCCCCGCGTGGGCGTAAGGGGTTCAGCGCAGGCCGTGATCGGCACGCATGCGGGCGAGCACCTCGCGGGTGCTCCCGCCGGCCGACTCCTGATAGAGCCGGGCGTAGTAGTCGACGTCGAATGGCAACTCTTCGCCGCGCTTGACGGGCACGATCGAACATCGGCAGTGGTCGTGGAACTGCTCAGCTGGGCGATTGCGAGTAGCGCCGCCGGCGGTGCGGGCCGAGTGGTACACAGCGCCGCGGGAGGCGAGCATCACGCAGAAGGCGCACGCGCCGCCGAAGGGCATGCGGGCGTATCCGATCGACACCCTGCGCTGGTGGTAGTCGCGGTCGACATTGCGGGCGATCGTGCGCCGGGAGGCGTTCGCGACGGCACGCTGGGAACTCCCCGCGAGCTTGCGGAACCACCAGTCGTTCTGCTCCTCAAGGGATGGAACAATCCCCGGCGGATTGGTGGCCCAGCCGATAGCTCGATGAAGGGCCCCGTCGTCGGCCTCTGGCGTATCGATCGCAGCCCAGCCGAGCGCAGTGGTGTCCTCGTACCAGTTCGCCGTCGCCATCACCGAGGCATCGATCACAGGCTGGAGCGCGGGCTGCAGAGCCACGTTGAGGTTGACGCGGGTCGCCGCCATGTCGCCAGGCACGGCAACGCTCTGCACCACCTGGTAGGTGCGGCGCATGGCCGCGCGAGAAAGGATGTCGATCGCCCGCCGCAGGTCGCGCGCCTGTACCGCGGTCGTCATTCGGGTACCCGCAGCCCCGCCGCCTGCGCGACCGCCGGGATCGTGGTCGCCCGCGCGGCCTCCTGCCCGATGGTCGCGAAGACCTGGCCAGCCTGCGCACGCCGCCGGTCGGCGCGAAGGCGCTCGACCGTGGTCTCGTCGTAGCCCATCTGCTCAAGCGCGACATCCGAGTCGGCGAACCATGGCATCGCGCCGATCTGCTTGATGACGGCATCGGTCGCTGAGGCGATCGACGGGGTCGCCGGGTTGCGGAACTTCGCCCGCAGCTGCCGCATCTCGGCGGTTGGCTCACTGAGCCCGTCGCGGAGCATCACCGCGTCCAGGGCCGCATCGACCAGGCCGGTGCCGAAGGCGCGGTTGGCGCCCTGGGCCTCGATGACCAGCTCCTCCTTGGCGGCGTAAATCGCCTCGGCGGACGCTGGGTTGTCCTGCACAACGCCGAGGGAGCCGACCGGCAGGTTCATCTCCGCGGCGAACATCTCGGAGAGGCCCGTGAGGTGCCGCAGGTGCGGGTCCATGGTCTGCTGCGGGAACTGGCCGACTTGCGGCAGCTCGCCGTCCTCGTCCCGCCCGATCGCCAGCCAGCGGCCCGTGACCGCCTGCCAGGCCGATTTGCGGACGCCCTTCGCGTCCTCGAACGCGGCCTCGTCGGCGCCGAGCAGGTACCGCTGCGGGGCTGAGAAGAACTCCGCCGACACCTCGGCGCGCAGAAGCACCCGCGCCGCCTGGTCCGTCAAGCTCATCGCAGCCCGGCTGATGCGGGAGTGGCCGAGGGGACGCTCCAGCTCGGGCTGGTACACGAGCGGGCGAACCGGCACCGCACCAAGCGGGTTCGGCTGCCAGTAGACCTCGAAGCGGCCAGGCGCGGGCCGGGTGATGTCGTAGACCCGATCGGGCAGGTAGATGATGAACTCGTCCGGCAGCCCGACGTCGTCAACATGCGGCACGACGAGCGCGGCGCTGAATTCCCGCAGGCGCTTGTCCCAGATGCCAGTAGCCCAGTGGGCTGAGTAGATGTTCTGGACGATCTCCGGCTCGCGTTCGTCCCGGCGGCCCTGACCGGTCACGATGAACGCGACCCCGTGGATCAGCGCCGACGTGATGCCCTGGGACACCTCGAGGTCCATGCGGTTGTCGTCCCAGACCTGATCGAGCCCAAACGGGTCGCTTGGGGATCCTGGAAGCGTGAAGCCGTCGAAGATGCACCGGCGAGCCAGCGCATTCACGCCCTTGGCCGGCCAGCCCATGACGATGTCTAGGCTGCGCAGCTGAGGCGGAACGGCGATGCCGAGGTCCTTGAGCGGCTGCTTCAGGTCGTAGTACATCGACCGGGTCTGGTTGCGGCGCAGCTTCCCGACCCACTTCTCGAGTAGCGCGGTGAATACCTCGCCGTCGTCCTCAAGCATTGGCAGGAGGCGGCTCACCCCCCAGTCGACCAGCGCCACGGCCTGATCGGTCACGAGAGCACCACCACCTTCGAGCGCAGCTGGTCACCGGTGTGGGCCTTGGCCTCGAGGCCGTGCAGCGCGAGCGTGACCGCGACGAGCGGCGAGATGTTGCCCGCCTTGGTCTTCCTGTTCCACTTCCACAGAGAGTCACCTATCGGTGTCCGCGTGGCGACGGCGACCGCCTCATCGAGCGGCGCCTGCCCGGAGTGGGCGAGCCGACCCGCGAGCACCATGTCGTAGAAGCGCCCGCAGGCCACCCCCAGGTCGCGGTAGCCGATCTGCATGGTGCGGACGTGCCGCTGCCGCAACTCCGGCATGATCGTCCCGGCGGCACCGGCGGCATCGACCACCACTGCGACGGGATGCATCGCCCGGCGAATCGCCGCCAGCCGATCAGGCACCCAACCGATCCCGGGCTCCTGAGCCGCTACCTCGACCATCGTGCGCCCGTCCTCAAGGCGCGCCGCCAGGCCGATAACCGCCGAGTCCCGGGCAGGCGGCACGTCAACAGCGAGGGCCAGCCGCGCGACGGGCACCCCGCCAAGGTCATCGGCGAAGCCCGCGTCCCAGGCCGCGGGCGGGATGGTCTGCTCTCCGCCGACCTTCGCCCAGATCCCGAGATGCTCCCGCTTGAACTCCTCATCGCCCATCGCCGCCCGCATGGACGCGATGAACTCCTCCGAGATCCGGATCCCAAATGCGGGGTTCGCCCGCCGCCAGTTCTCCGGGTCATCCGGGTCCGCATCATCAGGCACCGACCACTCGGCGTACATCAGCCGCTCATCGCCGACGATGCCGCGCGCCCGCAGCGCCTCCTGCACATCCGAGTCGAGCATCCCCGCACTCGAGGTGTAGAAGAGCTGCGGATTCCCGTCCAGCGACTTCGCCGCCATCGTCGGCAGCAGGGCAGCCATCATCGCCTGCCGCAGCCGGTACGCCTCATCCAGGTACACGACGTCGCCGGCGAGCCCTCGACCAGAGCCCGTCGAGCGGGCCATGAACCTGAGTCGGCACCCCGACTTCGTCTCGATGGCCTCCTCACCGGACGCCGTACGCACCCGCGCTACCAACCGGTCCAGCGTCGGCGTGTCCTCAATGAGGTGCCGCAACCGCAGGAAGTGCTCCTGCGCGGTCTTGAACTCGTGAGCGGTGTGGACCTGCAGGCTCTCGTTCCAGACGAACAGGCCCGCGAGCTGCCGACCCTCGAGCAGCGCACCCTTGCCGTTCTGCCGATTCGCCTGCAAGCCGACCTCGAACGCCGACCACTTGCCATCTGAACGCGTCCGGGTCATCCCCTCGGCGCCCAACTCCTGCCACGGGTCGAAGACCAGGCCGGCAGCGAACGACACCCCGAGCAGATCGTCAAGGCGGGCCTCCGACAGGCCGGCGTCGAAGGCCGGCGGCATCGTGAGGAACCTAGGCTCCTGAACGCCGAGCAGCGCGGAAGGCGGCGAGCTGGTCGGCAAGGCTGATCTCGCCACCCTTCGTCAGGTCGCGGATCCGGTCGATCAGCTCATCCCGGCGCTTGGAGAGGGCCGCAAGCGAGCTGGGCGCCGCCTCCCGCATGGCGTGCCGGATGATCGCGAGATTCGCCTGGGCGTCCTCGAGCGCGTCGTAGCTCACCGGCTCGGGCTGCGGGACGGCGCGGAGGCGCGGCACTGCATCGTCTTTGGCTCGCTGCGCCTTCTTGCCGTGCACGTAGGCCGACCATGCTCGCTTGCACTCGGCGCAGGGGGTTTCCCTGGCCCTGCGATGCCGCCGGTAGCCTGCCGCGGTCCCGTGGGGGAAGTCGGTCGCCATCGAAGCTCACCAGTTCGGGTCGGGCGGGATATCCCGGGATGCCACGCGCGGAAGTGCCTAAGCCGCCGGGGGGCGCGCCGCCCGGGGGCCGGGGGTCCCCCCCGGCCGGCCCCCGGGGAGCCGCCGACGCCCCGGGGCTCGTCTATAGGCGCGTCCGCGGCAGGCCGGCCCGCGACACTCGAAGTCCAGTCGCGAGTCGTCGGCACGTTGCCGCTTACGACCGGTCGGGCGCCGCGCCTCGAGTTGCAGCTGCGGTGGGCTGCTCGAAGCTCGCCGAGGAGTTTGCCGCCGAGCGCTCGAGGGTGCACGTGGTCTGCCGTGAAGGCGCCTGGGTCGGCGTACGGCAGTGAGTAGTCGATGGCCCCGCCGCAGAGCCAGCAGGGGTCGTGGCGTCTGCGGAGGGCTGCGACGCGTCGCTTGTAGGTCCGGTCGTTGTAGCCGGGGCTCGTCATCCGGGGGCCTCCCCTCAGGGGTAGCTGGCCGGGAGGGGTTGGCTGAGGGCTGGGGCCCGGGGGATCGATGTGCCCCCTGGGGTTATCTGCGGCCCCGCCGGGTCTTGCCGGCCTTCTCCTTTGACTGGCCGATGCCGGAGCGTCGGGCGACGACCTTCGCGACGGTGCGGACGGCGCCGCGGGTGTGGCGTTGGGCTACGCGGGCCATGGCGTTGCGGTGCAGGCCGAGGCGCTGCTGCTCGCTAATACCGGCTTGCTGGGCCTGGTGCTTCGTGGGGATCGGGTAGAGCCGCTTGTCGGGGTACGCGAAGGCGGAGTTCGGGAGGGCGTTGCGCTGCTTCGCGGTGAGGGCCACGGGGCACCTCCTTAGCGAAGTGAGGGCCGTCCCGTTCGGGAACGACCCTGCCTTGCAGGGATCCTAAGCAGACCCTGCGACATCGATCAACGGGTGTCCCTACTCTTCGGCGCGGTCGGCTACGGGCTCGTCGGTCAGGGCGTCGAGACCTTGCGCGGTGAGGGTGCGGACGATGCGGTCGTGCGCGTCGAGTGCGTCGGTCTCGGTGGCGTGGCGTTCCATGTAGGTGTCGGCCATGCCGTGCTCGAAGACGGCGGTCTCGAAGATGTAGGGCCGCTTCGTGTCGATCCAGGGGGCGAGGTCGAAGCCGACCCAGACGGTGGAGACCCAGACGACGTGGTTGTCGGAGGTGACGAGGTCGGTGGCGGCGACGCGCTTGTAGTCGATGTCGTGGTGGTGCTGTGCCCACCGCTCGAGGGTGATGGGGGCGCCGCTTCGGTCGTAGTAGTGGAACATGGCGGCCTCCTTAGGTCGTTGAGATGGTAGGGGGACATCGTGTCCCGGTGGTGAAGCCTCGCCAAGCCGCGTCGGGCGTCGCCACGCGCTGCCTGCTGCCCCCGCCGAGCCGAGCCAAGCCTTGCCGCGCCGCCCCAAGACTGGCCGAGCCGAGCCTGCCCTGCGTGGCCTGGCCATGCCTGGGGGGCCGAGCACCGCCATGCGGAACCTAGCCGGCCGAGCCATGCCGAACGATGCCCAGCCACACCCATCCCCGACGGCCTCACCGTGCCAAGCCGGGCCTGGCCATGACCTGAACGACTCGCCTCGCCTGCCGAGCCGCGACTTGCCTTGCGCCGCCGAGCCAAGCCTGCCGAGCCGAGCCTGGACCGCCCGCGCCGAGCCGAACCTAGCCGAGCCGCGACCTGCCTGCCGCACCATGCCCGGACGAGCCAAGCCAACCCACGCCTGCCCCGCCTTGCCAAGCCGGGCCGTGCCCGGACAACCGAGCCGAGCCTAGACGGCCTTGCCCTGCCATGACTGGCCCCGCCGGGCGCAGCCACGCCGCGCCTGGCTTGCCTTAACAGGCCGTGCCACACCCAGCGCCGCCATCCCGAGCCGGTCCCCGCCTGCCGTGCGTAGCCCGGCCTTGCCACACCATGCCGCACCCAGCGGAGCCATGCCGGGCCCAGCACTGCGGTGCCATGCCCAGCCAGCCGCGCCGAACCATGCCCAGCCCTGACTAGCCGAGTCGCGCCTGCTCAGGCGGCCTCGATCGCCCCGCGCAGCAGGTCGCGGTACTCACGCAGGTGACCGTACTTCTGACGGAAGCTGGCGATCTCGCGTTCTGCCTCGCGCAGGAGCATCTCGGCGAGGAATGGGTCACGCAGTGCGTCCTCGGTCGGGATGTATTCCCGGTGGGGATCGTCGGAACCGGCCTGCCTGACCGGCATGAAGGCGCGCACGGTGCGGGGCCCGTGCTCGTCGCTGGTGTAGACGACGCTCACCCGGCGGATGAGGTCGCCGGCCTGGATCTGCCGGTACCGCTCGCTCGCGACGGCGTCGTCCCACTCGAAGCGGTCGTGCAGGGGCGACGCGTCGGGGCGGGCGTACTCGACCAGACCCGCCGGGGTGAGGCGGCCCATGCTGGCGCGGGCATCGGTGAGGAGCTGCCGGAGGTCAGCCATCAGTCGATGACTTCGACCTGGCGGGTCTTGTCGATGCCGTAGGTACCGAACTCGCCGCGCTTCTCGGGGCGCCACTCCCCCACTCCAATGCCCATGCCGCCCGCGTCGATGAGCGAGAGGACGGAGCCCTGCGAGATCGAGGACTTGATGAACATGACCTCGAGCGTCGCGGACCAGGTGGGGAACTCGGCGCGGTACCTGAGGTCCGCGGAGCGGCTCGGGCCGCCGAGCCGGACGACGTCCTCACGCTGCCGCGGGGTGCCTTCGATCTTGACGAGCTGCTGCGGGTCGGCGTCGGTGAGGATGCCGCGCATGAAGAGGAACTGGCGCAGGCTCGTCATCGTCAGGCTCTTGCCGTAGAAGCGGGCGGCGCCGATGGTCGCGGCCTTGAACGCGGTGACGGGGAAGCCGTAGCCGGTCTCGCCGGTGATCGGGTCGTTGATACGGTAGAAGGAGGCCTGATACTCGGCCTCGGGGTCGCGGATCTCCTTGATCTTCTTCTTGCCCTGCTGCGCCTCAAGCATCTGCCGCTTCGACTTCTCGCTGAAGTTGTGGACGATGAGCGGGCTGTTGCCGACGATCGGCACGCGGAGGGTGATGGCGTCGATCGACTCGATGGCGATCTGGTCTGCCAGGGTCGCCGTGGTGGTAGTAGTGGACACGAGGTCCTCCTTTTTTTCTCGGGGATGGCCTGCTTTCATCTGGGACCCTTGGGCGGCTGCAGGCCGAGCTGCCGCCCGGGGGGTTCTAGAGCCCGGCTCGGCGCTGCTCGTTGAGGCGGCGCGCGACCTGCGGAAGGTCGTGCCAGGAGTGCATCATGCGGGGCGGCGGCTCGCCCTTGAGCGCGTCCGCGGTGCGTTCGAGGATCTCGGTGAGCTTCTCGCAGAGCTGCCTGTACTCCTCGATCTCGCTGGTCAGCTCTGCGATGGCGTCGAGGAGTTGCGGGACGCCGGCACGAGCCCAGGCGATGAAGGCGGCGTCGCGCTGAGGCTCGTAGCCGCTGCGGGGGTAGTCGTCGTCGGTGACGTGGACGGTGCCCCCGGCGAGGCGCGGGTCCATCGTGTACACGCTCGTCTCGTGCCGGGCGTCCTCGGTATCGACCAGCCAGGGCCCTGGGGTGGCGCTGTCGACCAGCTCGCGGGCGCGGCTGATGAGCGGCCCGATCTCGTCGCTCATTCCTGGCCCCAGTTCTCGATGCATTCCTGGGTGGCGCGGTAGCGGCGCTCGTAGCCCTCGAGCGGGCGGGCCGGGTCGTCCTCGTAAGCCCACCGGTTGACGTAGGTGCCGTCCTTGAGGACCGCGACCGACCAGCCGTCGTACACCCCAGGCAGCTCGATCAGATGCGCGATGGTCTCCGCACTAAGCACGGTGGCGTCCCCTCGGGCCGTTCTGGGGGTTTGGGTCCGCGAAGCCGACGTGGACCCAGTTGCTGCGGTCGTCGCGGTCTTTGCCTGCGGGTATGACGTAGACCGCCGTGGCGATGCTCGCCGTGGGCGTGTGGATCGCGGTCTCCGGGTCGAGCGGGTCGATGATGTAGTCACGCATGAGCGTCTTCCTGTCCCTTGGCCTTGAGGAGCCGGCGGCGCCAGACGGCGAGCAGGTGCTCCTCCTGCACGAGCCGGATGACCGTGCGGCCCGTGTTGTCGCAGATGCGGATCGTCGGCAGCTCGCCGTTCGCGATCCAGCGGTCGATGGTGCGCCGGTCCTTGCGGACGCGGCGGGCGGCGTCGCCGACGCTGAGCAGGGTGCCCGTCATGGCTCGTCCGCGGTCAGCTCGTAGAGGATGGGGCCAGGCCCGATGGGCGCCGAGCGGGACACGGTGACGGGGTTGGCGTACCCGCGCTCGAGGGCGCCGCGGGCCCAGTGGTGCGCACCCGTGCTGGTGAGGAACCGGCGACGCATCCCCGAGACCTCACCGGCCGCGCTGGCGATGTAACACTGCACCTCGTACACGAACCGACTGGTGCTCATGCGAGCACCCACTGCATGAGCCTCGCGAGCGGCTTCGGGTCGGGTTGCCAGCCGCAGAGCCCGCAGCGGACGAGGAGCTGGTCGGCGCCCCGCCAGACCGCGGTGACCTCGACCTCGCCGCACACTGGGCAGGGCCGAGGCCGCTGTTGCCGCTCTGGCCGCGGAGCCCGCGGGTAGCGGGCGTTCAGGCCATCGAAGAGCGTTGTCGCGTCAGCGGCGAACGTGTGCCCGAACTGCTCGTCCCGGCGGATCCGATCGAGGCGCACTCCGAGCCAGATTGAGTAGTCGGACAGGAGGGTGCGGGCCCGCTCCGCGGTGACCCCGGCGCCGAAGCCGAGGACCACCTGGTCGCCCTCGCGCCGGTACGGGCGCCACCTCTCCAGCGGCGGGGCCTCTCCCCAGAGGTCTGCGTAGTAGACGGCCCAGGTGTGCACGGCTCCGAACATTTCGTCCGCGTCCTGCATCGCCTGAAGCTTCATCGGCGCCGACCAGGCCGGGAGCACCTCGCCGCGCTCGGTCCTGCCAGAGATGGCGAGCGAGCGGACGTGCAGGATCAGCTCGGGCGCCTGGTGCAGCGCCGACCGGGTGATCCACCACAGCCGCTCCTCGGAGGCCTGTTCCTCGGTCTGGATCGCATCGACGTCGACCGGGTCCCTCACTGGTCACCTCCCGCGTGCTGGATCTCGAAGTGGGGGACGGTCGCCGCGAACTGGATGTCGTACGCGAACGGGTCGGACTTCTGCGCCTCGGTCTGGATGACGGTGAGCGTGGTGTTATCGCCGCTCTCGAAGATCTCCTTGACGTAGTCCTGGCTGCGCTTCCCGATCTTGCAGACCACGGAGTGCTCGTTGCCCTTGTCGCTGTCGTCGGGGTCGAGCGAGCAGAGCCCTTGGATCTCCACGATGTTCGTATTGGTGATGTCGTCGTGGACGACCACGGTGCGGTGCACGTCGAAGTTGTCGGCCTGGCGGGAAAGGTTCGTGCTGACGTTGTGCGCCTGTGTGCATCCGGTCAACGCGAGGGCGCCCGCAGCGAGGATGCTGGCAGTGATCTTGCGGCTTCTCATGGGTGTGGCCTTTCGATGGGGCGACGGGGGGCGGGATCGGCGGTTATGCCGGGTTCTCGAGCTGCATGGCGACGAGGTCCGCGTCGTTCGCGGCGGTCATGATCAGCTCGACCAGCTCACGGGCCTCGTTCGGCTCGAGCGGGATGCTGTGCCCGTCGACTTCGATGACGACTTGCCCGTCGTCGTTGGCCCAGGCGTCGGCGAGGGTGTCCTCGTGGATTCTGGTGATGGCCATTACGTGCCTCCGGTTATGCGTGGAGCCTGAAGTACTGGTAGAGCGCCCACTCGTAGGGGCTCAGGTCTTTGGCGGTGACTGTGGCGATGAAGTTCGTGAAGGCGTAGTCGCTGGGCAGGAGGGGCTCGTCGGGTAGCGGGAAGGGGTTATCCGTCATCGGGCGCCTCGGGGTGTGGATAACTCGGCGGCGATTTGCCCGGGTTCTCGATAGAGAACGGTGCTGGTGAAGGGTGCTTGGTGAAGGTGCTGGTGGAGAGGGGGGCTGAGCCGGGGCCTGAGCCGGGATCTGAGGTCAGCCCGTCGAGGGCCTCATGCCAGGCCTGAGAGGGGGCCTGAGCTGGGGGCTGACCGCCGGCCTGCGCGATGCCGTACAGGCGCCAGTCGAGGTCCGTCTCCAGGTCCCGGGCGTCGACCGCCGGTTGGCGTAGGACGCCCTGCACCTGGGCCTTCTCCCACGCGCTGAGTTCGGGGTGCTCCTTCTTGAGGCGGCGCAGCTCGGCGACGATCACGGCGCGGATCTTCGCCGAGACGACGGTGGCGTAGCTCTTGGCGACGGACACGGCGAGGTGGGCCTGCCACATGACCCGGTCGTGTCGGAGGAAGCCCCGGACGAGCGCCTCCTCGGTCTGCTGGTCGATGACGAGCCACCACCGGTCGGCCAGCTCCTGGGCGGCGACGAGCAGGTCGAGGGTGGTCTGCTCGGCGGTGAGGGCGGCGAGCCGCGCCGGGCGGAAGTCGACCACGCCGCACCACGAGAGGTTGGGCGCGGTGGCGATCTTGAAGTAGAGGGCCTGGGCCCCCGCGGTGAGCGTGCGGAAGTCGCTGTCGCCCCAGAGGGTGCGGTCGACGGCGGCGTAGTCCCTAGCCATGGGCTGCCGCCATTCCGAGCTGCTGGTAGAGGAGCGCCCCGTAGAGGTCGACCATGAGCTGCATTGCGCGGCCCGAGTCGATGGGGGTGCGTCCGCCGATCCGGTCGAGCAGGTACCAGGCGCGGGCGAGGGGGTAGTAGACGGGGACCTCGAGGAGCTGCTCGAAGGGCACCCAGCGGCGGACCTTCCAGCCGCG
Source organism: Gryllotalpicola protaetiae (assembly GCF_003627055.1). Taxonomy (NCBI): domain Bacteria; kingdom Bacillati; phylum Actinomycetota; class Actinomycetes; order Micrococcales; family Microbacteriaceae; genus Gryllotalpicola; species Gryllotalpicola protaetiae. The sequence goes on from NZ_CP032624.1 coordinate 356,569, forward strand.
CAGGAGGGCGGTGGCTTGCAGGTGCGCTTCGAAGGCGGCGTTGCAGTAGCGGCAGGCGGTGAGGCCCTCCCAGACGTTGACGCGATGGTCGCTGCCGCCCATGCCGACTGCCTGCCGGTGTTGGAACTCGAGCAGGTCCTGCCGGCCGCAGGCGATGCACCGCTCGCCATCGCGCTGGTAGACGAGCTTGCGGACGTTGTCGTTGGGGGCGGTCATGCCGCCTCCCGGCTCGTGACGAGCAGAAGCTCGAGGGCACGGGCGGCCTGCTGCGGGACGACGCCGTTGCCGAGGAGCATGAGCTGCGCCTTGCGGGCTGCGGCCTGGGACCAGTCCTGCCAGATCGCCGGGTCGGTCACCCAGCCCCCATAGTCAGAGCAGATCGAGCGAAGCCTCATGCGACCCTCCCGAAGAGGATCGCCTCGGCGTCGACGGCGGCCTGGAAGGCGTCGAGGATGCCAGTGCGCCCGTGGCGGCGGGCAGCGTGCTTGACGGTCCCCCGGCGGACGCGAAGCTCCTGGCAGGCGAGCAGGATGTGCACGCCTTGGCTGAGCAGGAACTCGATCTCGTCCAGCATCTCGCGGCCCCGCAGCGGGCCCTGCTCCCGCGGTTCCGAGTCGGGCCAGAGGAAGCCGCCCCAGGTGTGGCGGCGCCGCCAGTCGGCGAGGACCACAACCCACTCGTCGTCGCTCATGCCCGCTCCTGGACGCTGTCGAAATCGAAGAGGGCGTTGGACGGGTCGAGGCACGCCGGTGAGAGCCAGAGCCGCTCGCGCTTCCCGGCTCGTGGGTCGTTGTTGTACCCGGCGCCGGAGCCCGACTTGCCGGCCTCTACGCGCCAGCCGTGCTCGAGTAGCTCGTCGTGCTCGTCACCGAAGCCGCAGAGGACGACGCGGTAACCGTGGGCGTTCTCGATGCACCAGGCCCGTACCTGGGCGGAGATCGAGTTGGCGTCGTCATCGCGGTTCGTCACCGCGTAGACGTCGCCGCTGGTGGCGTAGGGCGGGTCGAAGAAGATCCCGATGGAGCCGGGCCCGGCGGTCGCGCGGAGGGCCGCCGGGGTCATGATGCGGTCCCAGGAGCCGCAGGTGATGCGGGTGTCGCTCAGCCGCTCGGAGAGGGCGAGGAGCCACCGGCGGCGACCGTCGATGTCGGCGCCGCGCTCGGAGAAGATCCCGCGGCCGGCCTGTCCGATGGAGGGCAGCTGACGGACCGCACCGGAGTTGAGGCCCTGCCCTGCGCTGGAAAGATGCGGCATCTGCCGGACGGCCCCGTCGACCCGCTCGGCTTCGAGGCGCGAGTCGACCAGGCGCCCTTCCCTCACGTACCAGGGCCCCGGGCCGAACGGGTCGCCGATGCCGCAGTTGATGGCGTAGACCCAGAAGCCGGCGGCCTTGGCGTCGAAGTGGTCGGGGGCGCCCTCGAGCCAGGAGACGAGGTCCTGCTGGCGGCGCTCCTGCAGCCAAGCGAGGCGGGCGTGGTATTCGGCCTCCATCACGGGGGCGAGCGTCCAACGCAGTACGTCCTCGGGGTCGTACTTCACCGCGCGCCAGAAGTTGACGAGCCAGCCGTCGAGATCATTCAGGGTCTCGACGCGGCGCCCGCTCACCGCGGGCCTGGCGAGGAGGACGGCGGCGGAGCCGGCGAACGGCTCCACGTAGCCGCCGACGTCGCCGAGCGCGCGCCAGACCGCCTCGGCTGCGCGCCTTTTCCCGCCGAAGTAGATGAACGGGGCGCTGAGCTGCTCGTCGGCCATGGCTACGGGCGCCCGCGGTAGATGTTCTGGGTGAGGCCCTCGTAGTCCGGCATGCCGGGCACGTCGTGGCGGCCTTCGCGGATGGCGGTGACTACGTCCTCGAAGGCGCCGTCGAGGATCTCCTGAGGGCGGTCGATCACGATGCCGAGCGAGAGGGCGCTTCCGCGGAGCCGGTAACGCAGGCGCGCGGGGACGCGGTAGGCGGGTCCGTCGACGTAGGGGCGTAGAACGAGTGTGATCTCGCTCGGGATGTCGAGGTTGCCCCTCTGGCCTGCCTTCGCGGTGACCGTCTCCTTGTACTCGAGCCGGGTCTGCCCGGAGTCGAGGCGGGTGCCGGACTCGAAGTCGACGTTGGTCTTGGCCTGGAACGTCTGGGCGATTTCGAGGAGGCGGGCGCTGGGCGGCTCCTCGACGTCGGCGGCGTGCTCCTCGATGAAGTCCGCGAAGGCGACCTGCATCTGGAGCTGCCGGTCGAAGGCGGCCCAGGCATCCCAGGCCTTGGTCGTGCGCAGCTTGAGGCGGATGACATGCCGTTCCCAGCCCTCGTCCTTGCGGTTCCCGGCGGGGGCGTCCACGATGCCGACGACCTCGGCCGATTCGCTGTCGACCCAGATCTCGCTCGCCTGATTGGCGTGCTTTGCCATGTACGCGACGAACGAGCGGGCGTCGCGGACGGTGCGGCTGTACTGCCCCCAGCGCGGATGCTCGGCGTAGGCGTCGGTGTCGATGATCTCGGTGCCGTCCGTGCCGGCGACGGCATAGATCGCCCCGGCGGCGACCTCTATCGGCGCGGCGCCTTCGAGGGCGAGTGCCGCCCCGACGCCGGCCTCGGACGTGCCGGCGTTCTCGATGCTCTTGATCACTTGTCGATCTCCTTGATCTCGCCGGTGATGGGGTTGGCGGGGGGCAGGTCGCGGATGTCCTCGTCCTCGAAGAGCGGCATGGCGGACGGGTCGCGGCGGGAGAGGGTGTGGTCGGTGTCGACGTAGGCGATGGACGCGTCGCGGGTCCGGGTGGGCCGCTTGGCCTTGATCTCGTCGTTGACCATGAGCGCGGTGCCTGCGCCGTCGAGGGGCTTGAGGACGACGGTGAGGGTCAGGGTTCCGGCCTTGCCGGTGTCCTCGACGGCGGCGACGAGCTTGGTGAGTTCCTCGTGTAGCTCCCGGTCGGTGCCGGGGCGGGTGGAGGCGAGGAAGGCGGCGAAGCTGCCGGGCCTGGCGGCCTCGGACTTCGCGTCGTGATGGGGCATGGTGCTCCTTCCGTTAGATGGGCTCGCCTGCTTGGGAGCGGGCGAGTTGCTGTTCGAGTTGGACGGCGATGCCGCGTGCCCGCTCGAGGTCGTCAAGTAGCTCGGAGATGTTGATGTCGGACCAGTCGGGCCGCTCGAGACCGGTCATGGCCTTGTCGACTGCGGCCACGAGATCGGCGGCGCCGTACCGGCGCTCAGGTCGCGCGGCGAGAAGCGCGCGGCCTCGTCGCAGGTACTGGACGGTCTCGGCGATGCCGTGGAGTCGCTGGCTCATGCGCGTGCCGCCCCGGATAGCTGGTAGGTCAGCTCGACCTGCTTCGACTGCGTCTGCACTGCCGAGGTGCGGTCGCGGACGAGCGCGGCGAGGTCCCGGGCGTATTGGTAGGCGACCTCGGCGTTGTCGACCGTCTCGGTGGCGTTGAGGGTCGCCAGCTCGGTCTCGGCCTTGCGGCTTTCTACGTCGCGCCCCTTGGCCTCGCGCAGCGCGAGGGCGCGGGCGCGGGCGAGCGTCCTCTTGGCGGTGCGGCGAGTGCGGTCGGCCTCACGGACGATGCGCACGTTCTGGGCGGCCAGATGCCCGAGCATCTCGAGGTCGTAGATGATCGAGTCGGGGGTCTTGATCAGCCCCGGGGCGGGCGGCTCATCGGGAGCCACCCGCCGTGCGACGTACTCGCACCAGGCCGTGACCCGCTCGGGGTCAACCAGATCCGGCCCGCCGAGATCATCAAGGACTTCGCCGGTCCTTTCGTCAGTCCGCATCGCCGGTCTCCACCCACTCCAGCTCGGGTGCCTCGGGCTGCGGGGCAGCAACGGGCGCTGGCTCCTCCTCCGGGGGCAGCTCGGGCTCGTCGGCGGCAACGCGGGCGGGCAGCGCTGCCCGGCGCGCCGTGCGCTTGGGTGCCGCCTTCGGCTCATCGGCGGTAGCTGCCCCGAGATCCATCAGCTCCTCCGCGGTGTACTCGAGGCCGAGGACGAGATCGGAGGCGATGAGGCGGACCAGCTCGCTGGTGGCGCGGGCCAGGAGCATCGCGGTGGGCTGCTTCTTCCAGTTGTCCTTGCCGATCAGCTCGGCCTGCCTGGCGCGGTCCATGGTCCAGGTCGAGCGCTCGACCTTGTCGATGCCTTTGCGGCGGCCGGCGACGACCGCGCGGGTCGCCGTCGACTCCTCGGTCCAGATCTCGTGCCCGCGGGCCTGCACGAGGGCACGCAGGGCGATGGCGCGGATGGCGGGGGTGCCGTTGATGATGTCGATGGCACGGAGCGCCGCCATGGGCTTGAGGCCAATCTCCTGGCCAGTGAGGATCGCCGCGGTTGCCTCGTCGGAGCGCCCCTGAAAGGAGCGCGGCACGAAGCTCGTGGTGACGAGCTTCTGCGCGGCACCGTAGATGAGGGAGAAGTCCCGGGCCCAGCGCTCGAGGTCCCCCTGGGGCTCGAGGACGGCCAGCTCAGCGCTCATGCGGCGGCCTCCGAGAAGAAGAACTCCTCGCCCTTGTAGGCGTCGAGGGGGTACCGGCCGTCCGGGGTCTTGATGCCAGTGCGGCGGGCGACCGTGGCGGCGTACTGGAAGGTGCGGTACGCCTCCTGGCTCGTCGCCATCGGGTAGATGCTGAAGCCGTCCGCGCGCAGCCAGATCGCCCAGTGGTCGGTGATCTTGAGCCCTGCCATCTCGTGGTCTGCGCCGTCCGGGCCGACGTAGTAGTCGGCGTTCGCGTAGGCGGCGAGCTGCAGGGCGACCTCGGGGTAGATGCCGGAGCGGTTGGTCTTCCAGTCGCCGAGGATGACGCGGCCTGGCAGCAGGTCGCTGGTGAAGACCATGTCGAGGGTGCCCGCGTATAGGGCGCGCCGGTGCCAGACGCTGGTCTCGGTGAGGATGGGGCGGATTTTTCCCGTGTCGAGGAAGCGCACGCAGGACTCGACGTGCCCTGCGAGTTCCTCGGGCACCGGCACCTCCTCGCCGGCGATGAGCTTCTCCGCGAGGGCGTGCACCTCGGTGCCGCGCCCGGCGGCGGCGTCCCGGTCGGCGTCCTTGGCGCCCTTCAGCACCTTGAGTCGCGCGGACGGGGCCAGCAGGGCGAGGTCCTCCCAGTTGTCGACGGCGTACTCGGCGGTGACGTTGCCCGCCCAGTTGACGAGTGCGGGCTTCGGGATGCCGTTGCTGAGCAGGGTGGTGACGCCGTCGAGCTTCACCTCAGTGCCGTCGTCGCGGCGCAGGTAGTAGGCGTGGTTCTTGCCGAAGTTGCGGCGGCGCAGCGGGGAAGGCGGCGCCTGGGTCTCGATGGTCATGCGGCCTCCTCGGGCCAGTGGATATTGCGGTAGGCGGCGGTCTGGGCTCTATCGAGGCCCCCGTCGCGGGCGGCGCCGAGCCAGCGGGATCCGGCGCAGGCGAGGGCGAGGGCGTCGGCTTGGTTGTCGTCGCGGACGTTGAGGACGGGGAAGCGCTCCCGCATGGTGCGCAGTACCGTGCGCTTGTCGGCGCTCCCGTCACCGGTCGCGTACTTCGCCCGGGTCCTCGGCGCGACAATGACGACCTCGAGGCCGCGACCGCGCAGCTGGTCGAGGAGCATCCAGTAGAGGCCGGCGCGCTCGAAGCGCGCGCCGTGCTGTGAGCCATAGGACGGCCCCTCGATGACGACGAGCGCGGTGTCCTCGGGCACCAGCGCGAGGATGCGCTCGAGGGCAAGGTGCACGCGGCCGGCGGTCGCGGCGGGTCCGCCGAGGACGGGCCGGGTCTTGACGGTTGCGAGCCCGAAGCTGGTGCCGCGGATAGCGGCGAGTCCCGTGGCGCGCAGGGACGGGTCAATGCCGATCACCGTGCGCACGGCGCCACCTCGGGGCCACGACACGCCCGGGCCGAAACTTTCGACATATTCGCAGGTCCCCTCTTGTGGGGACCGGCGCCTAGGCGGCGTCGGTCCCAGTCGAGTGCTGCGCGACGCCGGGCTCGCGCTCGAGCCGGCCGCGCATCCATGCGTCGAGGTCGTCCTGGTAGAAGACGACGAGGCCGCCGTGCCGGTAGCTGGTCGGGCCGAGCCGGCGATAGCGCAGGTACTTCAGCGTGTTATAGGCGATGCCGCAGTACCGCGCGGCATCGCGCATGCGCAGGGCGGGGCCGATCATGGTGCCGTCTCCCGCGTGCCGATGAGGACCTCGACGTCTACGCCGAGCCAGGCGGCGAGCAAGTCGAGCTGTTGCAGGTCATATGGCCTTTGGCCGTGGAAAAGGCGGTATGCGGTCGGGCGCGCCAGGTGCAGCACGCCCATCATCTCCGTGACTTTGAGGTTGGCCCGCGCCATCTCAGCGCGTACCCTCGCGGCCACTTCTACCCAATGTGGTGCGTCGGATGCCATGCTTTGATTACTAGTCCTCACAAAGAGGTACGTGCAATCTTTCTGTGTGCTACTGTCACATTTTGAGTACACCTATCCCTTTGAAGCCAGGTGGGTACCCTGAATGCATGCCGCCGCAGTCGACCACGCACAAAGAGCCCCTGACGGGCCTCGCACGTCAGGTGGCCGACTTCACAACGCAGGAGCTAGAGCGCCGTGGAGTCCCCCGCGAGGCGCTCCGCGCCGCCCTCGGGCGGTCGCGGAACTATATGGTCCACCATCTGGGGGAACGTCCCACCATGAGCTTCGACCTCGGAGAGGTCGAAATGATCGCCGAGTTCTTCGGCTGGGAGCCGATCGAGTTCCTCCTGCGCTGCGTGAATCCGTTGGCAGCCTTCTTCCCGAAGCGGCTCGCCCCGGTCTACGAGGTGCGCACGGTGGGGACACACAGCATCGTCTCGATCGTCAGATCGGATGTGCCGTTCATACAAGCGGCGATGAAGTTCGACGCCGCAACCGCACTCGTGAGCGTGCCCCGCGACGAGTCCGCCGTAGCGGAGTAGCCCGCCCTCAAACGCTTCACCCTGGCCCCCGCCTGCCCGCGGGGGCTTTTCTTGTGCATCGCACCACCACCCTGCCCCAAAGAAGGAGGCCTCAATGGCAGGTATGAGCATGAAAGAGATCAGCGAGCTGGTGGCGTACATCGAACCGCAGGGGGTGAGAACGCTACGCACGAAGAAGGGCATCCTCCTACGCCTGCCCAACGATGAGACGGCGATGGTGCACTTCACCACCTCCGATGTTCGGGCGAAGGACAACCTGAGGACGCGGCTGCACCGTGCTGGGATCGAGTGCCCCGACGATCGCCACCCACTCGGGCTCCCCCCCTACATCACCGAAACCAAGCCGTCGAAGGGAACGCTGGAGCGGGTGCTCGCGGCACTGAGGACGGTCGGCGAGCCGTGGCGGCCGTCGCCTGCGGAGATCGAGTTGGCGACGGGGCAAGGCTACGTTCCCGTCCGATCCGCCCTGTACCACCTCGGCTATCGGCCCGAACGCCGACCCAATAAGAAGCTCGCCACCCGGTGGATCATCGACCCGAGCGACCCTGACTTCGTCTCCCTCTTCCCACCCCAGTCCAAGCAACAGGAGGAACCCGTTATGACCGCCGTCGGAGCCGTGTCGGAGGCCGCGCCCCCTCAGGGCGGTGAGCACCACACCTCGACCCGCACCACTGTCCTCGAACGATTGAGAACGGACCCAGAGCGGACGTGGACGCGAGCTGAGCTGGTGGAAGGCCTCGAACCGTCACAGGCGAACAGCGTTGACAGACGGCTTCTGACGATGCGCCAAGAGGGTTCGGTGATTCGGGTCGGCGTCGGCCTCTACCGGCTGTCGGACCAGGCGCCTGCCCCCGAGGCCAACCCCCGGACGAGTGAGGGCGTGCACGAGTTCATCCTTCGGCAGATCGCCGCGCACCCGAGGACCGTGCTCACCACGGAATCGGCCCTGGCAATGCTTCCCGTAGGCACCAAGCAGGACACGGTGGCCAAGGCACTGAACCGACTAGCTAAGCGCGGCCTTCTACGCCGGGTCGCGCGCGGCAAGTTCAGGCCGATTGCCAGCGCAGTGCGGGACCTTTCGGTTCTGACGCCCGCCGTTGACCCAAAGACGCTGGCCGAAGTGGTGGCCGCCGCGCCTGAGTCGGGTCCGGTGACGGTCGAGCCTGATGTTGCGGCCCCCACGACGGTACTCACCGAGGCGGCGAGCCCATTGGTCCGTGAGTTCATCGACACCCATGATTCGTGGACCCTCGACGTCGAGGTGCTGCCGTCTGGGCTCAGCGTCGAGCAGCTCGGCGCGCTTCTCACGGCAACGGGCCTCGCCTTCGAGATCCGCGTCTGGCGCGCAGCGTGAGCGACTGGGCGGATGACCCGCAAGCCCAGCAGTGGGTGCAGCACGTCCTCGATGAGCTGTTGCCGATGATCGAGGACTCGGCGATCACGGTGAGCATCGTGCCCCACGGCCCTGCGGACGTGAAGTTCGCCGTCGAGCTGGGCTTGTCGATCATGCTCGACAAGCCGATCATCCTGACCATCCCGCCAGGTGCGCGAATCCCCGACCATCTGCGTCGGGTAGCCGACGACATTGTCGACCTCGGCTCCGCCGAGACTGGCGATCGGATCAAGGCCGCCCTCGAGCGCCTGGGCGGGTCGTGATGCGCCGCCTCCTGGCCTGGGCATTCCCCGCCGCCCTCGTCAGCAGCTACCTCAGCTCGATCATCGGCAGTGCCGCCGGCGGCTGGAGCTGGTGGCTCCTGCTACATGCCGCCGCCGCGGTCACGTGGGGGTGGTCCGTCCATCTCAATGCCCGATCGGCGTACCTGCGCGGCAAGGCCGATTGCCTCATCGAGGGCGTCTTCTTCATCGAGCGCCGTCCCTAGACGCCCGCCGCCTCCTCAGATCCTCCCCAACCCGAGAGGGGGCGGCGGGTTCCCACCCCGAACGGAGACCCCATGGATGACATCCGCCTCGCGGCGGCGCGCAACCTGGCGCAGACCCTGAGTGAGATGATCGGCGCTCCGATCGCGCTGACCTGGCGGGCCCTCACCTGCGGGGAGGCCGAGGACTTTGCGGCCCTGCTACGTGCCTTCGGCCACGGCGACGCCGCGGCCGACCTCATCGCGGAGCACGCCGAAGCGGATGGTGAGGGCGACTGGCACTACCCGCCTGACGGGGCATGAGCCCAGGCGGGCCGGGCCCCACGGCAACCCCACATACTAGCGCGCTAGTATCCGATCACATAGTGCCGAATACCCGAGAGGATGAGAGATGACCGAGACGAGGAGCGCTCGTGCCCAGACCGATGGACCCCCAGCTCGTGCTGGCGTCACGCCAGTTGTCCAAGTCGGCCGCGACCGCGCGGCGGGCCGCCCTGCGCGCCCAGGAGGCCGTCGAGGCGCGGGACGAGGCAATCCGCGAGGCGATGGCGGCGGGGATGCACTGGCAGGACGTCGCGAAGGTAACGGGCCTCAGCCAGCAGAGGATCTCGCAGATCATGCGGCAGGCCAGGCAGTAAGGGCACGCCAGAGGAGCGACGGACGCTGGCAGGTAGACGTCACCCTCGACGTCGACGGGGCGCGCAAGCGCCGTTCCTTCTACGGGCCGACCGCGGCGGAGGCCGAGGTCAAGGCCACCGCAGCCCTCGGCGCCCCCGTGCCCCCGACCGTCGCCCAGACGGCGCGGCGGTGGGCCGAGGCGACCCTGCCCGACCTCCCGCACAACGACAAGACCAAGGCCGTCTACGCCCGCGTCGCGCGACGGTACCTGGAGCAGGGGCCGTTCGCCGCGCACCCCGTCAGCGAGGCCACAGCCGCCGACGTCGCCGCCTACGTGGGCACCCTCGCCCTCGCGGCCCCGAGCAGGCGGCAGGTCATGGCAGTCGTCAGGCAGGTGCTTGGTGGCTAGGGAGCCGATCCCGACCGAGGAGTACGGGAACATCCGCCGCCTGACCTGGAAGGGCAAGCCCGCCGCCGAGGCGTGGTACCGCGACTCGGCAGGCGCCAGGCGGCGGATGCTCCGCACGGGACCCACCCCCGCTCAGGCCGAGCGCGCCTTGAAGGACGCGCTCAAAGACCTCTTCGCGGTGGCGGCCTCGGACCTCTCCCCCGAGTCGACCGTCTCAGATCTGTTGGAGCGGTGGTGGCCTGAGTGGCTGGCCACCGAGCCCGCCGAGCAGACGGTGCAGACATACGAGTCGCGCCGCCGCCAGATTGACGCGGGCCTCGGCGGGGTGCGACTCAAGGAGTGCACCGTGCCGCGCGTCGACCGCTTCCTCAAGACCATCAGGCAGGGCAAGGCGCATAGGACGATCCTGCGCGGCGCCTTCGGCCTCGCCGTCCGCCACGGCGCGATGAGGGCGAACCCGATGGACAACGTGGCCTCGATGCCACAGAAGCCCCGCAGCGCCCGCCGCGGGCCGCAGGCCCCCGACGCCGACGCGGTCGCCGCCATGCTCGCCCTCTTCCGCGCCTTCGACCGCTCCAAGGACGGGCGTGGGGCCGTGCGCGGCACCCCCCTCGAAGACTTCGGGAAGATCATGTTCGCGACCGGGGCGCGCACGAACGAGGTGCTCGCCCTGACATGGGCAGACGTCGACCTCGAGGCGGCGCAGCCGACCGTCGCCATCCGGGCGACCCTGATCAAGGACGGGCAGGCCCGCCAGGAGTACCCGAAGACCGAGAACAGCGAGCGGCTCCTGCTCCTGCCGCCCTTCGCCGTCGAGGTCCTCCTTCGCCGCCGCGTCGAGGCGTACAACGAGAAGGTCTTCCCCAACACCCGCGGCGGCTGGATCCAGGACGCGAACTTCCGCCGCCGCTGGTGGCACAAGGCCCTCGAGGGCAGCGCCCACGAGGGCACCGTGCCCAAGGCGTTCCGCAAGGCCGTGGCCACCCTCCTCGCCGACGCGACGGACGCCAGGACCGCCTCGCGGCAGCTCGGGAACACCGAGGCGGTCGCCCTCAAGCACTACATCCAGCGCCTCAATGAAGGGCCCGATGCGACCGCGCTGCTCGAGGCCGCCTTCCAGACCGCCGGCGAGCGTGGAGACCAGGTCTCGGGTCAAAGTGGAGACCAAATGGAGACCTAGCCCCACAACGAAGAAGGCCCGATCAGCGGAAAATCCGCCTGATCGGGCCTTATTTGTGCACCCCCAGGGACTTGAACCCTGAACCCACTGATTAAGAGTCAGTTGCTCTGCCGATTGAGCTAGAGGTGCGTTGTGCAGACCGCCGAAACGGGGAACCGCACGAGGATCAACCTTAGCAAACGAGAGCGAGGCGCTCAAAATCGAGACGACCCTGCGCGACGGCCGGACGGGCGGCCGGCTGTTCATCGGCACATCCGGCTGGCGCTACGCGAGCTGGCGCGGAGATTTCTACCCAAAGGGCCTCGTTCAGCGCCGCGAACTCGAGCACCTCGCCACCCGGATGAACTCGGTCGAGCTCAACGGCTCGTTCTACTCACTGCAACGCCCGGAGTCCTACGATCGCTGGCGCGACGCGACCCCGGCCGGCTTCCGCTTCGCGGTCAAAGGCGGCCGCTACATCACCCACATGGCGGGCCCCGACAAGCTCACTGCGGGAATCGAGAACTTCTTCGCCTCCGGCGTCACCCGCCTCGGCGACCGACTGGGCCCGATCCTGTGGCAATTCCCGACGCGTCGCCGCTTCGACCCCGCGCAGCTCGAGGCCTTCTGCGCCGCACTCCCCCGCAGCTACGACGGCCGCCGCCTGCGGCATGCGCTCGAGCCGCGGCATGAGAGCTTCGCCGACCCGGCTTGCACGCATATCCTGAACAGGCACCGGATCGCCTTGGTCGCGTCCGACGGCGCGCGAGAATGGCCGACGCTTTTCATGGACAGAGCCACGGATGCCACGGCCGGCCTCGTCTACGTCAGATTGCACGGCCCGCACGAGCTCTACCACGGCGGCTACTCGCAGAAGCAGCTCGCGCACTGGGCATCCGTCGTGCGCGAGCTCGCGACCCGCGGCGAGCGCAAGACAGTACGCGACACCTACGTCTACTTCGACAACGACGCGGATGGTCGCGCGCCGTTCGACGCCCTCGCGCTGGCCGAGTTGATGGCCCGCTAGCCTGGCAGGGTGACCGCCGACCTCGACTTCGCACACCGTCTGGCCGACGCAGCCGACGCCATCTCGACCGCCCGCTTCCGCGCGAACGACCTTCGCGTCGCGACCAAAGCCGACCGCACCCACGTGACCGACGCCGACCAGGCCGTCGAGCGCGCGATCCGCGAGCTGATCGCCGCCGAACGGCCGGGCGATGCGATCTTCGGCGAGGAATACGGGGTCGAGGGCGACTCGAACCGGCAGTGGATCATCGACCCCATCGACGGCACCGCCAACTACCTGCGCGGGGTGCCGCTGTGGGGCACGCTCGTCGCGCTCGCGGTCGACGGCGAGGTCGTCGCGGGCGTCGCCAGCATGCCGGCGCTCGGCCAGCGGTGGTGGGCGGCGAAGGGCGGGGGCGCGTGGAAGCGCACGCCCGAGGACCCTCAGCCCGAGAGCCTGCACGTCTCCGCCACGAGCAGCCTCGACGAGGCATCCGTCAGCTTTCAGTCGATCCACCAGTGGCGCGACGCAGGCCGCCTCGACCAGCTGCTGGCCCTGCTGAACGACGTGTGGCGCGACCGCGCCTACGGCGACCTGTGGTCGTACACGCTGCTCGCCGAGGGTCTGATCGACGCCGTCGGCGAGTTCGGGGTGAAGGCCTACGACATCGCGCCGCTGCTGCTCATCGTCGAAGAGGCGGGCGGCCGCTTCACCGCAGCCACGGGCGAAGACGGCCCGTGGCACGGCAGCGCCCTCGCCAGCAACGGCGTGCTGCACGAAGAACTACTGCGGCGAATCAACCTCTGACCTGCACTAATACATAGAGGCCGCATGGCCGGGGTACCACCCGATCATGGAAACGGCGACTGCGGTACGGGAATCCGTCCAGACGGAAGACAGTCATCTCAAGCAGCGGCTCGGCTACTGGTCGCTCGTCGCGACGGGCATCGGCAGCGTCATCGGCTCGGGGTGGCTGTTCTCGGCGATGTACGCGGCGCAGGCATCCGGCCCGGCCTCGCTGATCGCCTGGGTGATCGGCGGCGCCGTGATGCTCGCTGTCGCGCTGGTGTTCGCCGAGCTCGGCATGGTGCACCCCGAATCGGGCGGCCTCGTGCGCTACCCGCTGTACTCGAACGGGCGCTTCGCCGCCAGCATCGTCGGCTGGAGCATGTGGGTGACCTACGTCGCCAACCCGCCGACCGAGGCGGCGGGCGTCGTGCAGTACGCCAGCTCATACCTGCCGGGGCTCTACCGGCACAGCCAGCTCACGCTCGCCGGCATCCTCATCGCCGTCGGCCTCATGGCCGTGTTCGTCGTCATCAACTACTTCGGCGTGCAGTTCTTCGCCCGCAGCAACAACGTGGTGACGGCCGTCAAGATCTGCATCCCGCTGCTGTGCGTCGCCTCGCTGCTCGCGAGCGGCTTCATGCACTCGGGCGGCGCGGGCGGCCCGGACAACATCGCCACGGGCGGCGGCTTCGCGCCCTACGGCATCGGGGCTGCGCTCGGCACGATCGCCACGGCCGGCATGGTGTTCGCCTACACAGGCTTCCGCAACATCATCGAACTGTCCGGCGAGGCGAAGAACCCGCGCCGCAACATCCCCGCGTCGCTCATCACGACGATCCTGCTCGCGATCGTGCTGTACCTGCTGCTGCAGACCGCGTTCCTGTTCGGCGTACCGCAGCACCTGCTCGGCCACGGCTGGAGCGGCGTGGACTTCGACTCGCCCTTCGCCCAGATCGCGATGCTGGTCGGCTTCACCTGGCTGTACTGGATCCTCATCGCCGACTCGATGATCTCGCCGTCGGGCTCGGCGATCGTCTTCACCGCATCGAACGCGCGCAACGTGTTCGGCCTGTCGAAGAACCGCTTCTTCCCGGGCTGGCTCTCGAAGGTCCACCGGGGCTCCGGTGTACCGCGGCGCGCGCTCATGCTCAATTTCCTCGTCGGCATCCTGTTTCTGCTGCCGCTGCCGAGCTGGCACCAGATCATCGGCGTCACGGGCACGCTGATCGCCTTCACCTTCTCGATCGGCTCGGTCTCGCTGGTCGCCTTCCGGCGCGCAGGCATCGCAGACAAGGCCGATCGGATTCCCGGCATGGTCGTCATCGCACCGTTCGCGTTCGTCGTGAGCGGACTCGTCATCTACTGGGTGCCGTGGTCGGAGCTCGTGCTGACAATCCCGATCGTCGTGGTCGGGCTCATCTGGTACGCCGTCACCTACGGAGTCCAGCACCACGGCTGGGGCGAGGTGAGGGGCGGCGTGTGGCTCGTCGCGTACCTCATCGTCATCTACGCCGGCTCGTACCTCGGCGACTACGGCGGCCGGCACCTCGTGCCGTCGCCCTGGGACTCGGTGATCGTCGCCGCCGTGAACACGGCGCTGTACCTCTGGGGCACGCAGTCGGGGGTGCGCTACCTGCGCTCGCAGCCCGAGCTGGTCGACGAGCTGCGCGACAGCCAGCTCAGCCGGCAGCGCGGTTAGGCGCGCCCGCGCCGGTTGAGCGCCCCGTTGAGGAGCGCGAGCAGCAGACCGACCGCGAAGATGATCGTGCCCATGCACAGCACCTGCGGCGGCAGTCCGGTCTTCACGCCGTAGACGAAGAGCGGGAAGGTCGTCGCCGACCCCGCCACGAACGACGTGATCACGTAGTCGTCGATCGACATCGCGAGCGCGAGCATGAACGCGGCCACGATGCCCGGCATCATGATCGGCAGGGTGACGCGGAAGAACGCGTTGACCGGCGCCGCGCCGAGGTCGGCCGCCGCCTGCTCGAGCGCCGTGCCGACACCGGACAGACGCGCACGCAGCGTCACGACGACGTAGGCGATGTTGAAGGTCACGTGCACCAGCAGGATCGTCACGACCCCCGTGTGCACGCCGATCGAGAGGAAGAACGACAGCGCGGCGGCGCCGACGACGATCGAGGGGGCGGCGATGTCGACGAACAGGATGCCGGTGAGCAGCCGCCTGCCCCAGAATCTGTGCCGTTCGAGCGCGAGCGCGAGCGGCGTGCCGATGAGGACCGAGATGAGACCGGAGACGACGGCGATCACGATCGACAGCACGAACGCCTGCCAGAGGCCGGACAGGTCGGCGAGGTGCACGTAGTAGTTGAGCGTGAAGCCGTGCCACACGTAGGTGATGCGGTGGTTCGGCGCGACGTTGAAGCTGTAGACGACCATCACGGCGATCGGCACGAGCGTGATCGCGACGACCAGCCAGTAGATGATCGGCAGCAGCGGCCGACGACGCGCCCGCGGGTTCAGCGGCCGGGCGTCGGCGAGGCGGTTCGCGGCGGTCATACGAGGTCCTCGATGTTGTCGGTGCCGAACACCCGCGCATAGGCGAACAGGATGATGCCGAGCGCGATCATCATGACCGTCGACAGCGCCGCGGCCACGTTGTACTCCTGCTGTGTCAGGAACACGTTCTGAATCGCCTGCCCGAGGGTGTAGGTCGACTGGCCGCCGAGCAGCGACGGGTTCACCGGGTCGCCCACGGTGTCGATGAAGACGAGCAGGATGCCGGCGAAGATGCCCGACCGCGACAGCGGCAGCGTCGTCTTGAAGAACACCGTGCGCTGGTTGCCGTAGAGGTCCTGCGCCGCCTCGAACAGCCGCGGGTCGATGCGCTCGAGCGCGACGTAGATCGGCAGCACCATGAATGCGAGGTCGTTGTAGGCCATGCCGCCGATCACGGCGCCCGGCGTGCCGAGCACGTGCGCGTCGGCGCCGATCAGGTGCAGGTTCCTCAGGAACGAGAGCACCGGCCCCTGACCGCCGAGCAGGAAGACCCACATGTTGGTGCGGATGATGAACGACACGAAGAACGACAGCATCACGAGCAGCAGCAGCGGATTCTTCCACCTGGCGCTTGCTCGGAAGGCGAGGAAGTACGCGACGGGGTACGCGACGACGATCGTGATGAACGTCGCCGTCGCACCGAAGAGCAGCGAGCGGCCGAGGAACAGCAGGTAGTTAACGTCCGCGCCGACGAAGAGCTCGCGGTAGATCCCGAAGTTCCAGGTCAGCGTGTAGCCCTGGTCGAGGTTGCCCGTCATGAGCGAGACGAGCAGCTGGCTGATCAGCGGGATGAGGAACAGCACGATGAGCCACAGCGAGCCCACCCCACCCAGCAGATAGGGAGTCGCGTACTTCCTCAGCTTCATGACTGGACGATCGGGTTGAACACGTCCTGCCACTTGTCGTAGTCGGCGCGGTCCTTGAACACGTAGTACTCGTGGGACTTCGCGAGCACGTCAGCCGAGGGGAACACGAGCGGGCTGTTCGCCACATCTGGGTCGTCGAGGGTGTTGAGGATGTAGTCCTTGGCCGCCGGCACGGGGCAGACGTAGTTGACGTAGTCCTCGACCGCGCCCGCGACTTCTGGCTGGTAGTAGTAGTCCATCCACGTCAGCGCATCGACGGGGTTCTGTGCCGTGATCGGGATGCACATGTTGTCGTGCCACATGATCTGGCCTTCGGTCGGCGTGACGAACTTGATCTCGTCGTGGCCGCCGGCCTGCACCTGGTAGATGTCGCCGGACCAGGCCTGGCTGATCCAGATGTCGCCGTTCTGCAGGGCATCCGTGTAACCCTGGTCGTAGAACTTCGCGATGTTCGGCTTGAGCTTCTCGAGCCAGTCCTTCGCCTTCGCCCAGTCGGCCTGCGTCGCCGTCGCCGGATCGGCTCCGACCGCGAGCAGCGCGGCGTTGCCGAGCTCGGTCGTGTCGGAGAACAGGCCGATCTTGCCCTTGAACTTCGGATCGAGCAGGTCGGCGAAGCTCGTGATCGGGCCGCCCGTGAGCTTCTCGTTGTATGCGAGGCCGGTGAAGCCGGTCTGCCACACCATGGTGTGCGCTGCGCCGGGGTCGTAGCTCGGCGAGAGCACGGTGCGATCCGCGTTCGCCTTGAAGTTCGGGATCTTGGTCTGGTCGAGCTGCACGAGCCAGGCGTTGTTCAGCAGCTCGGTGAGCTCCCACCCGTTCGTGATGACGATCAGGTCGTACCCGGTCGACTGGTCCGCCTTGAGCAGCGGTGAGATCTTGGCGTAGAACGAGTCGTTCGCCTGGATGACCTCCTTGTAGTTGACCTTGATGCCGGTCTTCTTCGTGAAGTCGTCGAGCGACTTGCTCTTCCCGCTGTCGTCCTGGTCGATGTAGAGCGGCCAGTTCGCGAAGTTCAGCGTGCCCGTCTTCTTGTGGTCTGCCCAGTACTTCGTCCAGTCGGTGACGGGGCCGGATGCGGTGCCCGCCTTCTGCGTGCCCTGGATTCCGCAGGCGGCGAGCAACGAGCTCAGCGCGACCGCACCGGTCGCCACTCCGGCGCCGCGCAGCATCGCGCGGCGGCTGACGCGCGCCTGGGTGAGTCCGCGCAGCAGTGCGGGGGTGATGGGCTCGCGATTCATGCGGCCTCCGTTTCAGGGATCGAGGTCGGGTCGTTTGCGGGGATTGCTGAGGGGGGAAGGAAGAAGGCCTGCGAGGCATCCCATGACACCTCGACGGTGTCGCCTGGGCGGATCACGGTCTCGGTGCCGATGTTCTGCTTGAAGGCGTGCAGCACCGAGCCCCACGGTGTGATGAGGGCGGCCTCGGTGCTCGCGCCGAGGAAGGTGACCTCGGTGACCGTCGCGGTCGTGCGGTTCGGGCCGGCCGGCGCCGCGGCCCCGGCGACGAGCGGGAGCAGCTGCAGCTTCTCGGGGCGGATGCCGATCTTCCAGCCGGTGCCGGTCGGCGTCGCCGCGCCGGCGACTGCGACCAGGCCGCCGTCGGGGAGGCGGGCTCCCGAGGCATCCGTCGTCACCGGCAGCACGTTGCACGTGCCGAGGAACTCGGCCACGAACTGGGTCGCCGGCCGGTCGTAGACGCGCTGCGGCGCACCGAGGTCCTCGACGTGCCCCTGGTTCATGACGGCGAGGCGATCGGCCATCGACATGGCCTCGCCCTGGTCGTGCGTGACGTAGAGGAAGGTGATGCCGACCTCGCGCTGGATGCGCTTCAGCTCGACCTGCATGCTCTTGCGGATCTTCGCATCGAGCGCCCCCATGGGCTCGTCGAGCAGCAGCACCTTGGGATGGTTCACGAGCGCGCGGGCCAGTGCGACGCGCTGCTGCTGGCCGCCGGAGAGCTGCAGCGGGCGGCGAGCGCCGAAGCCGGTGAGACCGACGAGGTCGAGGTACTCCTGCGCGCGCCGCTCGGCCTCCGCCTTCGCGACGCCCTTGCGGCGCAGGCCGAACGTGACGTTGTCGAGCACCGTCAGATGCGGGAACAGCGCATAGCTCTGGAACACGGTGTTGACGTCGCGGCGATGCGGCGGCAGCAGGGTGACGTCTGTGCCCGCGAGGCTGATGCGGCCCGTGGTCGGCAGGTCGAATCCACCGATCATGCGCAGCGTGGTCGTCTTGCCGCAGCCGGAGGGGCCGAGCAGTGCGAAGAACTCGCCGGCGGCGAGGTCGAGGTCGATGCGCTCGACGGCGACGGAATCGCCGAAGCGCCGGCTGACGCCGTCGAGCGAGATGGCGGCTTCTGCTGCCGGCGCGGCAGCGGCTTCGGGTGTCGTCATGGTGACGGCATCCTAATCATGCGATTGTTTCGGTTCCAATACATCCAGGCGAACTTGACAACGGAATCGTGACAAATAGTGTCGGGAAGCATGCGGAATCCATTGTTCGGGCGCGGCAGCGACATCGTCTTCGAACGTCAGGCGCCTGAGCCGGGCGTGATTTCGCACGCGCTGGAGGGCACTGAGCACCGGGTGTTCTGGCTCGACGATGCGAGAGATCGCACAGTTTATCCGACGCTGTCTGCGTGGCTGGATGTCGATCTGGCCGTCGTCGGCGGCGGTTATCTCGGCCTGTGGTCGGCCATCAAGGCGAAGCAGCGCAACCCCGACGCGCGCGTCGCGCTGCTCGAGGGGCAGACCATCGGCTGGGCCGCGTCGGGCCGGAACGGCGGGTTCGTCGAGGCGAGCCTGACGCACGGCGAGGTGAACGGCGGCAACCGGTGGCCGAAGGAGCTCGACACCCTGAACCGGCTCGGACTCGAGAATCTCGAGGCGATGGAGCGTGCGGTCGCCGAGCTCGGCCTCGACTGCGAATGGGAGCACAACGGGTCGATCGACGTCGCGCTGGAAGAGCACCAGCTCGGCTGGATCGAGCCATCGAAGGCCGGATTCCTCGACCAGTCCGCCGTGCAGGCCGAGGTGCATTCCCCCACCTATCTGGGCGGCCGGCCTTACCGCGACACCGCCCTCGTGCACCCGGCGAAGCTCGCGAAGGAGCTCGCCAGGGTCGCGGCCTCACTCGGCGTCGAGGTGTTCGAGAACTCGCTCGTCGACGAGCTCTACGACGAGAACGGGGCGGTGACGCTCACGACCGCGCGCGCCGGCGTGCGAGCCGCGCAGGTGGTGCTCGCGACGAACGCGTTCTCGCCGCTGCTCAAGCGGTACCGGCTCTACACCGTGCCGGTATACGACTATGTGCTGATGACCGAGCCGCTGTCGGCCGAGCAGAGCGCGTCGATCGGGTGGCAGGGGCGGCAGGGCATGGCCGACCTCGCGAACCAGTTCCACTACTACCGGTTGACGGCCGACAATCGCATCCTATTCGGCGGCTACGACGCGATCTATCACTTCGGGCGCGACGTGCACGTGTCGTATGAGGAGCGCGACGAGACGTTCCGCACCCTCGCCTCGCATTTCTTCACGACGTTCCCGCAGCTCGAGGGGCTGCGCTTCACGCACCGCTGGGCGGGCGCGATCGACACGTCGAGCCAGTTCTGCGCGTTCTACGGGCTCGACCTCGGCGGCCGGGTCGCCACGGCGGCGGGATTCACCGGGCTCGGCGTCGGGGCGACGCACTTCGCGGCCGAGGTGCTGCTCGACCGGCTGGCCGGGCTCACCACCGAGCGCACCGAGCTCGAGATGGTCCGGCGCAAGCCGCTGCCGTTCCCGCCCGAGCCGTTCGCAATGGCCGGAATCGCGGCGACCCGCTGGGCGATGGACCGCGCCGACCACAACTACGGTCGCCGCAACCTGCTGCTCAAGACCCTCGACGCCATGGGGCTGGGGTTCGACAGCTGACCACCGCACGATTCGTCACCAAACGCACGCTTCGTCACCCGGAATCCCGCATTCGATGTGACGAATCGTGCGTTCCATGCCGCGACGGTTCAGCAATCGCAGGTGATGATCCCGTCGACCGGCGCCGTCAGCGGGTCCTTGGCTCGCACGACGGGCCCGTGGTCGTCTTCGACCGGGTAGCCCTCGCGCGCCCAGTACTCGAAGCCGCCGATCATCTCCTTGACCTGGTAGCCGAGCTTCGCGAACTCGAGAGCCGCCCGCGTCGACCCGTTGCAGCCCGGCCCCCAGCAGTACGTCACGACGGGCACGTCGAGCGGGATCTCCTCCGGCGCTCGCGCCGCGATCTGGGCGGTCGGCAGATGCAGCGCTCCGACGATGCGCCCCTGCGACCAGGCCGCATCCCCGCGCGAGTCGATCAGCACGAACCGCTCGCCGGCTTCCTGCGCGGCATGCACGTCGGAGGAGTCCGTCTCGAACGCGAGCTTGCCCGCGAAGTGCGCGATAGCCAGGTCAGTCGAAGTCGCGGTGATCGTCATGATCGAACCGTACGTCGCGCGCGGCCCCGCCCCGAGACGCCAATCCCGATCAAGTGGCACACCTAGTACCGCGTCGCGCTCTGCTCCAGCATCGGGAAGCGCGCGTGCGCGACGCCGTTCACGCTCGCGCCGTTGAACTGGAGCATCGGCGCGAGGTGACGGTTGTTCTCGATTGGGAACGGGAGATGGGGTGCGGATGCCTCGTCGAGAGCCCTCCGCGCATCGGCAGGCAGTTCGAACCGAAGCGACGCCAGGTTCGCCTCGAGCTGATGCATCGTGCGCGCGCCGAGCAGTGTCGAAGTTATCCCGGCGCTCCCTCGCACCCAGGCGAGGGCGACGGTCGCGGCTGGCGCCCCGAGCTCTGCCGCGACCGAGTTGAGGGCGTCGATCACCGGATAGTCGGCGCTGCTCGGCGCCCCGACGAGCTCGCCGCGAGCGGTGTCGACGTGCTCCCCGACCCTCGCCGACGAGAACTTCCCGCTCAGCCACCCGCTCTTGAGCGGCCCCCACGCGAGCGCCCCGAGACCGAGGTCGTCGGCCATCGGCAGCAGCTCGGCCTCGCCGGTGCGCTCGAGCAGCGAGTACTCGAGCTGAAGCCCGACGATCGGCGCCCATCCCCGGAACGACGCGGTGAGCGCCGCCGCTGCGGTCGACCAGGCCGGAACGTCGGAGAAGCCGAGGTAGCGCACCTTCCCCGCTGTGACGAGATCGTCCAGAGCGCGCAGCGTCTCCTCCCGAGGAGTCACCGCGTCGAAGTTGTGCAGCCAGTAGACATCGACGTAGTCCGTACGCAGACGTCGCAGGGAATCCTCGAGCTGATGCAGGATCGCCTTGCGGCTCGCTCCCCCGCCGTTCGGGTCGCCCGTGTGCAGATTCGCGAAGAACTTCGTGCCGACGACGAGCCGATCCCGCAGCGCTCCGCGCGCAGAGAGCCAGTCGCCGACGATGGCCTCGCTGTGCCCGTTCGTGTAGATGTTGGCGGTGTCGATCGAGTTGCCGCCCGCGTCGACATAGCGATCGAGCATGGCGACGGATGCCTCGACCGAAGCTCCCCACCCGTTGTCCTCGCCGAAGGTCATGGTGCCGAGCGTCGCGGGGCTGAGGTGCAGGCCGGAGCGGCCCAGGGTGACGTAGTCGTTCAATTCGGTCATGACCTCAGCCTGCGCACGATCCGGTGCGGGTCCTAGATCGATCCGCGCGCGCTCTTGCCTGATCCGCTCACCGGGACGCGATTCGGGCATTGGCGTGCTTGACTCGCTCCGTGACCGCCCTCGAGTCCCTGCGCGAGCTCGTCGCCGCACGCGCGCCGCAGCCCGCGACCCCGACCTGGGTCGATGGCATGTCGCTGTTCCGCACGACCACGCCGACCCAGCCTCTCGGCGGCATCGCGCGGGCGAACCTCGCCCTCGTGCTGCGCGGCGCGAAGCGCTCGTCACTCGGCGAGCAGGTCTACGACTACCGCGCCGGTCAGTTCCTGATCGTGACGGTCGACCTTCCGCTGACCTCGCAGATCACCGAGGCCTCGCCCCGGCATCCGTTCGTCGCACTTGGCATGCCGCTGCAGCCGGAGATCGTCTCGGCCCTGATGCTCGAGTCCGACGGCACGGCCCGCCGCATCGCCTCAGAGCGCGAGCAGCCCGGTCTCGCGGTGAGCGATGCGGACGACGATCTGCTCGGCGCGATCGAACGGCTGCTTCGGCTCGCCGACAGACCGCTCGACTACAGGCTCCTCGCGCCAGGCGTCAAGCGCGAGATCCACTGGCGCCTGCTCTCCGGCCCGCAAGGCGGCCTCGTACGCCAATTCGGTCTGCCCGACTCGCGGCTGAGCCTCGTAGGCAAGGCCGTCGGCTGGCTGCGCGCCAACCTCGACGCCCCGTTGCGCGCCGACGACCTCGCCGCCCGACTCGGGCTGAGCGTCTCGAGCCTCAACCGCTACTTCCGCGCGATCACCGGCATGAGCCCGCTGCAGTACC
Organism: Gryllotalpicola protaetiae; assembly: GCF_003627055.1. NCBI lineage: Bacteria > Bacillati > Actinomycetota > Actinomycetes > Micrococcales > Microbacteriaceae > Gryllotalpicola > Gryllotalpicola protaetiae. The sequence continues at coordinate 379,122 of NZ_CP032624.1, forward strand.
AGAAGGCCTTGCGGCTGCAGCAGGCACGCCTCGAGCTGCTCGCCGCCCCGGGCGACATCGCCAGGGTCGGCCACGCCGTCGGCTACCAGTCGCTCTCGCAGTTCAGCCGCGAGTACCGGCGGATGTTCGGCGCCCCGCCGTCTGAAGACGCCGCGCGACTGCAGACCGCCGAGCTCGGCGCAGAGTGACGGGTGGCTGCGCCCGACCTCGGCGGCCGCGCGTAGGCACCGCGCGTAAAGCGCACGATTGCGCGTACGCGTAGCCGGGTTTCGGTAGGAGCAATCCTGCGAAATAGGTTCGGGCCCTAGCGCCCGAGAACCGGAACGCGCGCGTCCCCACCCCGAGCGCAGTCCGTCACGCGAAGTGCGGCATGACCTCCGACGCGACGAGGTCGAGCTGCTCGACCTCGCCGATGTCCCACAGCTGGAAGTACACGCGACTGATGCCGAACTCGGTGAGGCGGCCGATCTGGTCGACCAGCTGCTGGGGGCTGCCATACCAGCCCGATTCGGCGAGCTCGGCCGGGTCGCGGCCGATCCGCTGCGCGAGGGCGGATGCTTCGGCTTCCGTCGTCCCGACCGCCAGCGTGCGCGCGACCGAGTAGACCAGCGACTCGGGGTCACGGCCCGCCGCCTCGGCCGTGGCGCGCACCCGCTCGACGTTGGTCTTGAGCGCGGCGTCCGCCGTGAAGTTGGTGTTGTACTCCGCCGCGTACTTCACCGCGAGCGCGGGAGTCTTCGACGCGCCGCTGCCGCCGATGATGATCGGAACAGGGTGCTGCACCGGCTTGGGCAGCGCGGGCGAGTCGACGATCCGGTAGTGCTCGCCGGAGTACGAGAACCGCTCGCCGGTCGGCGTGTTCCACAGTCCGGTGATGACGTCGAGCTGCTCTTCGAACGCGCCGAACTTCTTCGCGGGGAACGGGACACCGTAGGCCGTGTGCTCCGCCTCGAACCAGCCGGCGCCGAGGCCCAGCTCGACACGGCCACCCGACATGTCGTCGACCTGTGCGACCTGGATCGCGAGCAGCCCGGGGTGACGGAACGTCGCCGAGGTCACGAGGGTTCCGAGCCGGATCCGCGAGGTCTCCCGGGCGAGCGCACCGAGCGTCACCCAGGAATCGGTGGGCCCAGGGAGGCCATCGCCGCTCATGGCGAGGTAGTGATCGCTGCGGAAGAAGGCGTCGTAGCCGAGCGCCTCACCCTTCTGCGCGACGGCGAGCTGGGTCTCGTAGGTGGCGCCCTGCTGGGGCTCGATGAAGATCCTGAAGTCCACGAGCCGAGCCTAGGCTCAAAGCATGTCTCCAAAAGAGCTCCATGCCGACTCCCCGCCCATCACCGTCAGCATCACCCGCCTCGTCAAGCCGGACAAGATCCCGGAAGCGACGCGCTGGGTGCAGGCGGGCGTCAATCTCGCCAACCGCTACGACGGATTCCTCGGCTCGGGGTGGGTGCGCGGCACCGCCGACGGCGAGGAGTGGCACATGCTCTACCGCTTCGCCGATCGCGCGCGGCTCGACGCGTGGGAGAACTCGACGGAGCGCGCGGCGTGGCTCGAGCGCGGCCGCGATCTGGTCACGCACCAGCGCACCGAGCGGCGCACCGGCATCGAGGGTTGGTTCGACGCGCCGCGGCCCGCGACCGGCGTGCTCGAGGCGCTCGCCGCGCCGCCCGTCGTTCCTCCCGCCTGGAAGCAGACGATCGCGATCTGGTGCGGCTTCTTCCCCGTGAACGCGGCGTTCACCTACGTCATCTCCTGGCTCTGGCCGAGCTTCGGCCTGCTGCCGATCTGGCTGCGCTGCCTCATCTCGACCGCGATCCTGTGCCCGATCATGGTGCCGTTCGTGCTGCCCGTCGTGACCGGGTGGCTCAGGCCATGGCTGACGGCTCAGCCGAGGAGGTCGTCGACGGTCGTCAGCTCGATGAGGGGCGCGTAGAGGGCCATCGCGTCGAGCGCGCGCTGATGATCTGCGGCTGAAGCCCCGGCGCAGGCGTCCGTCGGCACGAGCACGTGCACGCCGTCGTCCGCGGCGGGCAGCGCCGTCGAGAGCACACAGCAGTCGGTCGACACGCCGGTGAGCACGATCTCGGATGCCCCGTGCAGCGCCGCCTTGAGCTCGAGCCCCCACTTGCCGAAGCTCTCGCGGGTCACGACCGGGCGCCCCGCCGCGAGACCCTCGATCTCCGGCGTGAACGCGTACAGCGGGTCGCCGGCGGGCACGAGCGCGAACGGCCACTGCGCGAAGTACGGCACCCAGGCGCCGCGCGGCTCGGCCGGTGCGACATAGCGCGTGAACACGACGCGATTGCCGAAGGCGGGCATGAGACGGCGGATGCCTACGCTCGCGGTCTCGTAGTCCGGCGACGCCCACGGCGAGTCGTGTGCGAAGACGTTCTGCATGTCGACGACGACGAGCCAGGCATCCGTGCTCATCGCTCGCCGCCCTCCTGTCGCCGCACGGCGCCCGCGCTGAACAGCGTGCCGACGAAGCCGATCAGCAGCGCGAGAATCACGCCGAGATTCGCTCCGGCCCAGTCGCCCTTTACGCCGCCGAGCCCGAGCGGGCCGAGCAGATAGCCCTGCCACGTCAGCCAGGACGCGTAGGTGTTGGTCACGAGCCCCCAGCCGATGGCCGTTCCCACGACGACGAGCGCGACCGGCAGCCAGCGGACCGAGCCGTAGCGGCCGCGCGGGTCATAGAGGGCCGGCTGGTCGTACTCCTTCCGGCGCAGCAGGATGTCGGCGAGCATCACGCCCGCCCACGCCGCGATCGGCACGCCCAGCGTGATCAGGAAGCCCTCGAAGGTGTAGATGAAGTCTCCCGCGAAGAACACGATGTAGACGGCGCCGATGATCATGATCACGCCGTCCACGCCGGCGGCCGCGTAGCGCGGGATCCTGACGCCGATCGAGAGCAGCGACAGCCCGGACGAGTAGATGTCGAGCGCTGCCCCGCCGATAAGTCCCAGCACCGCGACGATCGCGAACGGGATGAGGAACCAGGTCGGCAGGATCGTTGCGAGCGCGCCGATCGGGTCGCCGTTGATGGCCGTGTTGAGCGTCTTCGACGATCCGGCGAGCAGCATGCCGAAGAAGAACAGCACGAGGGGCGCGACCGAGCCGCCGAGGGTGGTCCAGAACACGATGCCGCCGCTGCGGGCGCTGCGCGGCAGGTAGCGCGAGTAGTCGGCCGCGGCGTTCACCCACCCCAGCCCGAAGCCCGTCATCATCAGCACGAGGCCGCCGATGACGGCCGGGAAGGAACCGGCCGGAAGCGCGGTGACGGCTCCCCAGTGGATGTGCCCGGCCACCAGTACGAAGTAGACGACCGTGAGCACGCCCGTCACGACGGTGATGATCACTTGCAGGCGCATGACGATGTCGAAGCCGAAGACACCGGCGCCGATGACGAGCACGACCACCACGATGAGCGAGACGATCTTCGTGGGCGTGCCGCCGCCCCAGCCGAGCGCGCTGAGAACCGTCGAGGTCGCGAGCACGGCGAGCGCGGCGAGCACCGTCTCCCACCCGACGGTCAGCACCCACGAGATGAGGGAGGACAGCCGGTTGCCGTTCACCCCGAACGCGGCGCGGCTCAGGACCATCGTCGGCGCGGAGCCCCGCTTGCCCGCGATCGCGATGAATCCGCACAGCAGGAACGAGATGACGATTCCGAGGATGCCGACGATCGTCGCCTGGGCGAACGAGATGCCGTAGCCGAGCAGGTACGCGCCGTATCCCAGCCCGAGGACCGACACGTTCGCGCCGAACCAGGGCCAGAACAGGGTGGCCGGGCGGCCCTTGCGCTCGGACTCGGGGATGGGGTTCAGGGCGTTGAGCTCGACGGCGAAGCCCGCGGGCGCTGCGTCGCGCGTGGCATCTGTGCTAGTGGCCATGTGGTTAGGCTGGCACACCATGAGGGCTCTGACCGAGGAAGACATCCGCGGCGCGTTCGTGAACGCGACGGCAGATCAACTCGCACGGCTGCCCCTGCCCGGCCTCCACGAGACCATCTGGGAGGATCGGGAGTTCCTGGGATGGCGCGACGGGCAGGCCGCGCAGCTCGGCTACCTCGTGCACTGGGACGATGGCGAGCAGCGACCGGTCGGCATCGTCGTGCGCGCCGCGGGCGGCTCGATGCGGGCGGGCATCGCCGCGATGTGCTCGTTCTGCCACTCGCCGCAGCCGGCGACGCAGGTGCGCATGTTCTCTACCCCGCGCGCTGGCGACGCCGGCCGGAACGGCGACACCATCGGCACCTACATCTGCGAGGACCTGGCCTGCTCGCTGCTGATCAGGCGCCAGCCCCCGCACCTGAACCCGCCGCAGCTGATCGCCCAGCGCGGGGCGGCTCTGCTGCAGCGGGTCCAGTCGTTCACGTCGAACGTGATGCGCGCGGCGTAGGCGGTCTGCCGGTCAGGCCGCCACCTTCACCGCGCCCGTGCGCACGTCCTCCGACAGGTAGTCGGCGTACGCGCCCGTCGTGAGGAACAGCGGGAACTCGGTGCCGAGCGTGACCTCGGCGAACACCCGCGCCGCGTCGAAATAACGGTCGCCGTCGAACGCCGGCAGCTCGGCGAGCACGTCGACGAGCACGTTCTCGACGAGGTCGGCCGTGACGGGAGTGCCCTCGGCGGTGGTGACCCCCTGGCGGATCCACTGCCACAGCTGCGAGCGGCTGATCTCGGCCGTCGCCGCGTCTTCCATGAGGTTGTCGATCGCGGCGGCGCCGTTCCCGCGCAGCCAGCTCTCGATGTAGCGCAGCCCGACGGACACGTTGGTGCGCACCCCCGCGTCGGTGACCGTCGCCCCGGGAATCCGCAGATCGATCAGCTGGGAAGCCTCGACCGCCACGTCCTCGCGCAGCCGATCGAACTGGTTCGGCTTCTGGCCGAGAACACGATCGAACTGGGCGCGCGCGATCGGCACGAGGTCGGGGTGCGCGACCCACGAGCCGTCGAAGCCATCGTCGGCCTCCCTGCCCTTGTCGTTCGAGACCTGCTCGAGCGCGCGGGCGTTCGCCTCCGGGTCCCTACGGTTCGGGATGAAGGCGCTCATGCCGCCGATGGCATATGCCCCCCGCTTGTGACAGGTGGCGACGAGCAGTTCGGTGTACGCCCGCATGAACGGCACCGTCATCGTGACCTGCGACCGGTCGGGCAGCACGAAGGCGGGGCCGCGGTCGCGGAAGTTCTTGATGACGCTGAAGATGTAGTCCCAGCGACCGGCGTTGAGGCCGGCGCAGTGCTCGCGCAGCTCGTACAGGATCTCGTCGAGCTCGAACGCCGCGGTGATCGTCTCGATCAGCACCGTCGCGCGGATCGTGCCGTGCTCGAGGCCGAGCGCGTTCTCGGTGAAGGTGAACACGTCGTCCCACAGTCGCGCCTCGAAGCGGTTCTCGATCTTCGGCAGGTAGACGTAGGGGCCGGTGCCGCGCGCGATCAGCTCGTGCGCGTTGTGGAACAGGTAGAGGCCGAAGTCGACGAGCGAGGCGGATGCCGGTGCGGCGGTGCCGGGCGCGTCGACGTACTTCAGGTGGCTCTCCTTGAGGTGCCACCCGCGCGGGCGGAACACGATCGTCGGCGTCGTGTCGCCGAGTCGGTATTCCTTTCCCTCTGGCGTCGTGAAGTCGATCTGCCGGCGGATCGCGTCGAACAGGTTCGTCTGCACGGCGATGACGTTCGCCCAGGTGGGCGACGACGCGTCCTCGGCGTCGGCGAGCCACACCTTCGCGCCCGAGTTGAGCGCGTTGACGGTCATCTTGCGGTCGGATGCCGGGCCGGTGATCTCGACGCGGCGGTCTTCGAGCCCGGGGCCGGCGCCGGCGACGCGCCAGCTTGCGTCCTCGCGGACCCGGCGCGTCTCGGGCGGGAACTCGGGGTCGATGCCGCGGCCGATGTCGTCGACGCGGATGCGGCGCTCGCGGATCCGCTCGGAGCGGCGTCCCGCGAACACGCTGTGCAGCTGGGCGAGGAACGCGAGCGCCTCCGGCGTCAGGATCTCGTCCTGACGCGGGGCGGGCTCCCCCGAGAATTCGATGTGCTTGGTCATGATGTGCTCCCTGTTTCAGATGGGGCGGCTCAATGGAACTGCTCAGACTCGGTGGAGCCGACGAGAGCGAGGGTCGAGGCCGTGGGGTTCAGGGCCGTCGCGATGCGGTCGAAGTAGCCGGTGCCGACTTCGGCCTGGTGCTTGGTCGCGGTGTAGCCGCGTGACTCGGAGGCGAACTCCGCCTCCTGCAGCTCGACGTACGCCGACATCTGACGGTCCTTGTAGCCGTGCGCGAGGTCGAACATCGAGTGGTTCAGGGCGTGGAAGCCCGCGAGGGTGATGAACTGGAACGCGTACCCCATTGCCGACAGCTCGCGCTGGAAGCTCGCGATCTGGTCGTCGTCGAGATGGCCGCGCCAGTTGAAGCTCGGCGAGCAGTTGTAGGCCAGCTGCTGGTCGGGGTAGATGTCGTGGATCGCTTCGGCGAAGGTGCGCGCCAGTTCGATGTCGGGTTTGCTCGACTCGACCCAGAGCAGGTCGGCGTAGGGCGCGTAGGCGAGGCCGCGGCCGATCACGGGGCGGATGCCGTTCTCGACCTCGTAGAAGCCCTCTGCCGTGCGCGTGCCTGTCAGGAACTCGCGGTCGCGCTCGTCGACGTCACTCGTGAGCAGGGTCGCGGCCAAGGAATCCGTGCGCGCGATGATGACCGACGGCACCCCCGCGACGTCCGCCGCGAGCCGCGCGGCGTTCAGCGTGCGGATGTGCTGCGAGGTCGGCACGAGCACCTTGCCGCCCATGTGGCCGCACTTCTTCTCGCTCGCGAGCTGGTCCTCCCAGTGCACGCCGCCTGCGCCCGCCTGGATCATGGCCTGCATGAGCTCGTAGGCGTTCAGCGGGCCGCCGAAGCCGGCCTCGGCGTCGGCCACGATCGGCACGGTCCACTCGCGGCTCGACTGGCCGGTCTCGGCGAACTCGATCTGCGAGGTGCGCAGCAGCGCGTTGTTGATGCGGCGCACGACGGCAGGAACGGAGTTCGCCGGGTAGAGGCTCTGGTCGGGGTACGTCTGGCCGGCGAGGTTCGCGTCGGCCGCGACCTGCCAGCCCGACAGGTAGATGGCGTCGAGGCCGGCCTTGACCTGCTGCACAGCCTGGTTTCCGGTCAGCGCCCCGAGGGCCGCGACCCAGTACGACGGGTCCTCGCCGCTCGTGCGGATGAGCTCCCAGAGCCGCTCCGCCCCGCGACGGGCGAGCGTCGCGTCCTCGCGGACGGGGCCGCGCAGCGAGACGACGTCCTCCGCCGTGTAGTCGCGGGTGGTGTTCGCCCAGCGCGGGTCTGTGGCCCACTCCGCCTCGAGGTCGATCGCGGTCTGGGTCTGGTCGCCGGGCCGAATGCCAGTGAACATGTTGTCTCCTTCGACGGTGTTCGGATGCCTGAGACCAGGTTCACCCGCGGAAAACCGGCGGTGAAGGAATCCGTTTACAGAAATTTGCGGCTTTTTCTGCGGATCAGAAGGCTGACGGATGCCTGCGCGCCGCCCATCATGGAAGGCATGGACTCGCTCACCATCGGCCGACGCATCCGCCAGCTCCGCTCCGAGAAGGGGCTGACGCTCGAGACGCTCGCCACGGCGATCGACCGTGCGCCGAGTCAGTTGTCGGTGATCGAGAACGGCCGCCGCGAGTTGAAGCTGAGCGAGGTGAACCGCCTGGCCGACGCGCTCGGCGTCGAGGTCGACGCGCTGCTGTCGAGCGAGGCGCCATCGAAGCGCGCCGGCCTCGAGATTGCCCTCGAGCGGGCGCAGCGCGGGCCGCTGTTCGCCTCGCTCGGGCTGCCGGCGCTGCCGCTGCGCAAGACGCTCTCCGACGAGGCGATCGAGACGATCCTCACGCTCCATGGCGAGCTCGAGCGGCTGCACACCGAGCGGGCCGCGACGCCGGAGGAGGCACGCCGGGCCAACACCGAGTTGCGCGCCGAGCAGCGAGCGAAGAACAACTACTACCCGGAACTCGAGAAGGCGGCCCGCGAGCTGCTCGCCGCCATCGGCCACCGCGGCGGCCCGCTGTCGCAGCGGGCGACCGGCGAGCTGGCATCCCACCTCGGCTTCACCCTGCACTACGTGCACGACCTGCCCGCCTCGACCCGCAGCGTGACCGACCGCGAGCACGGGCGCATCTACCTTCCGATCAAGCAGGCGGGCACCGACCCGCGCACGGCGCTGCTGCAGGCGCTCGCGGCGCACGTGCTGGGGCGCCCAGAGCCGAAGGACTACGGCGAGCTGCTGCGCCAGCGGGTCGAGACCAACTATCTCGCCGGCGCGCTGATGGTGCCCGAGGCGAGCGCCGTCGACTTCCTCGAAGACGCGAAGCGCGCTCGCGAGCTCTCCGTCGAGGATCTGCGCGACGCCTTCGCCGTGTCGTACGAGACGGCGGCGCACCGCTTCACGAACCTCGCCACCGAGCACCTCGGTATCCCGGTGCACTTCCTCAAGGTGCACTCCTCCGGCGCGATCTCGAAGGCATACGAGAACGACGGCGCGCTGTTCCCGACCGACGCCCTCGGCTCGGTCGAGGGCCAGCTGGTGTGCCGCTACTGGAGCGCCCGGCAGGTGTTCGAACGTGAGGACCGGCTGTCGCCGTACCACCAGTACACGGACAAGCCTGTCGGCTCGTACTGGTGCACGTCGAAGATCGAGTCGTCGACGAGCGGCGACTTCTCGGTGTCGGTCGGCACGAAGTTCGCGTTCACGAAGTGGTTCCGCGGCCGCGACACCGCGGTACGGCTCACGTCGACGTGCCCGGACCCCGCCTGCTGCCGCACACCGGATGCCGAGCTCGCCGAGCGTTGGAGTGAGAACGCCTGGCCGAGCGCGCGGCTCAACTCGTCACTGCTCGCGGCGATGCCGACGGGAACCTTCACGGGCGTCGACCGCGTCGCGGTGTATGAGTTCCTAGAGGCGCATGCGCCGCATGATGGGTAGAGGCGCACGCCCCCCAGGGCGCCCAGATCTAGATGGCGCTCGGCGATCCGGCGGCCTTGAGGTACTCGGCCGCCTCGTTCTCCGCCATCAGCACCATGCCGCGCACACCGTGCGACGAGCGCGACATCGCGTCGATCCAGACGCGGTCGAGCTCGGGCGGCTTGCTGCCCGAGAACCGGAACTGCAGCGGAATCCCGGGCGAGATCCACAGGCTGACCCGGCCGGAGCCGTGCTCGGCCGGGATCGTCCAGTTGAGCAGGAACGACTCCTGCAGCCGCAGCTTCGCGACGATGGCGATCTTCAGGTGCGCGAGCGCGCGATCGTCGACTTCGTACTCGGCGCCGGTTCCGTAGACGAGGTATCCCACTACGCCAGGCTACAGTCCGTGCTCGCGCAGCCAGTCGATCGCGAGCGGCAGCGCGCGCAGCACCGACACGTGCCCGTCCTCAGCGAGCCACCACGACGTCGCGCTCGGCAGCGCCCGCAGCAGACGCGTGGCATGCCCGGCGGGCACCATGCGGTCTTGCTCTCCCTGCACGATCAGGACATGGGCGCGGATGCCTGACAGCTCGACACCCCAGTCGAAGACGAACGCGCAGTCGTCGTCGACCTCGCCGCCGTCGGCGAGCTCCGCCGCGGCCATGGCGTCCTGCCCGAGCTCCGCCCACTCCCCCTCGAGCGCGGCCCAGTCGGCCGCGATGAACACCTCGGGGTCGAACTCCGCGGTCTCCTGATAGGCGGCGCGCGCCGACAGCCCCTCGGTCGCGGCGCGCAGCGCACGCGGGTCCGCCATGCCGTCGAACCAGCCAGGGTCGTCCGTGCGATACGGCCCGACCGAGGCGAAGGTCGCGACGCCGACCGCGCGCTCCCCCGCGAGCGCCCCGAGCGCGAGCGCGTGCGGGCCGCCGCCCGACGAGCCGACGGTCGCGAACCGCTCGACCCCGAGATGGTCGAGCACCGCGAGCGCGTCGCGCGCTGAATCCGCCACGCTCCGCCCCACCAGCCGCGTGGAACCGCCGTTGCCAGCGCGCGCGACCGAGATCACGCGGGCACCCACTGCCTCGGCCGCAGCCCGCACCGGCCCGATGATGCGACCGGTGTGCGGCGTACCCGAATGCCAGACCAGGACCCGGTCACCGCTGCTTGCGCCCGTGTCGTAGAACCGCAGCACGCGACCGTCGGGCAGGGTGAGCTCAGCCCCGGCATCCGTCATCTTCGACTCCGTTCGAAAGCCTCGCCTGTGCACTTTCTCAGCGCCGGGCGGGATAACGTCTTCTAAGCAATCATGGACGTCACCATCATCGTGCCGACCTTCAACGAATCGTTGAACGTCGAAGAACTTGTCTCCCGTACCCAAGCGGCCGTCGGGTCGCGTTCGGTCGAGATCGTCTTCGTCGACGACTCGAACGACGACACCCCTGCCGTGATCCTCGACGTTGCGGCGCGCTACGCGGTCCCCGTGCGACTGATTCACCGCGACGTGCCGGTCGACGGGCTCGGCGGCGCCGTGCTCGAAGGCTTCCGCGTGGCGAACGGCCGCTGGGCCGTCGTGATGGACGGCGATCTGCAGCATCCGCCCGAGATGCTGCCCCGGCTGATCGACACCGCACTCCGTGGCGAGGCCGACGGCGTGAATCTCGTCGCCGGTTCGCGCTTCGTCGAGGGCGGCTCGGCCGAGGGGCTCTCAGACGGGGTCCGGGTGTTCTTCTCCCACTTCGGAAATGGCATCGCCAAGCTGCTGTTCCCGCGCAAGCTCGCGAAGTCGACCGACCCGATGTCGGGGTTCTTCGCCGTACGCCTCGACGCGATCGACCTCGGGTCGCTCAAGCCGCGCGGCTTCAAGATCCTGCTCGAGATCCTGTGCCGCAAGCAGATGAATCTGGTGGAGGTGCCCGCGACCCTGGCGCCGCGCGGCGGCGGCGAGTCGAAGGCCGACATCAAGCAGGTCGGGCGGCTCACGCGCCAGATCGTCGAGCTGCGCATCGGGCGGATGCCGGGCTTCGCGCTCATCGGATTCATCGGCGGCATCGCCAACCTCGCGATCATGTGGGCGCTGCAGCAGGCTGGCTGGACCTACATCGAGGCGGCGATCGCCGCAGCGGTCATCACGATCGTCGGCAACTTCATCGCCCAGGAGCACTTCCTGTACCACGACCTGCGCGCCGGGGCGCGGCGGCTGTGGTCGCGCTTCGGGCACTCGGCCGGGTTCAATGCGATCGAGTCGGCCGTGCGCACCTTCGTGCTGTGGGCGGCGGTCGAGCTGCTGCACCTGCACAGCCACACGATCCTGACCCAGGCCGCGCTGCTGGTGATCGGCTTCCTGCTGCGCTACACCTACCACGAGCGCGTGGTCTACCGGCAGCTCGCCGATGTGGACGCGCCCGCACAGGCGAAGACCTCGCTCTAGTAGGCGGTCGTGGCGCGCGCGACGTGGCTGCGCGCATGCTCGACGGCGGGCGGCAGCTCGTCGAAGAGGTGCTTGTGGTGCCGCAGCGCGGCGATCACCCCCACGCGCTCGGCGAGCCCGAGATGCTGCGCCTGGATCCCTTTGACCAGCACGGTGATGCCACGGCGCTCGAGCCGCTGCACGAGCTCGGTGAGGAACTGGGCGCCTGTCGCGTCGAGATAGCGGATCTGCGAGAGCCGGAGGATCACGACGTCCACATCGCTGATGGCGGAGATCTGATCGAGCACCCGCTCGGCCGCGCCGAAGAACAGCGCGCCGTCGATGCGGAACAGCGCGATGCGCTCGTCGCCGGGGGCGGCACCGCCCGGCAGGGCTTCGCGCTGGGCGCCCGCAGACCGCGCCACATTCCGCAGGGCGACGGCGGCGGCGATGACGAGGCCGGCGCCGACGGCGTAGATGAGGTCGACGCTCACGGTGATCACAGCAGTGATCCAGAACACGGCGGCATCGGAGCGGGACGATCGGATGACGGCGCGCACGGTGCGCGGCGAGACCATGCGGACAGCGGTGACCATCAGCACGCCTCCGAGCGCGGCGAGCGGGATGAGGGCGACGACGTGCGACGCCGCCACGACGATCACAAGGAGGACCGCCGCGTGCACGATCGCCGCGACACGCGTCTGCGCGCCGCTGCGCACGTTCACGGCGGTGCGCGCGATGGCCCCGGTCGCGGGCATGCCGCCGAAGAAGCCGGCCACGATCGACGCGAGCCCTTGGCCGACGAGCTCGCGGTCGGCGTTGTAGGGGCCCGTGTCGGAGATCGATGCGGCTACGCGGGCAGAGAGCAGCGACTCGATCGCGGCGAGCGCGGCGACGGTGATCGCGGGCAGGGCGAGGTGCGAGATCGTCGCGAGGTCGAATCCCGGCAGCCGCGGGGCCGGCAGCCCAGCGGGAAGCGCCCCGAGCTTCGCGACCGGGAGCCGCAGCAGCACGGTGAGCCCTGAGACGACGATGATCGCGACGATCGAGCCGGGCACCACGGGAATGACCTTGGGGGCCGCGAGCATCACGAGCGCGGTGGCGACGACGACGGCGAGACTCCACAGCACGGTCGGAAGCTGAGCGCGGGCTATCGCCTGCGCAGCCGCGACGGCGGCGTTGCTCGACAGCCCGTGAGCAGAAAGGCCGACGGCTTGCGGCAGCTGCTGCAGGAAGATCGTCGCCGCGATGCCCAGGGTGAAGCCCTCGATCACCGGCCACGGCAGCAGGCCGACGGCGCGCCCGAGCCGGAGGGCGCCTGCGAGCGCCACCAGGATTCCCGCGATCACGCATACCGCACCGAGTGCCCCGGTGCCGTACTGCGCGACGATCGGCGCGAGCACCACGACCATCGCCCCGGTCGGGCCGGAGACCTGCACATTCGACCCGCCGAACACCGCAGCGACGACTCCCGCGATGATCGCGGTCACGAGCCCTGCTTCGGCCCCGGCGCCCGAGCTGACGCCGAAGCCGAGCGCGAGCGGCAGCGCGACGATGCCGACGGTGAGACCTGAGAGGAGATCTGCGCGCCAGCTGGTGCGCAGCCGCGCGTAGTCGGCCCGGCCCGGCAGAAGCGACGCGACGCGGTCCGCGGCGCTCATCGGACCCCGGCGGAGTGCGCGTCGAGGTGCTCGGCGAGTTCGTCGCCACGCGCCTCGAGCAGTTCGCCCAGGAGAGTGCGCGCCGCCTCGAGCAGGCCCGCGACCGACGCGAACGCGAGCCGGTAGTAGACCTGGCTGCCGCGCCGCTCGCTCTCGACCAGGCGGTACTTCCGCAGCACGGCGAGGTGCTGCGAGAGGTGGCTCGCCTCGAGACCCGTCTGGGCGAGCAGCTCACCGACCGCCACCTCGCCGGGCGGGCCGTCTTCCGCCTCGTTCAGCAATTCGAGAACACGGATGCGCAGCGGATGCGCCAGTCCCCTGAACAGATCGGCCTTGACGTCGCTGAGCGACGGGCGGTGCTGCATCTTCGCCTTCGTTCCATTGATTGACGAATTGATGGATTCATCATATCAGCGCATCAAAAGACTCCCGACGTAGCGTGTGAGTGTGAGTTCCCGGTCATGGTTGCGCCCAGCCGGCGCGGGCGTCGCGGCCGTGCTGCTCGGCCTCGGCGCGGGCACCGTGACCGCCGCGATCGCGGCGCGCGCGTTCAGCCCGTTCGTGGTCGTCGGCTCGGCGATCATCGACCTGACGCCCGGGCCGATGAAAGAAGCCGTGATCAGGGTCTTCGGGCACGGCGACAAGGCGTTCCTGTTCGTCGTGCTCGCCGTCGTGGTCGGAGTCGTCGCCGCACTCGCCGGGGTGCTCGAGGCTCGTCGGCCGTGGCTCGGGCGCGTGATCGTGCTCGCAGGCGGCGCGATCGGCGTCGCCGCGGCGCTGAGCCGGGCCGACGCCACGGCGCTCGCCGCCCTGCCGGCCGTCGTCACCGGCATCGCGGGCGCGTGGGTGCTCGTATTCCTGATCAGGCGGATGCCTGCTGCCGTGCCGCCGCGCGCCCAGACCTCTCCCTCCCGCCGAGCCTTCCTGTCGTGGTCGGTGGCGGCCGCCGCGATCGGCGTGGTCGCCACCATCGGCGGCCAGCTCGCGACGCGCACGGCGAGCGCCGCCGCGAACGCACGGGCCGCCTTCAAACTGCCTCGGCCCGCGGCATCCGCGACGCCCGTGCCCGCCGCCGCCTCGTTCGACGTGTCGGGCATCACGCCCGTCATCACGCCGCTGGACAAGTTCTACCGGACCGACGTCGAGCTCGTGATCCCCCAGCTCGACCCCGAGCAGTGGTCGCTGAACGTGCACGGCATGGTGAAGCATCCGTTCACGCTGAGCTGGAAAGAGCTGAACGAGCTGCCGATGGAGGAGCACTACGTGACGCTCGCCTGCGTCTCGAACGACGTCGGCGGCCCGCTGATCAGCACGGCGAAGTGGCTCGGGTACCCGGTGCGGCTGCTGCTCGAGCGGGCCGGGGTCACGGGCGACGCCGACATGGTGTACTCGGAGAGCTTCGACGGCTACACCGCCGCGACACCGCTGTCGGCCATGACCGACCCCGACCGCGCGGCGATTCTCGCGATCGGAATGGACGACCAACCGCTGCCGTTCGCGCGCGGCTTCCCCGCGCGGCTCGTCGTGCCGGGGCTCTACGGCTACGTGTCGGCGACGAAGTGGGTCGTCGACCTCAAGGTCACGCGTTTCGCCGACTACCAGGGGTACTGGGTGACGCAGGGCTGGGCCGAGAAGGCGCCCGTGAAGCAGTCGTCGCGCATCGACGTGCCGCGCCCCGGCGTGCGACTGGGGGCCGGACAGCAGTGGATCGCGGGCGTCGCGTGGGAGCAGCACGTCGGCATCTCGAAGGTCGAGGTGCAGGTCGACGACGGCCCGTGGAACGAGGCCGAGTTGGCCGCCGCGGTGAACGTCGACACCTGGGTGCAGTGGCGCTGGTCATGGCACGCGACCCCGGGCGACCACCAGCTGCGCGTGCGCGCCACCAACGCCGACGGCGTGCAGCAGACCTCCGGCGTCTCCGACGTACTGCCCGACGGGGCGACCGGATGGCACACGGTCGAGGTCAGCGTCGCGTGACGAGCGCCTGCACTCGCGGCAAATAGTTAGCAAGCGGCAACTAACGGGGTAGCCTGTTCAGGTGACCCAGACAGCGCGCGCCGAGGCATCCGCCGCGCCCTCGCCGGCTCGTGCGGACGATGAGCCGCTGCCTCGCCGCGGCCTGGTGTTCGCGATCGTGTCGATCGGGCTGTTCATGGTGTCGGTCGACGGCACCGTCGTCGCGACCGCGCTCAGTTCCCTGCAGCGCGAGCTGCACGCAGGTGTGCAGTGGGGCGCGTGGACCATCACGATCTACTCGCTCGGCCAGGTGCTCGTCATGCCGCTCGCCGGGAAGATCAGCGACATGTATGGCCGCAAGCGGGTGTTCCTCGCCGCCGTGGTGCTGTTCACCGCGACCTCGCTCCTGTGCGGGCTGGCTCAGAACATCCAGATGCTCGTGGCGCTGCGGGCCGTGCAGGCGCTCGGCGGCGGGTCCATCATGCCCGCCGCGAGCGGCATCGTCTCCGACCATTTCGGCCGCAACCGCGATCGCGCGCTCGGCATGTTCACGAGCATCTTCCCGATCGGCGGCGTCGTCGGGCCGATCCTTGGCGGCATCTTCGTGACCTACTGGTCATGGCGCGGCATCTTCCTCGTCAACGTGCCCATCGGCATCGCGCTCGTGCTGCTCGGTGCGGCCTTCTTCCCGGCGACACAGGGGCACCGCGGCGGCCGGCTCGACTTCGTCGGCACCCTGACCATGGCCGCCACGATCCTCTCGGCGATGATCGGCATCGCCGTGCTCGGCGACGGGGTGGCCTGGCACTCCCCCGGCGTTCTGGTGCCCGAGGCGCTCGCGGTCGTCTTCGGCTGGCTGTTCGTGCGGCACACGCGCCGCGCCCCGGCCCCCTTCATCTCGCTGCACCTGCTCGTCGGCCGGGGCTTCGGGGTGATGAACGTCATCAACTTCCTCTACGGCGCCGCGGCGATCGGGTTCGGCGCACTCGTGCCGCTCTACGCCCAGGAGCGCTTCGGCATCTCCGCGCTCGCGAGCGGCACCCTGCTCACCGCGCGCGCCGTCGGCATGATCTGCATCGCGGGCATCGCCGTCTTCGCACTGCGGCGCACGGGCTACCGCCTGCCGATGATCGTCGGCTTCCTGCTCGTCTCGGGCGGCCTCGTCATGATGTTCCTGCCGCCGGCCGGCCTGAGCGCGTATGTCTGGCTGTCGATCTCGGCGGCGATCACGGGCCTCGGAATGGGCCTCGCGGTGCCTGCGGCGAACAACGCGACCCTGCAGTTCGCGAAGGGCCAGATCGCCGGTGTCTCGGGTCTGCGCGGCATGTTCCGCCAGGCCGGCTCGATCATCGCCGTCTCCGTTGTCACCGCCGTGATCGCGCAGGCGAGCGACCCCGGCATGTCGCTCGGCGTCTCCTTCCTTGTGCTGGCCGCGACGCTCGTCGCCATCGTCCCCGCCGTGTTCCTCGTGCCGGAGCACCGCGGCTCCTGGTGACTCGCGCCGGCGTGGTGAGGCGCTAGCCCAGCTCGCGGCGCATCAGCCAGCGCACCGCGCCGCCCGAGTGCGCGCTCGTCGGGGCGACCCGCTCGAAGCCGTGCGCCTCGAACAGCGCGGTCGTGCCGACGTAGCCGCTCGTCGAATCGACGCGATCAGCGCGCGGGTCAGCCGGGTACCCCTCGACGAGCTCGGCGCCCGACGCGCGCGCGTGCTCGACCGCCCCGTCGAGCAGCTCGTGCATGAGCCCGCGCCGCCGGAAGCCCGGACGCACGACGAAGCACACGATCGCCCACGGGTCACGCTCTTCGTCGAGGTGCGGGATCGTGCGCGAATTGAGCAGCCGCCGATAGGTCGACTTCGGCGCGACCGAGCACCAGCCGGCCGCCTGACCGTCGACGTACGCCAGCACGCCGGGCCCCGGCTCGCGTTCGCATTCCGTCTTCATGTGCGCGACACGGCCCGCCATGTCGAGCCGAGCATCGCGGTACGACATGCACACGCACCCGCCTGCGCCACCCGGCGGCACCATGAACTCGGCGAACCCGGCCCAGTGGCCGGTCGCCGGCAGCACCTCGACGGTCACGGTCGTCAGCCCCAGCAGATGCAGAACGGATGCCCCGACGGGTCGGCGTAGACCTGGAATCCCTCTTCCGCGTCGAGTTCCGGCGCCGCCTTCAGCAACCGCGCGCCGAGCGACTCGGCCAGCGCGACCGCCTCACGCGCCTCGTCGACGTAGACGTCGAGGTGCAGCTGCTGCGGCTGCCCGTCTGGCCAGTCGGGCCGAATGTGGTTCGGAGCGAGCTGGAACGCGACCCGCGGTTCGCCGTCGACCATGACGGTGTGCCAGTCAGGCTCGGCGGCGACCTCGCCACCGAGCAGTCCGGCCCAGAACGCGCTGGACGCGTCAAGGTCGGCAGTGTCGAACACCGTGAGCTGCTTCAAGATCTTCATGACGTCATGCTGACAGTCGCCACCGACATCGGCGAGGGTGATGGCGCGCCCCGCGCCGGCGGTGGGCCCGACAGGCTCCCGCGTAGGAACGGGGCGCAAAGCGCACGCTTGTTCCTACGATTCCGGCGATGACGTAGGAACAATCGCGCGTCATACGCCTGGTTCCTACGACGCCTTGACCACCCAGAGGGCCGCGACCGCCAGTACGACGGTGACGGGTGCGAGCAGGCATCCGTACAGCACATACCGGGACCAGCGGATTCCGACGCCGAGCCTCCGCACCCGCTCATGCCACAGCAGCGTCGCGAGCGACGCCCACGGGGTGATGAGCGGGCCGGCGTTCACCCCGATCAGCAGCGCGAGCCCGGGAAGCAGCCCGTGCACAGTGGGCTCGAGGGCAAGATACGCGGGCAGGTTGTTGGTCACGTTGGCCGCTGTGGCGCCGATCGCCGCCACGCCGAGCAGTGCAGGCAGCCCGTCACCGCTCGGCACGAGCCGCTCGAGCAGGGCGCCCGGCCCGGCCGCGCCGAGAGCGGCGACCAGGAGGAACAGGCCGCACACCAGCAAGAGGGTCGGCCATGGCAGCAGCCGCACACTCAGCTCACGCGGGCGCAATAGGGCGAACGCGATGACGAGCACGACGGCGGCCGCGCACCCAGGAATCCACACGGCGACGCCGGATACCAGCCCGACGACAAGCAGCACGAGCACGACGCCGGCCGCCGACGTGAGCCGCCGGTCGGCGAGACGCACCGGGCCCGGGTCGTCGTAGGACATGGCGAGGTCGCGTCGGAACAGCACCGCCACGAGCGCGAGCGGCACGACCACGCCCGCGAGCTGCGCGGGCCACACGGCCGCCGCGAACGCCGCCGGGCCGATGCCGCCGAGGTGCTGCTCGGCGAGCAGGTTCGTGAGATTGGAGACCGGCAGCAGCAGCGACGCCGTGTTCGCGAGCCACACGGTCGTGAGTGCGAACGGCAGCGGGTTGAGCCCGACGCGGCGCGCGAGCACGATCACGATCGGCGTCAGCAGCACCGCGGTGGTGTCGAGCGACAGGAACACCGTGCTCACGACGGCGATCAGCGCGATGAGCAGCCACAGCAGCCAGCCCCGGCGGCGCCCCCAGCGGGCGGCGAGCCCGGCGATCCAATCGAACAGCCCGGCGGCGGTCGCGAGCTCTGCGACGACCGTGATGGCGATCACGAAGAGCAGGATGGGCCAGACGCGGGCGCCGAGCGTCGCAGCATCCTTCGCCGGCAGCACGCCGGTCACCAGCGCGAGCCCGCCCAGAGCAAGCAGGACAGCGCCGAACAGGGCGGTGCGCAGCGGCCGGGTCACCCTGCGACGCTAGCCGATCGCAGCGAGCAGACCGACGCTAGTCGCCCCAAAGGCCCCGGCCGCCCCAGCCCGCCCAGTCGTTGCCGCCGAGCGTCGGCCACGAGCGCGAGCCGAGGTACGAGCCGACCACGGCTGCGCCGAGATCGTCGTTCTCCGGGGCGACCACGCGTCCTTCGACACGCTTGGCCATGTTGTCGACGAACCGGGCGAGGCTCGGGTCGTCGCCGAGCCGGAAGAACGTGATCTGCGCGCCGAGCCGCATCGAGTTCTCGAGCTCGCGCACCGTATAGGCGATCGTGACCGGGTGTGGCGGGTACGAGAAGCGCACCTCGCCGTCGGCCTCGAGGTGCGAGGTCGGCTCGCCGTCCGTGACGATCAGGAGCACGGGCTGGGCGTTCGGATGCTTGCGGAAGTGCCGGTTCGCCAGCAGCAGCGCGTGGTGCAGGTTGGTGCCCTTCGCCCAGCTCGCCTCGAGGGCGGTGAGCTCTTCGATGTCCATCACCTCGGCGTGCCGCCCGAAGCCGATGAGCTGGAGGTCGTCGCCGCGGAACCGGCTCTTGATCAGGGTGTGCAGGGCGAGTGCGGTGCGCTTCATCGGCACCCAGCGACCGTCGATCTCCATCGAGAACGATGTGTCGGCGAGCAGCGCGACCGCCGCCTGCGTGCGCGCCTCGGTCTCGGCGATCTCGATGTCGTCGATGCCGATCAGGCGGGAACCGGGCGCGCCAGGCGCGCCCGCGCGGCGACGGATGCCGTTGAGGACAGTGCGCGGGATGTCCCACGGCTCCGTGTCCCCGAACTCCCACGCGCGCGTCGCACCCGACAGGTCGCCGGCGGCTCCGGCCTGGCGCAGCTCGCGCTGACCCTGCCGTGCGGACATCCGCTTCGCGATGTCCTTGAGCAGCGTCGTCCCGAGCTGCCGCATCGCCTTCGGCGTGAGCTGCAGCCGCCCTGTCGAGTCGCGGCGCAGGGTGCCGTCTCGACGCAGCGCCCGCTCGAGCTCGCGCAGCGTGTGTGCGTCGATGGCGGCCTGGTCGCCGAGCTGCCTGGCGAGCTTGTCGAGGTCGATGTCGTCCATGTGGGCGCCCTCGTACGACTGCGACAGCTGCTCCGAGAGCTCGTCGAGGTCGGCGAGATCCTGCAGGACACCCGCGCCCTCGCCGAGTCCGAGCGGCTGGTCGCCGTCGAAGCGCTCGGAGCCCGACCAGTCCTCTCCCGGCCGCAGCGACTGCAGGCTCTGGTCGAGGCGCGCGAGCTGCTGCATGAGCTCCGGCGAGCCGAAGGCCTGCGCCGAGAGGCTGAAGAGCTCCTGACGCTGCTCCTCGGTCATCGAGTTGAGCATGCGCTGGGCGGCGGCCGATCGCTTGGCCAGCGTGTCGATGAGCTCGTCGACGTTCTGCGGGTTCTCGGGGAAGAATCCGCCGTGCTTCGCCATGAAATCGGCGAAGTCCTCTGGCGTGTCCTCGCCGCGCGCATGCTTCTCGAGCAGGCCGTTGAGGTCGTTCAGCATCTCGCCGACGGCCTCGCGGTCGGCGTCCGTCACGTTCTCGAGCGCCTGCTTCATGCCGCCGAAGCGCTGATCGAGCAGCTCGCGGCCGAGCAGGTCCTTGATCTTCTCGTAGTCGGTGCGCGCCTGGCTCGACCGCCACGGGTAGTCGGCCAGCTCGTTCACGGCCGCCGAGGTCGACGCCGGGAGGTTCTCGAGCCGCGTCTCGGCGAACGAGCGGTCGAACTCATCGAGGTCGACATCGCGGGCGAGCTGCTTCCGCTCCTCGAGAACGGCCTTGTCGAGCAGCTGCTTGATCTCCTGCATGGTGCCGTCGAGCTTGTGGCGCTGCAGCAGCTCGCGCCGCCGCTCGGACACCCGGCGACCGAGGTCGTCGAGGCCCGTGCGCCCCTCGCCGCCGCGGCGCAGGTATTCGCGCATCGCGCGCTCGGCCGAGTACCCGGCCATGACCTGCTCGCCGATCTTGTCGAGCGCCTCGGCGATGTCGACGGGCGGGGCGAGGGGGTCGCCGCCTTGGTAGCGCTGAAAGCGCGCGTGATGCGCTTCGTGCGATTCGGCCATCTCAGCCATAGACCGTCTCGCTGCCGTCGGTGTCCTTGCCGATCTTCCGCGCGAGATACAGCCCCTCGAGCGCCAGCTCGATCGCGGCCGCCCGCTCACCCTCGGTCGACGCGCCCAGGCGCGCGGCCGTCTCGTCATACAGCTCGGACTCCCCGAGCCGCGGCAGCCCGGCAAGGAACTCGCGCGCGGTCACCGCCTCGCCCGTGACGACCATCGCGCCCGACTCGATCGCGTCGACGAGCGGCCCGAAGTCGATTCCGCGGAAGTGCTCGCGCACCGTGTCGGCGGTCGCTGTGCGCAGCAGGTGCGTGAGCACCTCGCTCTCGCGCCCCTCTTCGCCCGTCTCGAACTCGATCTTGCCGCCCAGCACGTCGACCGCGGTCTGCAGATCGACCACGCGCGCGGTGGCGTCGGCCGAAGCATCCGCTCGCCCGTGCGCCGCTGCGCGATGCAGTGCAGAGGCCGCGATCGTCTCGGCGCCCGCGATCGCGAACCGCGCGCTCACCCCGCTGCGCTGGTCGACCGAGGTCGACTCGCGCAGGGCCCTGGTGAACCGCGCGAGGATCTCGATCAGATGGTCGGGCACGGCCGCCACGAGCTCGGCCTCCTGCCGGATGACCGCCGTCTCGGCATCCAGCCGCTGCGGGTAGTGCGTGTGGATCTCGGCCCCGAACCGGTCCTTGAGCGGCGTGATGATGCGGCCGCGGTTCGTGTAGTCCTCGGGGTTCGCCGAGGCCACGACGAGCACGTCGAGCGGCAGCCGCAGCACGTAGCCGCGGATCTGGATGTCGCGCTCCTCCATCACGTTGAGCATCGACACCTGGATGCGCTCGGCAAGATCCGGCAGCTCGTTGATCGCGACGATGCCGCGGTGGCTGCGCGGGATCAGCCCGAAGTGGATCGTCTCCGGGTCGCCCAGCGAGCGCCCCTCTGCCACCTTCATCGGGTCGACGTCGCCGATCAGGTCGGCCACGCTCGTGTCGGGGGTGGCCAGCTTCTCGACGTAGCGCTCGCTGCGGTGCCGCCACGCGACCGGAAGGCTGTCGCCGAGTTCGGCGGCACGCCGCCGCGACTCATGAGTGATCGGGTCGAACGGATGCTCAGCCAGTTCGGACCCCGCGATGACCGGCGTCCACTCGTCGAGCAGTCCGCCGATCGTGCGCAGCAGGCGGGTCTTGCCCTGCCCGCGCTCGCCGAGCAGCACAATGTCGTGCCCGGCGATGAGCGCCCGCTCGAGCTGCGGGATCACGCTCGACTCGAAGCCGTGCAGCCCCGGCCACGGGTTCTCGCCCGCACGCAGCTTCGCGAGCAGGTTGTCGCGCAGCTCTGCCCGCAGTGGCTTCTGTTCGTGGCCGCTCGCTCGCAGCTCGCCCAGAGTCGAGATGGTCGGTGCTTCCGTCATTTCGGCAGGCTAACCCCGGCGTGCGACATCCGTCAGGACTCGTAACGCAATGCTCATCTGATTGAGCGTCGACGCCATGGGGAACCGGGCAGTCATGAGTCTCGGAACCGGAATCGTCCTCTTCGTGATCGGCGCGATCCTCGCGTTCGCGGTTCACGTGCAAGTCGCCTGGGTGAACCTCACGATCGTGGGCTACATCCTCATGGTCGCGGGCGCCGTCGGCATCATCCTCGGCATCGTTCTCATCGCGACCCATCGCAGCCGCTCGGTCGCGACGAGCCGCAGCTATGTCGGCCCCGCCACGGGCGAGCGGGTGCAGCGCAGCACCGTCGACCGCGACGACCCGTACGTGTAGCCCGTACGTGTAGAGAGAAACGGATGCCTGAACGCGAAGAGGCCGCCCCGAAGGGCGGCCTCTCGTGTGAGTTCTGCTACTTCACGTCGTAGCGGTCGAGTTCCATGACCTTCTGCCACGCCGCGGCGAAGTCGCGCACGAACAGCTCGGCCGCGTCATCCGTCGCGTACGCCTCGGCGACCGCGCGCAGCTCGCTGTTCGCCCCGAACAGCAGGTCGATGCGCGAGCCGATGATCGTCTCGCCCGACGCCGTGGTGCCGCGGTAGGCGTGGCCGCCCTCGTCGAGCGGCGTCCACGAGGTGCCGAGGTCGAGCAGCGTGACGAAGAAGTCGTTCGTCAGCACGCCCGGGCGCGAGGTGAACACGCCGGTCGAGGAACCGTCCCAGTTGGCGCCGAGCGCGCGCAGGCCGCCGACGAGCACGGTCGCCTCGGGCGCCGAGAGGGTCAGCAGGTTGGCGCGATCGACGAAGACGTGCTCTTCGGGCAGCACGGACTGCACGCCGTAGTAGTTCCGGAACCCGTCCTGCTTGGGCTCGAGATAGTGGAACGAGTCGACGTCGGTCTGCTCCTGGGTGGCGTCGCCGCGGCCCTGCGTGAACCCGACCTCGACCGGCACCCCGGCGGCGGCGGCCGCCTGCTCGACGCCCACGTTGCCCGCGAGCACGATCAGATCGGCGAGCGAAACCGGCGCGCTCGACGCGTTCTTGATCTCACGCAGCTTGGCGAGCACCAGAGCGAGCTGCTCGGGGTTGTTCACCTTCCACGACCTCTGCGGCTCGAGCGCGATACGGGCGCCGTTGGCGCCGCCGCGCTTGTCAGAGCCACGGAACGTCGAAGCCGACGCCCACGCGGTCGTGACGAGCTGCGAGACGGTGAGGCCGGATTCCGCGATCGCCGTCTTGAGCGCCGCGATGTCAGCATCCGTGAGGACACCGGGCGCGGCCGGCACGCGGTCCTGCCAGATGAGCTCCTCGCTCGGCACCTCGGGGCCGAGGTAGCGGGCGATCGGACCCATGTCGCGGTGGGTCAGCTTGAACCACGCGCGGGCGAAGGCGTCGGCGAAGGCATCCTGATCGTCGCGGAAGCGACGCGAGATCTGGTCGTATGCCGGGTCGAAGCGCAGCGCCAGGTCAGAGGTCAGCATGCGCGGCTCGCGCTTGCCGTCGCCGAACGACTCCGGCACCAGGCCGTCGCCGCCACCCTGCACCGGCCGCCACTGGTGGGCGCCGGCTGGCGACTCCATGAGCTCCCACTCGTAGCCGTACAGGATGTGGAAGAACTCGTTGTCCCACCGGGTCGGGTGGTACGTCCAGGTCACCTCGAGGCCCGAGGTGATCGCGTCGATGCCGACACCCGACTTGTGGTCGCTCTTCCAGCCGAAGCCCTGCTGCTCGAACGGCGCGGCCTCGGGGTTCGGGCCGGGAGCGTCAGCCGGCGCGTTGCCGTGCGTCTTGCCGAAGGTGTGGCCGCCGGCGATCAGCGCGACGGTTTCCTCGTCGTTCATGGCCATCCGCTTGAAGGTCTCGCGGATATCACGGGCGGATGCCACCGGGTCGGGGTTCCCGTTCGGGCCCTCCGGGTTCACGTAGATGAGGCCCATCTGCACCGCGGCCAGCGGGTCCTCGAGCTCACGGTCGCCGTGGTACCGCTTGTCGTCAAGCCAGGTGGTCTCCGGGCCCCAGTACACGTCGTCGTCCGGCTCCCAGGCATCCACCCGCCCGCCGGCGAAGCCGAAGGTCTTGAAGCCCATGGTCTCGAGCGCGACGTTGCCGGCGAGGATCATCAGGTCGGCCCACGAGAGGCTCTTGCCGTACTTCTTCTTGACGGGCCACAGCAGGCGGCGTGCCTTGTCGAGGCTCACGTTGTCCGGCCACGAGTTGAGCGGCGCGAAGCGCTGCTGCCCGGTGCCGCCGCCGCCGCGCCCGTCCTGGATGCGGTACGTGCCCGCGCTGTGCCACGCCATGCGGATGATCAGCGGGCCGTAGTTGCCGAAGTCGGCCGGCCACCACGGCTGCGAGGTGGTGAGCACCTCGGCGATGTCCGCCTTCACGGCGGGCAGATCGATGGTCTGGAAAGCCTCGGCATAGTCGAACTCGTCGCCGTAGGGGTTCAGCACCGGCTGGTTCTTCGCCAGCAGCTTGAGGTTGAGCCGCTCGGGCCACCAGCCCTGGTTGGCAGAGCCCGCGGTCGGGCGCGGTGCACGTGCCCCATGCGGAACCGGGCACTCAGCTTCGGCCTCCGGAGTGATCGGCTGGTCGTGGACATCGTCGGTGGTGAAGACGCCGTGCTCTTCAGGGTCGGACATGAGGTTCCTTCCGGGTTACGGATTGATGAGGGTTCAGGATGCTTCGGCCGGCGCCGCGCACGCAGGGCACAGCCCCCAGTACACGACCTCGGCCGTCTCGATCTGGAAGCCGTGCGCGTCGGACGGCTCGAGGCAGGGCGCCTCGCCGACGGCGCACTCGACGTCTTCGACAGCGCCGCACGTGCGGCACACGGCATGGTGGTGGTTGTCGCCGACGCGCGCCTCATAGCGCGCGAGCGACCCTTGCGGCTGGATGCGTCGCACGAGCCCTGCCTCGGTGAGGATGTGCAGCGTGTCGTAGACAGCCTGGTGCGACACCTCGGGCAGCTGCGCTCGCGCGGCGGCGATCAGGGTGTCGGTGTCGGAGTGCGGGTTGTGGTGAACGGCGTCGAAGACGGCCAGCCGGGGGCGTGTCACACGAAGGCCGGCGTCGCGAAGCATCCGCTCGATGTCAACCGCGATCGTCACGCCCTTAGCTTTCCGTGTTTTCTTGAGTGAGTCAAGAAAACGGTCACCGCAGGATCTCGATGAGCAGCACCCAGGCGTCGAGCATCGCGAGGGCGAAGAGGGTGAGGATGCCGGCGAAGACGACGTAGACTCCGCCGGGCGCCGCGAGGGCGACGAGCGCACCGCCTGCGGCGAGCGGCAGCGTCTGCAGCTGGCCGAGCAGGACGACTCTGACCGCCTCTTCGCGCGAACGCCCGGTCGCACGGCCCGTGCGCAGGGCGACCCGCCCGCTGTGGAGGTGCAACGCCCATGAGATCAGGCCGAAGGCGAGGGTCTCGAGCCCGAAGATGCGGTCCGGCTGGTGGGCGAGCCCCGCAAGCGCCGTGAGCAGGGCCATCACGAGTGAGGCGATCGTGGCCCCGGCGCGTGGCGGCAATTGGGGGAACTTGATGATCTGGGCGACGTTGACCGACATCGCGACGATGACGAGACCGGCCAGCGCCGCGGCGGCGCCGGCGGTCGCGACGAAGAAGTCGCTCCACTGCTCCATGCGCAGAGATTAGCGAGTCGCGGCGATCGTTGCCGGTTCGTGTCCGTGGCGGATTCCTGATATCGCGCGCGCCCGTCGTACTCTTTTTGTGAGTGTGTGTCGATTCAGCTGGCACCGCATCGCAGGGGGCCCGAATGACCGACGAAGTGACCAGAGTCGACAGTGCCGTCGTCGGCGAGACCGCCACGACCGCGATCGTCGACCCCCAGGCCACGGTCGGCCCGACGCCCACGTGGGTGGCCCCGGAGCCCCGCAAGAAGCGTCTCGGCCTCTGGCTCGGCATCCCCGGTGGCGTTCTCGTCGCAGCTGCCGTCGTCGCCTCACTCGTGCTGATCGCCCCCGGCGTGACGGCGGCGGGCGCGCCGCTCGGCTTCACGACCTCCGGCCTCGCGCAGCAGGCGATCACCGACCGCCTCGATCGCGCGCAGATCCACATCGGCGATGCGACGCTCACCGCCGCGCAGCTGGGCGCGACGGTCAACGCGAAGGCGCTCGCCACCGCCGCGTTCGACGACCACCCGCTGTGGAAGGTGACCGCCTGGAATCCGAAGCCGGTCGCAGGCACCGTCACCCTCGACCCCGACACGGCGCTGCCGGCTCTGCGCCACGCGGCCCCCGAGCTCTTCACCAACGCGACCCAGGCCGGCGTGATCTTCGACGCCGCGACCGGGAAGTTCACTGTGACGCCGTCGAAGCCCGGGCAGGGGGTCGATCTCGACGCGCTCGCCGCGAGCCTCGGCACGGCGCTCACCTCGGGCGACTCGACGGCAACGGCGGCCGGCCCGGGGGCACTCCTCTCGAGCGGTCTGTCGCTCACGGTGCAGCCGAAACTGACCGCGGTCGACGCGGCCGCCACCACGGCGAAGGCGCAGGCGTTCGCCGACAAGCTCAACCAGCAGGTCGACACCGCGGGCTTCTACCTGCAGGACCAGCGGGCCGAGGCCGTGCCGCTTGCCACGCTCGCATCGTGGTTCACGGTCAAGGCCGACTCGCTGACCGGCGAGTTCGCCGTCACCCCGAACCGGTCGGCGATCGAGAGCGCCGTGGCCGATCTGCCTGCCAAGGTCAACCAGCAGGCGCAGAACGAGACCGATGTCACGAACTCGGCCGGCAAGATCCTGAGGGTCGTGCAGAAGGGCCAGAACGGCTACGGCATCACCTCGACAGACGGCCTTGCGACGCAGATCGGCGACTCGCTGAAGAGCGGTGATTTCTCGTTCAAGCTGCAGGGCCAGGTCGTGCAGTATACGACGACGACGGTGTTCCGTCGCATCGAGGTCGACAAGAGCGCCGGCACGACGACGCTCTTCGAGGGCCCCAAGTCCGGCGAAGAGAAGGCCGTGGCGACCTACCCGATCGCAATCGGCACGGGCGGGGTGCACGAGACGCGCGATGGCCACTACACGGTCTACGCGCAGCTGCCCATCCAGGACATGGGCAACTGCGACGGCAAGAGCCCCCAGTACGACTACTGCACGAAGAACGTGCCATGGGTCTCGTATTTCGACGGCGACCAGGGCTTCCACGGCACCTACTGGCACAACGACTTCGGCCCGGGCGCACGCAAGAGCCACGGCTGCGTGAACATGCGCATCCCCGACGCGCTCGCGCTGTACAAGTTCGCTCAGGTCGGCACCGAGGTCTGGGTGCACGAGTAAGGCGGTCCCCAGAGTCCGGCCGCGCGCTACGGAGCTAGGGAACGAGGACGATGCGGCCGAACACCGAACCGTCGTCCATGCGCCGGTGGGCGTCGGCCGCGCGATCGAGCGGGAGCACCGCGTCGACGACCGCAGCGAGCTCGCCGCGGGCTGTGGAAGCGAACTGCGCGGCGCGCACGGCGTCCCGTTCGTCAGGCGGCACGGTGGCGAGACTGAACGTTGCGAACGAGAGCGACTTCTGGAACGCGCGCATCAGGTGCATCCCGAAGTCGGCGGGCGGCTGTCCGGCCACGGCGCCGACGACGACCATGCGGCCGCCCGGTGCGAGACGGTCGATGAACGAGGGGATGCCGGGGCCGCCGACCACGTCGACGATGACGTCGTATTCCCCAAGGTCCGCGGCGTCGCCCTGGCCGGTTCTGTCGAGCACGGCGGTCGCGCCGAGCTCGACGAGACGCCGCCCCCGCTCGGCCGACGCGGTCGTCACCGCGATCGATCTCGCACCGGCGCGCGCGGCGAGCTGAACAGCAGCGATCCCGATGCTTCCCGCGGCGCCGCGGATGAGCACCGATTCGCCCCGCCGGAACCGGCCGTGGGCGAGCGCGAAATGCGCAACGGGCGCCGCGCTTCCGATCGTCACGGCGTCGACCGAGGCGAGTCGCTCCGGCAGTGCCACCACGTCGCCGGCATCCGCAACCGCCTGTTCGACGTAGCCGCCGCCGACACCGGTGAACGCCCAGACTCGCCGCCCGACCCACGACGAGTCGGCGCCGGGCCCGACCGCGGTCACACGGCCGGCGACCTCGCTTCCGAGGACCAGCCCGGGGCGGAAGCCGTAGCCGCCGAGCGTGCCCCGGCGGATGACGGCGTCCACTCCCCCGACGCCGATCGCCTCGACGTCGATGAGCATCTGACCCGCCCCGATCTCCGGCACGGCCCGGTCCACGACTGCCATTCCACTCGGGTCGCCGAACTCCTCGACGGTCACTGCACGCATCCGCTCGCCCCTTCGCTGTCTTCGACCGGTACGCTGGCGACGCTAGCGGACGCATGCGTCCATATATCCGAATCGAGACGGATGCCTGCCCAAGTGACTCACCTGCTTCGCGCTGACGCGCAGGACAACCGCGACCGCGCCCTCGAGGCCGCGAGGTCGCTCTTCGCCGAGCGCGGCATCGCCGCCGTCACGATGCGCGACATCGCCCGGCGAGCCGACATCGGGCCGGCGACCCTGTACCGCCGCTTTCCGTCGAAGCAGAGCCTGGTCGACCACGCGTTCGCCGAGGAGACCGCAGCGTGCAGGCGCATCGTGCTCGACGGCGCGGCTGACGACGACGCCTGGCGCGGCTTCTGCACGGTGATCATGGAGCTCTGCGCTCTGGGGGTGCGCAACCAGGGTTTCACGGATGCCTTCACAGCCGACCGCGGCGACCCCGCTTCGCTGGCCGCGCACCGCGCGGAGCTGCTGCGCGCTCTGGGCGGACTCGCGCGGCGCGCGCAGCGGCAGGGCCGCCTGCGGGCAGACTTCACCATCGACGACGTCGTGCTCATCCTCCGCGCGGGGCGAGGCTTGTCGACTGTGCCGCTCGCCGACCGGGCCGCTGCGGCGCACCGATTCGCGTCACTCGCGATCGACGCGCTTGGGATCGGGCCGGCAGCAACAGGATGAATGCGATGACCGCCGCCGAGGACCGAGGACCGAGGAACCGGATGACCGGCTTTGTCACACGCCGAAGCCCTTCGCCGCCACCCGAGACCAGGTCTGCGTTGCCGCCTGGACCGCATCCCATGGCGAGCCGAGGGGTGGCGTGTAGGAGAGGTCGAGTTCGGAGATCTGCGCGATGGTGAGGCCGGCGTAGAGGGCGGTGGCGAAGGTGTCGACGCGCTTGGCGACTTCGGTGCCGAGGGTGCCGACGAGTTGCGCGCCGAGGAGGCGCCCGTCGCGAGTGTCGCCGGTGATCTGGAAGTTGATCGGGTGGGAGCCGGGGTAGTAGCGCTTGTGGTCGTCGGCGGTGGCCCCGACGGTGAGCGGCTGGTACCCCGCGGCGGCTGCGTCATGGTCGCGAAGTCCGGTGCGGGCGGCGACGATGTCGAAGACCTTCACGACCTGGGTCCCCACGGACCCGGCGAAGCGGGCGTTGCCGCCGAGGGCGTTCTCGCCGGCGACGCGGCCCTGTTTGTGCGCCGTGGTGCCGAGCGGCAGATAGGTGGGGCCGAGGAGGCGGTGGTGGGTGACAGTGCCGTCGCCTGCGGAGTAGACGTGCGGAAGGCCGGTGCGCATGTGCTCGTCGACGACGACCGCGCCGCCTGCGCCGAGGGTCGCGCCCGCGTGCTCGAGGAGCTCGGTGTTGGGGCGCACGCCGACGACGACGAGGACGAGGTCGGCGAGGCGTGCGAAGCGGCCGTCTTCGCGGACGCCCCGCACGACGAGGCCGTCGCTCGTCTTCTCGATCCCCGTGACCGTTGTCCTGGTGATCACCTCGACATCGTGCGTGTCGAGTTCGGCGTGGACGATGGCGCCGAGTTCGGGGTCGAGGGTGGAGAGGACTTCGGGGCCGCGCTGCAGTTGGGTGACTTTGATGCCGCGGACGGTGAAGGCCTCGGCCATCTCGAGGCCGACGTAACCGGCGCCGACGATGACCGCGGTCTTCGGGCCCCTCTCGTCGAGGTGCTGGTCGAGCGCGAACGTGTCACCCATCGAGTGGAGGACGTGCACGCCGTCGGCCGGGGTGAGCCGGTCGAGCCCGGCGATGCCGGCGTGGGACGGGAGCGCCCCCGCGCCGACGACGAGCTCGTCGTACGGCAGCTGCTCGGCGCCGTCGGGACCGTGGACTTCGAGCCGCTGCCCGATCACGTCGATGCCGGTGGCCCAGGCGTCCAGGCGCAGGCTCATGCCGGTGGCTTCCAGGTCTGCGGCGGTGCGATGGGCGAGGGACTGCCATGGCTGTACCTCGCCGGAGAAATAGTAGGGGATGCCGCAGATGGAGTAGTTCGGGTAGCGGTCGGCGACGACGACGGTGACGTCGACCGACGGGTCGAGCTCGCGGGCGCGAAGTGCTGCGGAGATGCCGGCATCGGAGCCGCCGACGGCGATCAGGTGGGTCACGAGAGGGTCCTTTCGGGATGACGGCGTCAGCGACGCGTATGCGCGATACCAGGACGAGGATGAGGAGGTACCCGAGCCCGGTGGCGGCGCCGCAGGTGGGGACGCCAAACAGCTTGATGGGATCTTATTGCTCAGTCAAACTTGAGTCGATGAACGTTGAGCTAATTGAAGCGGAGAGGCGAGCAGCCGTGCACGCGGCGCTGGGAGACTCGGGCCGACTGCGGATCGTGGACGCGCTCTCACTCGGGGATCGGACCCCGGTGGAGCTGCAGGCTGAGCTCGGCATGCCCTCGAACCTGATGGCCCACCACCTCAAGACGCTCGAAGCGGCCGGGCTGATCAGCAGGCACCGCTCCGAGGCGGACCGGCGCCGCAGCTACGTGACCCTGGAGCGCGACGGCCTCGCCGGGCTGCTGCAGGGCGACCAGCTCACGGCGCCGAGGGTGGTGTTCGTGTGCACCGCGAACACCGCCCGTTCGCATCTCGCGGCGGCGCTGTGGCGCACCAGGAGCGAGATCCCGTCGACGTCGGCTGGAACGCACCCGGGTGAGCGCATCGCCCCAGGCGCACTGCAGGTCGCCCGCCGGCACGGGCTGGAGCTGCCCGAGGTGGCGCCGCGGGCGCTGGCGGACGTGGCGCAGCCGAGTGATCTCGTGATCACGGTATGCGATCTCGCGCACGAGGAGCTCGCCGAGCCGGCTGCGCTGCACCTGTCCGTCCCCGACCCGGTGGTGCTCGGCACCAGGAAGGCATTCGATCGGGCGTTCGAGCTGCTCGCGCAGCGCATCGAGGACCTGGCGCCGCGGATCTCATCTTCGAGACGGATGCGCACACCGCAGCGCAATGCCTGAACTGCCACTCGACGGGTTGGGCCACCTTCACCCGCGTGGGCGGCGACATCAGCCACGACATCGACCTCATCATCGGCTCCCCCGAGGTGCGAGAAATGGTACGCGCCGCGCTCTCAGAGCTGTCCGAGTCCAGCCACTTGCAGGGCACGAAGTGGCGTGGAGAGTTCGAAGGCGTCCATGTCGACGTCTACATCCCCCACCAATCCGAACTCGGGGGCAAGCTCCGGCTACGTGTCGAAGTTCTCGCCATTCGGAGAAGGGCTTCAAAGATGCCCGCGAGATCCTCCGACTCCTGGCGCGAGGCGTCCACAGACAAGGCCTGCAGTATCCTCGCCGCCGCGACTGCTGGCGTCGCCGATGACCTCCCTGGTCATGTCGCGAACGCCTTCGAGCTGCTCGGGCCGCGCTAGGGCGCCAACAAGAAGCAGCGCGAGCAGATATTGCGCGGCAAGGCGGTTCGCACGGGCATGCTCAGGCAAGAGCTACACCCGTTGGATCGCGCCCTGGGTCGCCGTGTGGCTCTCGCCAGACGGTCCGGTGTGAGGTCAGCGAGAAGAGCAGGCATTGCTCAGTCCTCGGTATAGCTGTCGGCTGCGGCCTCGACACCGCCTGCCGGGGCACAGAGACGCCAAATCGGCGCAACACTGCTTCAAGGGCGGCCAGCGTCGTGAGCACGGCATCCTTGCGGGCGTTGTATCCCATCGTTCCGATGCGCCAGACGCGGCCGTGCAATGGGCCGAACGATGTGCCTATCTCGACACCGAAGTCATTCAAGAGCACAGCCCGGGCAAGGTCTCCAGGAACCCCCGCAGGGATCTCGACGGCGACGACATTGTTCATTTTGTGGGAAATGTCGCCGAACACGGCCAGGCCCAGTCCCTGTAGCCCCGCGAGCATAGCGTCGCCTGCGCTTCGATGACGGCCAATGACCGCGTTCCGTCCCTCGAGTAGCAGCACCCGAGCGCACTCGTGCGCCGCGTACAGCATCGACGTTGCCTCGGTGTGGTGGTTGAGTCGGCGCGGCCCCCAATAGTCCAGGATCATTCCGAGGTCGAAATAGTTCGAGCGCACGAAATCGGGCGCGGACGGGTCGTCGGCTTCGCGGATACCCGCCTCGATCTTCTTGCGGGACTGCACGACCTCGACGGCCCGGTCGCTGAGCGTTATCGGCGCCGAGCCGGAAGGGCCGCCCAGGCATTTCTGCAAGCCCGCGGTCGCGGCGTCCACTCCCCACGCGTCCGCCTCAAAAGCGTTACCGCCGAGGGACGCCGTCGCATCGGTGTAGAAGAGCACGCCGTACTTTGCGCACAGTGCGCCGATGTCCTCGAGTGGCTGGTTCATCGTGGTCGACGTGTCGCCCTGTACGAGCGCAAGGAGCGTCGGTCTGACCCGCAGGATGGCCTCCTCGATCGTGGACGGCGTGAACACCTTGCCCCACTCGGTCCCTATGATGTGCACGTCCGCGAGTGCCCGCTCGGCGATCTCAGCGAGGAGGTGCCCGAATCGTCCGAATACCGGGACGAGCACTCGGTCTCCGGGGCGTACGAGTGAGAGGAGCGCCGCCTCAATGCCGGCGCGGGAGGTTCCGTCGACAAGAAGTGTGGCGTCGTTGCCCGTAGCCCAAATCGCGCGGTAGAGCTCTTGCGTCTCCGACATCGTCGCCGTCATGAATGGGTCGTACTGGCCGACGAGGGGTGCCGACATCGCTCTCAGCACGCTCGGGTACGCCGAGATCGGTCCGGGGCCCATGAGAAGCCGCGCGGGCGGGTCGATGGGGCCAGGGATCAAGTGCGCCGTCATAGGTGCTCCATTCTGAGGCTCGATGAGTCTGACTCCACGAGCTCCGCAATGCGTCGCGCGAGACGGACCAGGGCGGTGTCTGTGCCCGGGCGTGCGATGAGGCAGATACCGACCGGCGCCGGTCCGAGCGGCGAGGGCACCGTGAGCAGCGGTACTGAGACAGCGGGCAGCCCTGCGACGGCGGCGGGCGTCGTCAACTGCAATGTCGTGTATCGAACGGTCTCTATCTGCTGTCCGCTGGCGGTGCGCATGGGTGCCGGACCGGGCGTAGTCGGCAATATCAGCACGGAATCATGCACCAGGCGTACGAGCCGCGTTCGCAGCGGCTCGAGTGCGGCGCGGGCCACCGATTCCTGCCCGGCCGTGATGTCAGATGCAGCACGGAATCGTTCAGCCACAGCCTGCCCGAGCGTTCCCGGGTGGTCCTGCAGCCACGCGGCGTTGTTGCGCCATGCCTCTGCGCCCTGGACGACGCGGAATGGCCAGAGATACTCGTCGAGCTCGCCGATCCTGACGGATTCGAGCTGTGGGGCGCCGACATGGGTCGCGAGCCGGACCAGCAGTGATTCGAACGCCGTTCGCGTTTCGGGCGCGACTGCAGCGAGCGCCTCGTCGGGGACAAGGAGCCGCCACGGCAGGGCATCGCCGGATTCGTCAAGCGCGGCCTCGGTCGACTCGGATCTGGAATAGCTCAGACACCAATCCGCGACACGTTGAAGCGTTTCGCCGTCACGTGCCAGCCAACCGATCGTGTCGAAGGTTTGGGAAAGGGGCAGCAGGCCCTGGCGCGGCACAAGCCCGTGCGTGGTGCGTATCCCCCACAGACCCTGATAAGAGGCGGGCACGCGAATCGATCCGGCTGTGTCGGTAGCAAGCGAGATGTCTGCCTGGCCGGTGGCGACGGCCGAGGCCGGCCCACTCGAGGATCCGCCCGGCAGTGCGCCCGGAAGCGCCCCGTTGGCCGGGGTACCGTAGTGCGCATTGTCTCCGCTGATCGAATAGGCGAACTCATCGGTGCGGGCGATGCCGCGGAGCGATGCGCCCCCGCGGAGGAGATCCGAGACGGCTGGAGCGGTCGTCGTTTCGGCTCGTGCCGCGTCGAGGAAGGCAGGGTTCCCCGCCCCGATGCGGTAGCCCTTGATGGCGAAGAGATCCTTGACCGCCACAGTCAATCCGACGAGCGGTCCGCTCCATGCGCCCTGCCAGAGCGGATCGCCCACCGCGCGCCATACTGAACGGTCGAACGACTGAGGCCGCGGAGTGACGTGCGCGGCGGTGATGAGCCATCGGCCTTCGCGCTTTTGCCAGATTTGTGTTTGCAAGCCCGTGCCGCCGCCTGCGTAGCGCGAGGTTGACACGAGCAGCGCGACGTCTTCCGCGAGCGCGCGGTACTCGAGGCGCTCGATGGTGCGGGACGGTACCCCTCCGCGTGCACTGCGGAAGGTGCTGATCGCGTCGTGTCCAATCAGCAGACCAGCGCCGTCCCCTCGCATGGTCTCGGCCCCGAGCGCGAACTCTGCATCGAGAGCCTCGAGATCGTTCTCGACGAGGGCCAGCTCATAGCGCTTGAAGGCGAGCATCAGTTCCACCGGGATTGCTTCCGGCGATCGGTCAGTCACGTCCCACCTCGGCAAAGTCCGACTCCCGGATGCGGGCGTGCACGCCGCACACGATGTCCATGACCTGGGAGATGTTGAAGTCGGTTGCGGCCGAAAGGTATGCGTAGGCGAGATGCTCATCCATTCCGAACCGCGCCTGAAAGAGCGAGAGTGCGGCGCGCACGGCCTTGCGTACCGCCTCGTTCAGGTGCGGCCGCTTGCTCCCTGCGACCGCGACGCCCATGGTGCCGAGGAACGGTGTCAAAGGGAACGCGGCAACGCGAGAACCGCGCTCCTCCACTGGGACCAGACCAACGAGGCTGCCTGCATGCTGCTCTGCTCTCACCGGCTGCACCACTGGGCCACGGGTGCAGCGGCGCTCCCGTCGCGCGCGCGACGCGAGCTGTGCCACCGCCGTTCCAAATCGGTCCCTCGTGAGCGATCATGCGGTCAGCTCCCGCGGTACGCCGTGTACGCGAATGGACCGAGCAGAACTGCGAGGTGCACGTTCTCGCCGGGCGAGAAGACCTTGAATGCGATTACGACCTCGGGAAAGAAACTGCTTGACCTCCGGCTGGCGAAGAAAGCGGCGGTATCGAGCATTAGTCGATAGCAGCCTGCGGAAACCGCTTCAGGTCCCAACCGGTCAATTCTCCCGTCTTCGTCCGTCAGCTGGCGCCCCAGCGGCCGCCACCCAGCGTCCGACCGGCTCTCAAGTGCGACCGCGAGTCGGGGGGCAGGGCCGCCGGTCACGGTGTCCAGCACATGAACACTGAGGTGGCCGTCATCCGGTTCGGATACCGACGCCGCAGCGTCCCCGTTCACCCGGCAGAACCCGCCGCGATCGACCGGCACTCACTTTGAGGCATCATCGTGACTCTGGTCTCGCTCATTGATGATCCGGATCGCCGCAGTGTCCGGCTGACCCTTGTTGAAGCCTCCACCGTGCGATAGCACCTCGATCTCCTCGTCCGAGACCTGCAGCGGGGGCGCAGCCGCCAGGCCGCTGGGCTGAGGCGGGGCACTGGGCCGAAATACGTTGAAGAAGAGGTTCAACGCGACCGCCGAGATGCTCGCAGCGCTGATTCCGGAGCTGAAGATGGTCACGAACCAGCTCGGGAAATGCGTCCAGAAGCCCGATGCCACGATGGGGATCGCGCCCATCGAGATCGAGACCGCAACGATCACCAGGTTGTTGGTGTCACGGAAGTCCGCCTTCAAGAGGGTGCGGATGCCGCTCGCCGCAACCGTCCCGAACAGCACGAATCCAGCCCCGCCGAGAACAGGCTGCGGAATCACGTTGACGACCGACGCGGCAACGGGGAACAGCCCGAGGATCACGAGGATCGCCCCGCCGGAGGCCACCACGAAGCGGCTCTTGACACCCGAGATCGCGACAAGGCCCACGTTCTGCGCGAACGCGGTCGTCGGGAACGAGTTAAACACGGGCGCCACTACCGAAGAGAGCATATCGGCGCGCAGGCCGTCAGCGACACGGCGAGAGTCGATTCGAGTTCCGACGATCTCGCTCACCGCGAGAAGGTCGGCCGTCGTTTCGACCATGATGACCAGAGCGACGATCACCATCGAGACGATCGCGCCGAAGTCGAACGTCGGCAATCCGAACGCGAACGGCTTCGGGAAGGCGAAGACGGCCGACTGGCCCACCGCTGAGAAATTGGTCTGGCCGGTGAACAACGCGATGATCGTCCCAATCGCCAGCCCGAGCAGCACCGAGAATCGGGAGAGGATCGGGATCTTCGACAGCACGAGCACGATCGCCAGCGTGAGCATCCCCAGGCCGACGTTCCCGGCTGTTGCGTATTCCGGATTGGCGACCGTCTTGCCCGCTTCCGTGATGGTCGGCTGGCCGGTGATCCAGCCGGCTGCGGTCGGAAGCAAAGACAGTCCGATGACCGTGATGATCGACCCGGTCACCACCGGAGGGAAGAAGCGCACGATACTGGAGAAGAACGGCGCGACGATGAGGCCGACCACTCCGGCGACGATGATGGCGCCGTATACCACTCCGAGGCTCTTAGGCCCTCCGCCGTGGTTCACGATGATCGTAATCATCGTCGAGACCGAGGCGAATGAGATGCCCTGGACGAGTGGCAGCTGTGACCCAAAATAGGGAACGCCGAGCGTCTGCAGAAGAGTAGAGGCACCGCTAATGAAGAGTGCGCACGCCACAAGGAGCGCTTGCTGGGCCGGGCTCAAACCGGCGGCGCCGCCGATGATCAGCGGCACCGCGATCACGCCGCCGAACATGGATAGCACGTGCTGAAGTCCGTAGCCAACGGATCTCGCGATCGGGTACTTCTCATCTTCAGGTCGAGTGCCGACTCTCCTGCCGGTCGTCAAGTTGGTGGCAGTCATAGTTTCTCCAGAGTTCGGGGTCGGGTACTGCGGGGGATGCGTTGAAGCGGTCGTCTGCCGGAGGACTTAGCAGAATCCGGGGATGCCAGCCCAGACCCGCTCGGCGGGAGGGACGTCATCGCGAAGCACGGTGGCTTCAATCAGGCCGTACGGACGGTCGGCTGCATAGAACACCTCGTTGGGGTTTTCGAGTCCGAACGGCGCGAGATCGACGAGGAAGTGGTGCCTGTTGGGAAGCGAAAACTTGATCTCTGCGACAGCGCCGAATTCGCGAAGGATGGTTTCGCCCATGGCGTACAGGGTCTGTTGAAGCGCCAGAGAGTGCGTCTCGGCGAATACGTCGAGCAGTCGCGCGCGGATCTCCGTGTACAGCCCGTTGTAATCGTGAGCAGCGCCGAGGTACCTCCAGCGCGCGCTTACTTTGGTGGCAAGGATCCGCTCGTTGGTTTCGGCGAGGGTCGTGTAGATATCGCGCGGGAAGCCGTGGAACTCGCTCCCTGTCGTTTTCAGAACGACTAGGTCCGTGAGTCCTGCTACCACCGTGATGTCTTCGCCGTCCAGCTCAACGACCGCGGTCCTAGTCTCTTGACCCTCACGGACGAAAGAGTGGTCATGCTCGACGCCGCCGACGAGTATCCGCTGCCAGGAGTATTGCTCGGCGGCCCACCGGCCACCGCTGATCCACTCGAAGGCATCTACGAAATGCCGCCCAAGGGTGATCAGGAAGTCTTCCGGCGAAGTCACACCGTATTTCTTTGCGAAGGCATAGACGGTGTTCTTCTGGGTGTCAGTTGCCACGACATGCCCGTTGTCGCCCACCAAGTGGCTTGCAGCGAGATCCCCGCGCAGCTGACTGGAGACGTTCAGGTCCGTGATCTCATGCCGCGCGGTATCGCGGACGACGCGAACCACCCGAACTTCGGCCTTGCCGTACTGGTTGTCACCCAGAACGATCGCCATCTTCGCCCTCCTGACTCTGGGCCAGGTGTAGCCCACGGTTGCGAAGGTAGTGAGGCCCGACCGTCAAAAGGTTTCCTCGCCGTCACAGTCGCATTTCCACGAATAGCATCGGCTGAAGGCCTGCGGGTGGCCCGGCTAACATGTGCGGCATGTCCGATCACCGTGGCGCCCTGCCATCCGTGAGCAGCAAAGAGCTTGGCTCGCGCATCCGCAGCCTGCGGCGATTTTCAGGGCTCTCGACGAGGCAGTTGGCCGAAGCGATTGCGGTGACGCCGAACGCGATCACTCAGATCGAGCGGGGCGCGATGCGACCCTCCGTCAATCGCCTCATCGAGATCGTCTCAGTCCTCGATGTGCCGCTGTCCGCGATCTTCGACGAGCGCCCAGCATCCACGGCAAGCGAGTTCGTCGCATCCGCCAATCCGATCGCTGCAGATCCTGAGGAAGCGAGGGTTTCTCGGGCGGCGCAGGTCCCACCGGTCGGTCTTGGCAGTCGGGTCACCTATCGCCGACTCACACCGCACGCGGTGCGGCGATTTGAGATGTTCGAGACGTCATACCCGCCTCACACCTCATCTGGTGCTCCCGGGAAGTACTTGGTTCACCGCGGACAGGAGATCGGAAGCATCATTTCCGGCGCGCTGACAATCGAGTTCCCCGGAACCGAAATCGTGCTCGGACCGCGTGACTCCATCACCTTCTCGGCCGGCAGGCCACATCGAGTCCGCAACGATGGCAACGAATACGCCATTGCACTCTGGGTGACCTTTCGCGGTGATGCCTGAGCCGGAAGTCACGATCTGCACGCGCCCACACTCCACCTCCCGGGAGCCTCGCGGGGGATGATTCCGCCTGCAGCCGCGAAGACCCGGACGGTTATAGGGATCTGAACGGTATTGAGCGCAGCGTCCGAAGTCGCTTGCTTCGTCGGCGGCGAAGGCACCTGTCGGTCGCGGCAGTCGTCGTAGCACGTGTCATCGTCGTCGCTTTGCTCACGACCGAAGTGGTCTGGCCGACCCAGGCTTCGGCGTTGCGCCATCCCATGCAGGGCATCGCTGTTTAGGCTTACCACGGCTCCATCGACTGGCCTGAACTGGCCGATCAACACATCCATTTCGTCTGGGTCAAGGCCACTGAGGGCTCCCGTTTTCGCGACCCGCGCTTCGCGGCCAACTGGGCCGGAGCGCACGCCGCTGGCTCATCGTCGGCGCCGTACCATGTCGTCAACATGGATAGCCCAGGAAGCGACCGGGCCGAAGAGATAGTGGCTGTGCCCAGCCGCACCACCAGCTCTACCAAGTCGAGCACGCCGTTGAGCGGCATGACCGAAAGAAGCACTTCACCGACGCCTTCGTTGCCCTGGTCCGCCAGTCAATGACTTCGGTCGTGAACGACCAGGACGCATCGCAGCGGCGGTTGAAGCTCAGCTGGACCGGCTGGACTCACAGGAGGAGAAGCTCATCGACCTTGCCGCAGACGCCGAACTCCCGCAGGAAAGAAGCCGTGCGCGCATGTGGAAGATCCAGCGTGAGCGCGAACGCCTTACGGGACAGCTCAAGGGCGTCGACACAGACCTCGGTATCGGCGAAAAGGCGGTTGGGGCGCACCTTGCCCTGCTGCACGACGCCTACGCGCTCCAGATGGCAGCTGACGACGAGAACAAGCGACGCCTGAACCAGATGACCTTCGAGGCCATCTTCATCAGCGACGCCGACGTGACTGTCAACGAGATCTATGAGCCCTACGACTCGCTCTACCCGGGGCAGGAAGCCTTCGATGCACGCATCCGGCGGTCCGGGCAAGGGAGCCACCCGAAACCGCGAGAGGCGACCTAAATGGGTCGCCTCTCGTTCGAACAGCTTGTGACAGCGCCTTTCGCGTTCTTCTTCCACACGCTCTTTGCGGAGCGTGTTTCGAATACCGACCAAATGGTGGAGATGGGGGGAATTGAACCCCCGTCCATCGCTGTGGTCGTCCGCATTCTCCGGGTGCAGCCGCGCTTATCGCTTTTCTCGGTCCCGAGGCTAGGTGGCGGCCACCACCTCGACGAACCCAGCCCTAGTGCAAGTCCCCAACCGCCCTAAGGCGTAACGGTCGAGCAAGCCTTCAAGATGACGCCGAGGCCGGGTGGAAGGCGAGTCACCGGCGCGACGGTCGTTTACCGGCTAGGAAGGACTACGCCGCGAGGGCGAGGTCGGCCTTGGCCGCGACAGTGCTGTTGGAATTGGCACTTATGTTTTGCGAGGGTCGTTAACGAGATAACCCCGCATCCTCGGCCCGCTTCTCAGACTCGCTCAGGCGATGTCGAAACCGATCATCCCCATGGGGTGACCGGTCGGTGCGGGCGCTGTCACACGCTGTCGAGTTGTGCAAGATGCATCCGCTCGAAAACGAACGGCTCACCAATATACAACGGATGCCGGGGCGGAAGATTCCATGACGGCGATCACTCCGCCCTCCGCGTGCAGCCGGGCGCGACGGGCACACCGTCGAAGCGGTCGTGAGTCCAGGCGATCAGATCCGGGATCGCAGGCGAGCCCGCCTCGACGAGCGGAACATGGTCGAGGCCGGCGTAGGTGCGGTAGTCGACCTGCTGCCCGGCGGCGCAGAGACCGTCGACGTATGCGCTCTGCGCCGAGGGGATGACGAGCTGGTCGGCTGCGCCCTGCGCGATCAGCAGCGGCGCGCCGATGCCTGCCGGAGGCACGTTCTGGGCGATCCGTTTCCCGAGCGGCCCGGTGTTCGGGTCCTTCGAGAAGATGACAGGGTCGCGCGTGAGCGCGAGCGCGTGCAGCACCGAGACGAGAACGCCGGGTTCGGCGAGGCACCTCTTCGACATCTCGCGGACGGTCACCTGCGCGCCGGGGCGAATGTACGCGCGGAAGCTCACATCGCTGTAGATCGCGGTGTAGGCGGCCGCGACGTAGGACGCGAAGACGCTGCCGCCGGTCACGCTCGGCAGGTGGTCGACGAGCGCAGGCAGGTTGCTGGCCGGGGCCAGCGCGGCCACCCCGTCGATCTCGAGCTCGGGCGCGTACCGCTTCGCGGTCGCCCCCGTCCAGAGCGCGGCGCCCCCGCCCTGCGAATGGCCCCACACCACGTTGTGCGCTCCGAGATGGGCCACCGCCAGCTGCGGGGCCGCGCGCGCCGCATCGAGCACGGCATGCGCGGTGTCGGGTCCGATGAGATACGGATGCGGCCCCGCCGTCCCGAGCCCGATGTAGTCGGTTGCGACGAGCGCCCAGCCGCTGTCGACCACCTTGTCGAGGCTGAAGAGCGCCCCCGACTCGAACGGATGCTTCGCAAGAGAGGGCGCGCAGTTCTGGGCGAACCCGGTGGTGCCGTGCGCCCAGTCGATGACGGGCCACGGGCCCGATCCGTCCTTCGGCACGACGACGAGCCCGCTCGCAACGGCGGCCGAGCCGTCGCCGCGCTCGGTCGTGTACAGGATCCGCCAGCCGCGCGCGTTCGCGGGCACGTCGCGTGTGAAGGGCTCGGCCCTGATGAGCCGCCCCGGCTGCGCGGGCACATCCCGCGGCGCGGCGTAGAACGAATCGACCACCGGCGACGCCCCATGGACGCTGCCGCTGACGACGGCTGCCCCGACCGCGAGTGCGAGGGCGACGACGGCCGCGACCGTGCGCGTCCAGCGGCGCACCGGGCCCGGCGCCGTCTTCGGCCGGAATGCCGCCCGCGGTTCTCCGCGCGCAACGCTCCACAGCTCGAGCGCGCCTCCCATGATCAGTCGCGCGCCGAAGACCACCGCGACGATCAGGAGCGTGATGTCGGGCCACGCGAGCGCGAGCACTCCGAAGACCAGCTCGGCGATGCCGAACGAGATCCCCGCGATGCGTGCGTCGAGCGTCGCCGACCGTCTCAGCCCTGACACGACCGACAGGACGCCGTTGATCAGCAGCCCCACGCCGACCACCACGGCGACCAGGCGCACGGTCAGGCCGGGAAGCGCGAGGACCAGTACGCCGCCGACCAGCCACACGATCGCCCCGGCGACGCGCCACACGGACGGCCGGTCCGTCTCGGCATCGAAGCCAGGGCGCTCGACGAGCTGCAGGAGGCCTGCGAGCACCAGGCCGGCGCCGATGAGCCAGGCGAGCAGGTCGAGCGAGGTCGTCGGCCGGATGACGACGACCACACCGAGCACCAGGGTCAACGTCGCGACGACCACGCGCAGCCAGCGCGGCATCCGGCGCGTCACGGCCACAGGTATTCTCATCTTCGCCACGCGCCCATTCGTAGCACGTGGCGGGCATCTAGCATGGGACGCATGGCGCAGATCAGCTCGCCGGACGTCGACCAGGAGCTGGAGCAGCTGCTGCAGAATCAGAGCCGGCTGAACTCCCCCTGGCGCACCATCGTCTGGAACGACCCTGTGAACCTCATGTCTTACGTGGTCTACGTCTTCCGCAGCTACTTCGGCTTCGCAGAGGACAAAGCCAACCGACTCATGCTCGCGGTGCACCACGAGGGCAAGGCGATCGTCGCGCAGGGCACGCGCGAAGAGATGGAACGCCACGTTCAGGCGATGCACGAGTACGGCCTGTGGGCGACCCTCGATCGGGCAGAGCTGTAGTGGCGCGCATCAAGACGACGCGCGACGGCAGGGTGAGCGCGGAATTCGACACCGTCGAGCGCGACATGCTCGCGCAGCTCACGAACGAGCTCATCGATCTCTTGACCCAGACGGATGCCGGACCGGATGTCGCCGCGGACCCGTCGCTCCCCCGCGACCCGGCTCTCGAGCGCCTGCTGCCCGACGCGTATCGCGACGACGCCGAGTCCGCCGCCGAGTTCCGCCGGTTCACCGAGGACGATCTCGTGGCGCTCAAGACGGGGAACGCCCTGGCGCTGGCGCGCGCGGCTGCGGCATCCGGCGCCATCGTCCTCGAAGAGAGCGAGGTGCTGCCCTGGCTGCGGACCATCACCGATCTGCGCCTCGCGCTCGCGACCCGGCTGGGCATCGAAACCGACGACGACGAGGGCTCTGACGCTCCGGAGCTCGCGTCGGCGAAGGCGGCCTACTGGTGGCTCGGCGAGCTGCAGGAGCGGCTCATCCGCGCCCTGTGACTATTCGCCGAGGTGGTTGCGCTGCCGCATCGCGCGGTCGGCTTCGCGCTTGTCCTGCCGCTCGCGCAGCGCCTGGCGCTTGTCGTAGTCGCGCTTGCCCTTCGCGATCGCGATCTCGACCTTGGCGCGCCCGTCGCTGAAGTACAGCTGCAGCGGGATGATTGTGTAGCCGCCCTCTTTGACCTTGTTCGACAGCTTGAGGATCTGCTGCTTGTGCAGCAGCAGCTTCCGCTTGCGGCGCGGGGCGTGGTTGTTCCAGGTGCCGTCGAGGTACTCGGGGATGTACACCGCGTCGAGCCACGCCTCGCCGCCGTCGACGAAGGCGTAGCCGTCGACAAGGGACGCGCGCCCCTCGCGCAGGCTCTTGACCTCGGTGCCGGTCAGCACGAGGCCCGCCTCATAGGTGTCTTCGATCAGGTAGTCGTGCCGCGCCTTGCGATTGGTCGCGACGACCTTCTGACCACGTTCGCGTGGCATCCGATCAGTTTATCTTGCCGCCGCCGCCCCTGCGGCGCGACCGCAGTCGGCGTGCGCGATCCATGCGATCGGCGGCGAGCAAGTCGCCGCCTCGTAGAGCGGCTTACGACTGCTTGCCTAGACCCTGAGATAGCGAGAGATCGCGATGTTGCTCGCGATCGCGGCGACCACGATGCCCGCGACGACAAGGATCGGTGCGACGACGAGCGCGTTGCTCGTGCCGACGAAGTTCGTCACCGGCAGGGACTGCTGCAGGTAGCCCTGCACGAAGAACTTGACGATTCCCCAGGTGGCGACGCCGGCGAGCACCGATCCGATGACGGCCGCGAACACACCCTCGAGCACGAACGGCGTCTGGATGAACCTGTTCGACGCGCCCACGAGCCGCATGATCGCGAGCTCGCGTCTTCGCGAGAACGCGGAGAGCCTGATGGTCGTGGCGATCAGCAGCGCGGCCGCGACCAGCATGACGACCGCGATCGCGATCGCCGTGAAGCTCGCGACGTTGAGCATGGAGAATATCTGGTCGAGGTATTGCCTCTGGTCGGTCACGGATTGCACGCCAGGCAGGCTCGAGACGCTCTCGACGATCACCGCCGACTGGTTGGGGTCGTGCAGGTTGATCCAGAAGGTCTGGTTCAGCAGGTCGGGCGTCACGTA
The DNA here is from genome assembly GCF_003627055.1 of Gryllotalpicola protaetiae. NCBI lineage: Bacteria > Bacillati > Actinomycetota > Actinomycetes > Micrococcales > Microbacteriaceae > Gryllotalpicola > Gryllotalpicola protaetiae. Next base: position 423,582 of record NZ_CP032624.1, read on the forward strand.
GTCGGCGACCGGGTTGTTCTTGAACTGCTTCTTGAACTCGGCGTAGACCTGGTCGTGGTTCTCGAAGGTCGACTTCTTGATGAACTTCGAGAGCGCGGGTGAGGACAGCTCGGCCTTGACCGCGTTGATCTGGTCGGCCGTGGCATCCGCCCCTGTGCAGGTCTTCGACGAGTCGGTGGCCGTGCACATGTAGACAGCGACCTGCGCGCGGTCGTACCAGTAGCCCTTCATCTGCCCGATCTGCATCTGCATGAGGATCGCGGCGCCGACGAAGGTCAGCGAGATGAACGTGACGAGGATGACGGAGATCACCATCGACATGTTGCGGCGCAGACCGGATACGGCCTCGCTCCAGACGAGTGCGAAACGCATTACTTCACCGGCCCCACGTTCTGGTCGTAATCCTGGCCGTCAGTTCCGTTGGCGCGCAGTCCGAGGCGCTCTGCCAAAGAGATCTCGGCCGGCCGTTGCACCGGCGTCGCGCTCGTGATCGGGCGCACGTTGTCACGCTGCTCCTCGGTCTCGGCGACGGATTCCGCGGCCGCAGGTGCTGCGACCGGCACGACCACACCCGTCGCGAGCTGCACGGTCTGCGGCTGCGCGGGCGCTGCGGGCTTCACCAACGGGATCGCTGCGGTGACGCCGTAGCCGCCGTGGCGCTCATCGCGCACGATCTGGCCCTGCGAGAGCTCGATGACGCGTTTCTTCATCTGGTCGACGAAGAGCGCCTCGTGCGTGGCCATGACGATGGTGGTGCCGCTCGCGTTGATGCGCTCGAGCACGCTCATGATTCCAGCGCTCGTCGCCGGGTCGAGGTTCCCGGTCGGCTCGTCGGCCAGCAGCACCTGCGGCTTGTTGACGACTGCGCGGGCGATGGCGACGCGCTGCTGCTCACCGCCGGAGAGCTCGTGAGGCATCCGCTGCGCCTTGCCGTCGAGCCCGACCATCTTGAGGACGTCGGGCACCGCCTCCTGGATGAAGCCGCGCGACTTGCCGATCACCTGCAGCGTGAACGCCACGTTCTGGTAGACGGTCTTGTTCGGCAGCAGGCGGAAGTCCTGGAAGACGACGCCGAGGTTGCGGCGGAAGTACGGCACCTTGCGGCTCGAGATCGCCCCGACGTCCTGCCCGAGGACGTGGATCTTGCCCTTGGTCGGCCGCTCCTCTTTGAGGATCAGGCGCAGGCAGCTCGACTTGCCCGACCCGGAGGCGCCGACGAGGAAGACGAACTCGCCGCGCTGCACTTCGAAGGACACGTCGCCCAACGCGGGGCGATTCGTGCCGCGGTACTGCTTTGAGATGTGATCAAACCGGATCATGACCCGGCCAGGTTAGGCAGAGGCATCCGGTATTCCGGCTAGCGACTCGCCAAACCGGCGGTTGAGCTTGTCGAAACCTCGCCTAGTCCTCTGCAGGCTGCTTCCGCCACCGGATGCCCGCGGCGATGAGCCCGTCGAGGTTGCCGTCGAACACGCTCTGCGGGTTCCCGACCTCGAAACCGGTGCGCAGGTCCTTCACGAGCTGCTGGCCGTAGAGGAAGTAGGAGCGGATCTGGTCACCCCAGCTCGCGGTGATGTTGCCGGCGAGCTCCTTCTTCTTCGCCGCCTCCTCCTCACGCTTGAGCAGCAGCAGGCGGTTCTTGAGCAGCGCCATGGCGGCCGCGCGGTTCTGGATCTGCGACTTCTCATCCTGCATGGAGATCACGATGCCGGTCGGGAAGTGGGTGATGCGCACGGCCGAGTCGGTGGTGTTGACGCTCTGGCCGCCCGGGCCCGACGAGCGGAACACATCGACGCGGATGTCGGTCTCGGGGATCTCGATCTCACCGGTCTCTTCGAGCAGCGGGATGACCTCGACCGCTGCGAAGCTGGTCTGGCGCTTGTCGGCGCCGCCAAAGGGGCTGATGCGCGCGAGGCGGTGAGTGCCCGCCTCGACCGACAGGATGCCGAACGCATAGGGCGCGTCGACCTGGAACGTCACCGACTTGATGCCGGCCTCTTCCGCGTACGACGTGTCGAGCACCTTGGTGGGCCAGCCCTGCCGCTCGCAGTAGCGCAGGTACATGCGCAGCAGCATCTCGGCGAAGTCGGCGGCGTCCACGCCGCCCGCGCCGGAGCGGATCGTCACGACGGCGGGCAGCGCGTCGTACTCGCCGTCGAGCAGCGTCTGCACCTCGAGGTCGGCGACGGTCCTCTGCAGCTCATCGAGCTCGTTCTTCGCCTCTTCGGCGACCTCATCGTCACCCTCGTCGTTGGCGAGCTCGACGAGCACCTCAAGGTCGTCGAGGCGCTGCTCGATGCCGGTCACCTTGTTCAGCTCGGCCTGCGCGCGGCTGAGTGCGCTCGTCACCTTCTGCGCCTTCTCAGGATCGTCCCACAGATCAGGGGCGCCGGCCTGCTCGCTGAGCTCGGCGATAGACGCCCTCAGCCTGTCGACGTCGACGACGGCACGGATGTCTGAGAAAGTCGAGCGCACCTCGGCGATCTGGGCGCTCACATCGAGTTCGATCATTACCGCACCAGCCTACCGGCGCGCTGCCGCGCACCGCTCACCACAGGACCGGCCGCGCACCCGCCTCGACCTCGATGCGCACGCCGCGCGGCACGAACGCCGAGACGAGCGGCGGCCGCCAGTACTCGGCGAGCCGCACACGCGCGCTGCGACCGTCGGGCGCGCCCGCGTCGACGAGAGCGACGGGCGTGCGCCTGCCCTGCGTCGCGATCTTCAGATAGGCGGATGCCGCGAGCTCCACCTTCCCGCCGTCGAGGCGTGCCTGCAGATCGCCGTCCGCCCCGAGTCGAGCAGTGTCGAGCGCGAACGAGTCGGCCCCGGCGAGGGCGGCGCCGTCGGCCAGCGTGTACAGCCGGGACCGCTCAAGGTAGAGCGAGGTCGCCGCGCTCACCACGAGCACCAGCGCGAGCGCGATGGCGAAGAATCCGAAGATCAGCGGCAGGATGCTGCCGTCTTCCGCTCTCACCAGCTTCACGGCGCCGCCCCGAGCCGGAAGATCGGTACCGTGGCCGTCGCCTCGACGGGGACCCGCGCGACCCTCTCGAGGCCGAAGACCGGCGGGACGAACGGCAGCTCGACCTTCGTGCGGACCGTCGCCGTCACGCGGGTCCCGGTTCGCAGACAGTCGGTGCCAGCCGTGTCGCAGCGCAGCGCCAGATCGCCGTCGTGGCGAGGCAGGCGCCGATCGGCAAGCGCGACCGTGACCGCCCTGTCGGCGGAAGCTCTGCCCGACGCATCCGTCGTCGCCGAGACATAGACGCGCGCCGCCTCGCGCGCCGCGCCCTCGACCGCGAGCGAGCCGCCCTGGATCGCAGCGAGTGCCAGCCCGAGGTAGACGAGAGGGATCAGCAGGACGACGCCGGCGACGAGGAACTCGATCGACGCATTGCCGCCCTCGCCCTGCAGACGTCGTCTACCCGGCATCGAGCGCCGCATGGCCGGTCACCTCCAGCGACCGGCTGAAGCCGATCAGGCCGATGACGGGCAGCGGGCTGTCCACGCGGACCTCGACGACACGAATGTCGTCGTCCAGCGCGTACGACGCACGGACACTGCTCGCGTAGCGCGCGCCGAGGGACGCCGTGAGCAGCTGCCGCGTGCGCGCCTCGCCGTCGCCGAGGGTGCCGTCGGCGAACGCCGCGACGCGGGCGCCCTGCGCCGCGGCGTCCTGCACGGTGTTCCTCACCAGCAGGACGAGCGTGAACTGCACGACGGCGAGCAGCAGGACGACCAGCAGACCACCCACCATGGCGAACTCGGCAGGGGCCGAGCCGCGCTCGTCGGCAAGCCGCCTCACGGCCCGGTCATCACCGAGTTCACCGCGTTGGTGAACACCTGGGTGAGCGCGCTTCCGGCCAGGGCCCAGATCGCGATCACGAGCCCCGCGGTCATGGCCGTGATGAGCACCCAGCCGGGAACGTCGCCGCGTTCCTCGTCGCGCAGTCGCGCCAGCAGCTTCTTCATCTCCACCTTGCCTCCTTCTGGCTGCGCTGGCTCAGAGGCCTGAGCGCAGAATGAACACACCGGGGAACACCGCGATCAAGACGGTCAGGGGCAGCAGCCCGAAGATCAGCGGCACGAGCATCAGCACCTCTTTGCGACCGGCCACCTCGAGCAGTTCGCGCTTGCGCTCGCTGCGCGCGTCACCTGCTTGGGCGCGCAGCACCTCCGCGAGCGGCGCCCCGCGTTCGATCGCGCCGACGACCGCATCCACGAACAGCGCAAGTCGCGGGATGCGCAGCGACCTCGCCATGCGCTGCAGTGCGTCGGCGAGCGGCACGCCGAGACCGACGTCGGCCACCACCCCGCGCAGCTCCCGCCCGAGCTCGCCGCTGCTCGCCCGCGCGACGCGCCTGATCGCGTCGTGACTGCCCTCGCCCGCCGACAGGCTGAGCGCCAGCATTTCGGCGACGGTCGGGAACTCCTCGACGATGCGGGCGAGGCGGCGGTTCGCGGCGCGGCTGAGGAGCAGATCGCACACGGCGAACGTGGCGAGACCGACGACGAAGGCAAGGGCGACCCACGCGAGCGGGGCGACCGGCCGCGCGGCGGCGAGCGCGCCCGCGACGACGAGCCCCAGCACGCCGCCGAGACCGCTCGCGGCGAGCTGTGCCGCGCGGAACGCATCGACGGTGCGCGCCGAGCCCGCCTGGCGCAGGCGGGCGGCGACGGATTGCTCGCCGCCGATCCAGCGCAGGAGAGACGTTCGAGCCGACGCCGCGGCGGGCCCGAGCAGTGCGCCGAAGGCGGAGGCGCCGTTGCGACTCGACCGCTCGACCTCCTCCCTGGCGGCGGCAGAGACGTCGAGCAGGTAGGGAGCGAGCCGCGCCTCGAGCCGTGGCCGGCGCAGCGCGGGCAGGGCGACGAGCATCGCCCACAGCCCAAGTCCGAGCACGACGCCGTCGATGACGCCCCACGCCATGAGGCTCACCGGAACCACCGCCGCTCCTCAGGCAGCTTCCCGATGGCGATCATCACCCGGTACGCGATCACACTGACGACGGCTGCGACGACGATCACGGCCGTGCCCTCCGGCGTGGCATACGCCTCACGCCCCTCTGGGCGCGTCGCGAGCAGAGCGAGCACCAGCCACGGCGCCGCGACTCCGAGCCGCGCGGCGTTGACGACCCAGGTCTGGCGCGCCTGAAGCTCGTTCCTCGTCGCGGCGTCTTCACGCAACGACGCGGCGAGTGCGCGCAGCACCGCCACGAGTTCCGTGCCACCGACCTCGCGCGCCATCTTGAGGGTCTCGATGATGCGGTCGCCGACCGGGTCCCCGAGCTCGTCCTTGAGCCGGTCGGCGCAGCGCGCGAACGCGCCGGTCGCCCGATAGTCGCGACCGAAGCGAGCGAACTGCTCGCGGGTCGCCTCGGGGCCGAGCGTCGCCAAGGCCGCGACCGCTTCCGGCAGCGCGACGCCGCTGCGCACTGCCGCGACGAGGTGGTCGACGACATCGGGCCACGCAGCCCGGGTCGCACCGCGCCGCGCCATCACCCGCCAGTTGACGAGCGCCCAGGGTAGCGCCGCGCCGGCGCACCCCGCGGCGAGCGCGAAGCCCGGCACCGTGAGCAGCGCTTCCGCGAGCGCCGCCGCGACGACGCCGGCGAGGACGGTCAGCACGACGAAGCCGGCGGGCGCGAGCCCCGGGACGCCCGCCCGCAGCAGCCAGGCCCGCAGCCGGTCGCCCGCGGTCACCCGCGACGAGCGGTCCGCCACCCGCCCCGACCGGCGGGTGGCGGAGACGATGAGCAGCACCCCGGCTGCGAGTGCGCCGCCGAGAAGGGCGCCGGCCCAGGCATCCGTCACCATGCTTCTGACCGCCTCAAGACAATTGCAGGGTCGAACCCGGCTGCCCGGTACTTCTCGAGTTTCGCCGGGTGCCCGCCCGTGGCCTTCAACTCGCCGCCCGATCTCTCGAACAGCGCGCTCGCCTCGATGACGCCGGCGTTGACGGCCCCGGACAGCGCGAGGATCTCGCTGACGTACCGCGCACCGCTGCGGTCGAGCTCGCAGAACACGACGAGGTCGATGCAGGACGCAACTGTGGGGACGATGAACTGCGCGTCGATATTGCGGCCGGCCAGCAGCGGCAGGGTGCTCAGCTTGCTCAGAGCGTCGCGCGCCGAATTGGCGTGGATGGAGCAGGCGCCAGGCACGCCCGCGTTCAAGGCGAGAAGCAGATCCAGTGCCTCGGCCTCCCGCACCTCGCCCACGACGATGCGGTCGGGCCGCATGCGCAGCGCCTCTTTGATGAGCCGGCGCAGCGTGATCTCGCCAGAACCCTCGAGAGAGGGCTGGCGGCACTGCATCGCGACGACGTCGCGCACCGCGAGGTCGAGTTCGAACGTCTCCTCCACCGTGATCACCCGGTCGGTGCGCCGCGCCGCCGACATCAGCGCGCCGAGCAGCGTGGTCTTGCCGCTCTGCGTCGCGCCCGAGACCAGCACATTGCACCCGGCCAGCACCGACATGCGCAGGAACTCGGCCGCCTGGCGGCTGAGCGACCCCAGCGCGACCAGCTGCTGCAGCTCGCGGATGCGGGCGGAGAACTTCCTGATGTTCACAGACCACGCCCGGGTGACGTCGGGGATCACCACGTGCAGCCGCGAGCCGTCTGGGAGCGACGCGTCGACGAACGGCTGGCTGAGGTCGACGCGCCGGCCGGAGCTCGACAGCATTCGCTCGACGAGGTCGCGCACCTCACCCTCGGTGAGCACGAGCGGCGTCAGCTCAGCCTTCCCGTCGCGGGCGACGAACACCCGAGTCGGCGTGTTGACCCAGATCTCCTCGACGGAAGGGTCGTCGAGGTACTGCTGCAGCGGCCCCAGACCACCGACCGCTGCGAGCACCTCGGCCTCGGCCGCCCGCTCGTCGGCGAGCAGGGCCGCCGCGCCGCCCAGCGCGTGCTCGCTGTACCGCCGCACCTCGTCGCGTGCGATGTCGCCGAGGGGCATCGCAATGGCCCGGTCGGCACCGAACCCGTCTTGGCGCACGCGCTCGCGCACGCGATCGGTGATCTGGCGCACGGCATCCGTCATGCAGAGCAGGATGCCGGGAACGGCCACCCGCCCGCATAAGTTATCCACAGCGCCGATGCGGCTGCGTCCCTGAGCCGTTTCTCAGGGTTGCCCCGGAAGACTCGCTGAAGCGCCACGGATAGACTTCCGTCAGCTTCCCGCGAGAGTGGTGGAACTGGCAGACACGCAGGATTTAGGTTCCTGTGCCGAAAGGCGTGAGGGTTCGATTCCCTTCTCTCGCACGCAGCACTACCGACAGCACACAGCAGGAGAACCGTGGTTCACGCCTCACTCGTCCCCTGGTTGGATCCAGAGACGATCATCCACAGCGCCGGCCCCTGGGCCCTGCTCGTCGTGTGCGCGATCATTTTCGCCGAGACCGGCCTGCTCATCGGCTTCGTCCTGCCGGGCGACACGCTGCTGCTCATCAGCGGCCTGCTCTCATCGCCCGAGAAACTGTTCTTCCACGTGCACGTGTACTGGGTGGCGCTCGCGATCGCGTTCGCCGCGTGGGCCGGCGGCGAGGTCGGCTATCTGATCGGCAGGAAGACCGGGCCCGCCATCTTCCAGCGCGAGGAGTCGCGGCTGTTCTCGCGAGAGAACGTCGAGCGCACCAACGCCTTCTTCAACCGGTTCGGCCCCGCGGCCGTCATTGTCGCCCGGTTCGTGCCGATCGTGCGCACGTTCGCGCCGATCGCTGCGGGCGTCGGCAAGATGGACTACCGCAAGTACTCGCTGTACAACGCCATCGGCGCGCTCGCATGGGGCGCCGGCGTCGTCTACCTCGGGTACACGCTGCACTACATCCCGCCGGTGGCGCGCTTCGTCGAGAACTACATCGACCTGATCCTGCTCGGCGCGGTCGTCGTCGCGGTCGTGCCGACGGGGCTGCACCTGCTGAACGCGCAGCGCAAGTCCAAGCGTGCCGCCGATGCGCCCGCGTCTACCGGGGCAGAGCCGCCAGCAGGGGTGTGACCGCCTCGAAGGCGCGCGCGCGGTGGCTGACCGCGCTCTTCCGCTCCGGGGCGAGTGCGGCGGCGGATGCCCCGCCCTCACCGTCCGGCAGGAAGATCGGGTCGTAGCCGAACCCGTTCGCGCCGCTCGCAGTGCGGGCGAGCCGCCCGGGCCAGAGCCCCTCGACGGTCGCCTCGCTGCCGCCCGACACGAGCGCGATCGTGCATGAGAAGTGCGCGGCACGATTCGCGTCCGGCACGTCGGCGAGCTGGTCGAGCAGCAGCTGCAGGTTCGCGAGGTCGTCGCCGTGCCGCCCGGCCCAACGCGCCGAGAAGATCCCGGGCGCACCCCCGAGGATGTCGACGCAGATGCCGGAGTCGTCGGCGAGCGCCGGCAGCCCGGTGTGCGCCGCTGCCGCCCGCGCCTTGATGAGCGCGTTCTCGGCGAACGTCGCACCGTCTTCGACCGGCTCCGGCCCGTCGTAGGCCACGATCTCGAGCTCGCTCACCCCACGCTCAAGGATCGTCTGGAACTCGCGCGCCTTGTGCGCGTTGTGCGTCGCGAGGACGACGCGCATCAGCCCTCCGCGCCCACGGCGAGCACCGTGCGCTGGATGTCGGCGAGCTCGAGGTTGCCGAGCAGCGCGAGGTCGAGCAGCGCGTTCAGCTCCTCGCGATCGAACGGCTCGCCCTCTGCCGTGCCCTGCACCTCGATGAACTTCCCGGACCCGGTGACGACCACGTTCATGTCGGTCTCGGCGCGCGAGTCCTCGACGTATGCCAGATCGAGCATGGGCTCGCCGCGCACGATGCCGACCGAGATCGCGGACACCGAATCCTTGAGCGGCTGCGCCTTCTTGCCGATGAATCCGCGCTCTCTGCCCCAGACGAGCGCATCGGCGAGGGCGACATACGCGCCCGTGATCGACGCGGTGCGGGTTCCGCCGTCGGCCTGCAGCACGTCGCAGTCGAGCACGATCGTGTTCTCTCCCAGCGCCTTGAAGTCGACGACGGCGCGCAGCGAGCGCCCGATCAGCCGGCTGATCTCGTGGGTGCGGCCGCCGATGCGGCCCTTCACCGCCTCGCGGTCGCTGCGGTCGTTGGTGGCCCGCGGCAGCATCGAGTACTCGGCGGTGACCCACCCCTTGCCCTGCCCTGCCATCCAGCGCGGCACCCCGTTCGTGAACGATGCGGTGCACAGCACGCGGGTGTCGCCGAAGCTGATCAGGGCGCTGCCCTCTGCCTGCTTGCTCCAGCCGCGCTCGATGGTCACGGGGCGCAGCTGCGCGGGCGTGCGCCCGTCGGCGCGGAGTTCATCTGACACGGGGAAAAGCCTCTCTACCTGGTGGGAAGTTCGATGACGCCCGTCTGCACGAGATCGACGCGGGACACGTCGAGCCCCAGCATCCGGTTCGCCAGATTCTGGAATGCGATGGTGTCGGCACCGGTCGCCTCGTAGTGAATGCGCGGGTCAGTCGCGCCGTGCCGCTCGAGGCCCTGGCCGACCAGCACCCGGTACACGTCGTTCGCCGTCTCGACGTCGCTCGAGACGAGCGAGACGCTCTGGCCCATCACATACGAGATGGCGCCCTTGAGGAACGGGTAGTGGGTGCAGCCCAGCACGAGGGTGTCGACTTGCGCCTCTTTCAAGGGCTGCAGATAGTCGGATGCCAGGGCGAGCAGCTCAGGCCCGCTGGTGATGCCCGCCTCGACGAACTCGACGAAGCGGGGGCACGCCTGAGTGAACAGCTCGAGCTCGGGGGCGGCGGCGAACGCGTCCTCGTAGGCCCGCGAGTTGACCGTGCCGACCGTGCCGACCACACCGACACGGCGGTTGCGAGTGGCGGCGACCGCGCGCCGCACGGCGGGCTGAATCACCTCGACGACCGGCACGTCGTAGCGCTCGCGCGCGTCGCGCAGCATCGCCGAGCTCGCCGTGTTGCAGGCGATCACGAGCATTTTCACGCCCTGGTCGACCATGAAGTCGAGCACCTCGAGCGAGTAGCGGCGCACGTCGGCGATCGGCTTGGGGCCGTAGGGCGAGTGGGCAGTGTCGCCGATGTAGAGGATGCTCTCGTTCGGCAGCTGGTCGCGCACCGCGCGCGCCACAGTGAGCCCGCCAACGCCCGAATCGAAGATCCCGATCGGTGCATCGCTCATGACAACGAGTCTAGATAGCCTGAGCTTCATGACCGGTTCGACCGCTCTGCTGACCGACCGCTACGAACTCACCATGCTGGATGCCTCGCTCGCCGACGGCACCTACGCACGGGAATCCGTGTTCGAAGTCTTCGGGCGCCGCCTGCCCCTCGGCCGCCGCTACGGCGTCGTCGCCGGCACCGGCCGCCTGCTCGAGCTGATCAACCGGTTCCGCTTCGGCGACGCCGAGCTCGACTGGCTGCGCGCCGAGCATGTCGTCTCTGCGCACACCCTCGACTGGCTGGCCGACTACCGCTTCACGGGCACCATCACGGGCTACCGCGAGGGCGAGGTGTACTTCCCCGGCTCCCCCATCCTCACCGTCGAGGCGCCCTTCGCCGAGGGCGTCATCCTCGAGACCCTCGTGCTCTCGGTGCTGAACTACGACTCGGCGATCGCGACCGCGGCGAGCCGTATGGTGCACGCAGCCGCCGGCCGACCGATCGCCGAGATGGGCTCGCGCCGCGCGAACGAGGACGCAGCGGTCGCAGCGACCCGCGCCGCCTTCATCGCCGGCTTCTCGGCGTCGTCGAACCTCGAGGCGGGCCGGGTCTGGGGCATCCCCACCATGGGAACCGCCGCGCACGCGTTCACGCTGCTGCACGACACCGAGGAAGAGGCGTTCCGCTCGCAGGTGGCCGCGATGGGCGTCGGCACGACCCTGCTCGTCGACACCTACGACGTCGCCGAGGGCATCGAGACGGCGATCCGCGTGGCGGGGCCCGAGCTCGGCGGCGTCCGCCTCGACTCCGGCGACCTGCCGAAGCTGGTCGGCAAGGTACGCGCCCAGCTCGACGCGCTCGGCGCGACGGGCACGAAGATCACGGTGACCAACGACCTCGACGAGTACGCGATCGCGGCACTGTCGGCGAGCCCGGTCGACAGCTACGGTGTCGGCACCTCACTCGTCACCGGCTCCGGAGCCCCCGCGGCGGGCATGGTCTACAAGCTGGTGGCGCACAAGACCGACGAGGGCGAATGGATTCCCGTCGCCAAGAAGTCCGACGGGAAAGCATCCGTCGGCGGTCGCAAGGTCCCGATTCGCCATCTCGACTCGTCGGGAACCGCGACGGCCGAGGTCGTGCACGTTCTGACCACGCGGCCGCCGCGCGATGCAGGCCGCGAGCTGCTCGTGACGCTGATGGCCGACGGCGAGGCGGATGCCTCGTTCGTCGGCGCCGGCGGCGTCGCCGCCGCTCGCCTGCACAACGCCAAGGCGATCGACGAGCTTCCGGAGGAGGCGTTCAGACTCGGCGCCGGCGACCCGGCGCTGCACACGCTGTTCGTGTAGCTCGGGGCACGCCAGGCCTCAGGCCGCGAGCGAGTCGTAGATCTTCTTGCAGTCGGGGCACACCGGGAACTTCTCCGGATCGCGCCCCGGCACCCACACTTTGCCGCACAGCGCCTTCACAGGCTTGCCCGTCACGGCCGACTCGAGGATCGCTTCCTTCTTCACGTAGTGCGAGAACCGATCGTGGTCGCCCTCTTCGATGGATTCGCGCTCCAGCAGCTCCTCGAGCTCGCGGTCGAGTGTCGCGGTGCTGCCGCCTTCGAGGGGTCCGCCGGGTTCGGAGATGCTCATGCTCATCAGTGTACGAGCGAGCTACGCGGCCTTCACCGCGGCGTCCAGCATCTGCGGCCCGCGTCTGTTGAAGATCGCGCCACCCCCGACCACGCCGCCGGCGAGCCCCAGCGCGCCGACGACCAGTCCGGCCCACAGCGACGCGGTGAACCAGCTCGGGTCGACGAACACGCCGAGCACGCCGAACACGATCGACGGCGCGGACAGGACAAGGATCACCGTGAGGCTGAACCCCTGCACCACCGCCGCGATCGCGCCAACGCTCTGCGGCTGCTGGAACGGGCTGTCGCCGGGCTTCGGCACGGGGTAGGGCGCGAGCGTCGAGGTGACGCTCGACAGCCCGAGCCCGACGAACAGCTCGCACACGGTGACGCCGACCAGCGCGAGCGCGACATGGGCGTCGCCGTAGAAGTACACGGACACCGCGGTGCCGATCACGATGAGCGGGATGCCGATGAACAGCAGCGGCACGATACGGCCGACACGGTCGGCGAGCCCCGTCGTGCCGGCGACCACGTGCAGCCACACCGCGGTGCCGTCGAAGGCGACGTCGTTGTGCGCCGCCCAGCCGAGGAACAGCACCATGATCGGCAACGGCAGCAGAGCGGGGTACGTGCCGGGGATCGCATGCACCACGGCGAACGCCGTCAGGATGATCACCGGGATGACGGGGATCATGATGAGCGAGACCCAGTAGCGGGCGTCCCGGCCCCAGTACGTGAGGCTGCGCGCCGCCACCACGCCCCACGCGGTGGCCGGCATCACGCCGAACCACCCGAGCCCCGAGTACGTCTTCACCTCGCCGGCGCGCGACGGCGTGATGAGCATGTGTGCCACCAGCGCGCGCCACGCGAGCCACAGTCCGGCCAGGGCCGCGACCGCGATGAGCAGTTCGAGCGCGGCGGCACCCCCGTGACCAGCCGCGGTGTCAGCGGGCACAGCCCACGCGGCGCCCATGGGCGACCAGCGCAGGATGTCTGCGAACACGCCGACGATCGACAGCCCCTGTGCGCCCCAGCCGACATTCGACAGCGACAGCACGAGCGGCGAGATCAGCACGACGAGCAGGATGCCGATCACGCCGGTCAGCTCGCGCGCGCGCCGCGTATCGAGCAGGAACCCGGCGACCGCGGTCGCGACGCGCCCGGCCAGCACGCTCGTCGCCGTCGCGATCACCGCGCTGATGAACGCCAGCACGGTGAGCCAGAACCCGTGCGACCAGGTCACGACGGTCGCGAGCGCGCAGATCGCGAGCACGATGGCGGGCACCGACAGGATCGAGCCCGCCGCGAGCCCGACCGCGAGCCGGTTGCGCGTGATGCCGAACAGTGCGAACTTGCGCGGGTCGAGTGTGTCGTCGACCCCGAACACGAGCGGCAGCAGCAGGAATCCGGTGGTCACGACGGTGCCCGCGACGATGACGATGGCGCGAACGGATTCCACATCGGGCACGAACCGAGCGGCGATCAGGCCGCCCACGAGCAGCACCGTCATCCCGATGCCGTAGAGCGACGCGAGAACGAGGCCGACCACCTGCCAGGGGCTGCGGCGGAACGCCCCGCCGAGCAGCACCAGCTTGAGCCTCAGGAAGCGGGGGACGTCGGCGAAGGCATCCGCCACACCATCGCCCAGCCTGTGCGCGAGCTCGGCCGCCTGCTTGCGACCCAGAACCGTCACTCCGAGAAGCTGTGCAGCCACTCCAGGCCCTCCGCCGCCTTGCGCCCCCCAGCCAGTTCGACGAAGCGCTCCTCAAGGGTCTTCTGCCCGCGCACCTCGTCTGCGGTGCCCGAGTCGAGCACCACCCCCGCGACGATGATCGCGACGCGGTCGCAGATGCGCTGGATGAGATCCATGCTGTGGCTCGACAGCACCACCGTGCCGCCCGCCGCCACGTACTTCTGCAGGATCTCGGTGATGTTCGCCGCCGACACCGGGTCGACCGACTCGAACGGCTCGTCGAGCACGAGCACACGCGGCGAGTGGATGAGCGCCGCTGCGAGCGCGATCTTCTTCGTCATGCCGGCCGAGTAATCGGCGACGAGGCGCCCCACCGCGGTCTCGAGGCCGAACGCCGCGACGAGGTCGTTGACGCGCTGCTTCACGGTGTGGCCGTCGAGGCCGCGCAGCGTGCCCGAGTAGTAGAGGAGCTGTGCGCCGGTCAGGCGGTCGAACAGGCGCAGCCGGTCGGGCAGCACGCCGATCAGCCGCTTCGCGTGCTCCGGCTGCTTCCAGACGTCGACGTCGTGCACCACGACCTGGCCGGAATCGGGCCGCAGCAGGCCGCTCACGATCGACAGCATCGTGGTCTTCCCTGCGCCGTTGGGGCCGACGATGCCGAAGAACGAGCCCTCTGGCACATCGATGCTGACGCCGTCGAGCGCGATGGTGCCGCCGAAGCGCTTGTAGAGCTGGCGGATGCCGAGGGCGGTCGGCTTGGGTTCGGGGATCGGCGCGGGCGGAGCCTTCGGAGCGGCCTTCGCACGCGGGGCCCGTGGGGCTCGCGGCTTCGCCGGCGTACGTGGCTTCGCCGGCGTGCGCGGCGTTGTCTGTCGGGCTCGCGGCGCCCTCGGCGCTGTGGGCTTTTTCACCTCTGACGAGGCATTTTCCGCGACCGGTTCAACGGGCGAGATGGGGTTCGTCTGGGGGCCGTCTTCAGGTGGCGTCTCCGGAAGCGAACTCATGTGGCCACCGTAGCAAGAGGCCCCGACCTCGCGCGCCCCTTGCTAAGAACCGGTTACGAAAATGGGCGTTCAGGGCACCCACGGGCACGGACCGGGTAAACTTGGAGTGAACGTCTGTCGTCTACCTTGAGGAGAAAGCGTGACTACACAGATCGTGATTCTGGCCGCGGGCATGGGAACCCGCCTCGGCCGTTCGCTGCCGAAGTGCCTCACCGAGCTCGTCGACGGCCGCACGATCATGGGTCAGCAGCTCGGCAACGTCGAGGCGGCCTTCGGGAAGGACGCCGAGGTGACCATCGTCGTCGGCTACCGCGCCGAAGAGATCGTGGAGCGCTACGGCGACCGCGCGAAGTTCGTCTACAACGAGCAGTACGACCAGACCAACACCAGCAAGAGCCTGCTCCGCGCCCTGCGCGCGTCGAGCAAGGGCGGCGTGCTGTGGATGAACGGCGATGTGGTCTTCGACCCCGCCGCTCTCGTCCGCGCCAAGGAGCTCATCGACCGCGGCCAGAGCTTCGTCACCGTGAACACCTCGAAGGTCTCAGACGAAGAGGTCAAGTACACCGTCGACGCCGAGGGCTTCATCGACAAGCTCTCGAAGAAGGTCGATCTCGGCAAGGCGCTCGGCGAGGCCGTCGGCATCAACTTCATCTCGGCCCGTGACAAGGCCGGCTTCATCCGCGCACTCGACAAGGTCGACGCGCAGGAGTACTTCGAGGGCGGCCTCGAGCTGTCGATCGGCCGTGACGGCATCCGCGTCGAGCCGATGGACATCACCGACCTGTACGCCGTGGAGGTCGACTTCGCGGAAGACCTCGAGCGCGCGAACCATCTCTTCGCGTAGCTAATCCTTGGGGCTGACCGCGACGGGCCGCCCCTTGAACCGCAGCGCGACGCCCTCGCCGGGTTGCGGCTTGTCGCTCACGTCGTGCTGCACGGCGACGACGGTCTCGTCGGCGAGCCGCACGAAGGTGCGCCGCAGCGACCCGAGGAAGCTCGTGGACACGACGGTGGCCGGCAGCCCCGCATCCGCCGTCAGTGCGATGTCCTCTGGCCGCACGAACGCCGTCACCGGGCCGGCAGCAGGTGCCTCGCCCAGCACGTTCAGCGGCTGGCCGTAGACGGTCACCACTCCCCCGGCGACGTTGCCGTCGAGCTTGTTCGACAGCCCGACGAAGTCGGCGACGAACGAGGTGCGCGGGTTGAGGTACAGCTCTTCGGGGGTGCCGATCTGCTCGATGTCGCCCGAGTTCATGACGGCGACGCGGTCGGCGACGGCGAGCGCCTCCTCCTGGTCGTGGGTGACGAACAGGGTCGTGATGCCAAGGTCCTTCTGAATGCGGCGGATCTCGTCGCGCAGGCTGACGCGCACCTTCGCGTCCAGCGCCGACAGAGGCTCGTCGAGCAGCAGCACACGCGGCCGGGTGACGAGCGCGCGGGCGAGCGCGACGCGCTGCTGCTGGCCGCCGGACAGCTGATGCGCGTATCGCTCGGCCAGATGGCCGAGGCCGACCAGCTCGAGCGCCTCCGTCGCGCGGGTGCGTCTGGCCGAGGCATCCACCTTGCGCATGCGCAGCCCGAATTCGACGTTCTGCAGCGCTGTCATGTGCGGGAACAGCGAGTACGACTGGAACACCATGCCGATGTCGCGCTTGTTGACCGCGATCTGCGCGACGTCCTTGCCGTCGATCAGGATGCGGCCGCCGTCGATCTGCTCGAGGCCCGACAGCGCACGCAGCGCGGTCGTCTTGCCGCAGCCCGACGGGCCGAGCAGGGCGATGAACTCCCCGGGTTCGACGCGCAGGTCGACGCCGGCAAGCGCTTGGTGGCCTGCATAGGTCTTGACGACCCCGACGAGCTCGACGGCGGTGCCGGCGACCTCGAGCGCTGCTGCGGCTGAGACGGTTTCGACGGTGGACATCGGCTATGCGGCCTTTCGCTTGGCGGACCCGCCGATCGAGCCGACGGCTCCGATCAGCACGAGGATCAGGAAGATGAGCAGCAGTGCGGCGAGCGCGAAGGTCGCGGCGACATACGGGTCGGCGTGCTGCAGCAGGGCGAGCGCCGTCTGGAACGTGTTCTGGGTGAGGAACGAGGCGATCGTGTACTCGCCGAGCACGACGGACACGGTGATGAGCGCGGACGAGAGGATGCCGCGGCGCAGGTTCGGCAGGATCACGGACCACACCGTCTGGAACCACCCGGCGCCGAGCGAGCGCGACGCCTCGGACAGCGTGACCATGTCGAGGCCGGACATGTTCGACTGGATCGGCCGGTACGCGTACGGCAGCACGATGATGCCGATCGCGAAGGCGAGCACCCAGGCGACCGAGCCCGTCACATGCCAGATCTGCTGGTAGACCGGTACGAACCCGACCGCGAGCACCACCGTCGGAATCGAGATGGGCAGCAGGCATACGAACTCGATGACCTGCCGCAGCGCACGGTAGCGGAGCTCTGCGAGGATCATCGCGGGCAGCAGGAACACGACCATCAGCACGACCGTGACGATCGCGATGACGAGCGAGTTCTGGATGCCCTCGAACAGCTGCGAGTACATGTAGGCCTGACCCGGGTCGCCGAGTCGCTCGAGGTGCTGCAGCGTGAAGCCGTGCGTCTGCGCGGTCGGCCAGAACGCGAAGCGGAACAGAGCGTACAGCGGGTAGAGGAAGCCGAGGGCGGCGAGCACCAGGATGACCGTCGACGTCGTGCGGCTCGGCACCGCGCCGACGCGGGCCGAGCCGGATCGGCGCAGTCCGCGGCTCATCGCTGCCACCTCGCCGCTCGGCGCTGCAGCAGCGAGTACAGCCACATGACGAGCGCCATGATCACGATCATGCCGACGGCGAGCACGCCGGGCACATGGGCGATGCCCGGCAGCGTCTCGCTGCTCAGGTCCTGCTGCATGATGATCGGGATGATGACGCCCGAGTTGGTCAGGGCCGACGCCGTCGCGTAGGACGAGAACGCGCCGGCGAACACGAGGATCAACGAGCCGAAGAACGACGGCGCGAGCACGGGGAACCCGACGTGCCGCCAGTAGCTCCAGCGACCGCCGCCGAGGGTCGCGACGGCCTCACCCCACTGCGGTCGCAGGCCGACGAGGGCAGGCATGAAGGCGATCACCATCAGCGGCACCGAGAAGTACACGTAGACGAAGAACATGCCGGAGACCTGGTTGATCAGCGGGCCCGCCGTCTGGTCCAGTGCGAGCGAGTTGATGTCGAAGCCGAATGCCTGCTTCAGGAACAGGGTCAGCAGGCCGGTGGTGCCGATGGTGGCGACGAAGGCGAACGCCAGCATGACGCCGCCGAATTGGGCGAAGACGGATGCCGCGGCATCCGCCACCACGCGCGTGAACCCGGTCGGGTTCACCGCGAGCAGCGCGACGCAGATGACCGCGCCGATGATGGCGCTCGCGACCGCGGTCGCGAGCGAGAGGACGATCGAGTTGGCGAATGCCTTCAGGATGATGTGGTCCCCGAACACCTCGAAGTTGGCGAGGGTGAAGGCGCCGCTCTCGGTTGTGAGACCGCTCCACACCGCGAGCACGGTCGGCACAGCGAGGAAGACCAGCGTGTACGCGGCGAACGGCGTGAAGCCGAGCCAACCGAGCCGATGGCGCCGGGGCTTGACGTGAGCCCCGGCGCCGGCGGACCGGTCGGTCGCCGCACTGGGTGCGACAACGGTCATGATGGGTCCCTGACCTCAGCCCATCGCCGCGGGCCAGAGGGTCGCGATCTGCGTGCCCGCAGCGGTCGCCTGGTCCGCGGAGAGAAGGGTGATGTCGGAAGGAGCGTCGCCGACCTTCGCCAGCACGTCCTTGTCGACCGAGCCGTCCTTCTTCATGGCGTCGAGCATCGCCGGGTAGGCGCCGGCCGCGAGGTACAGGTTCTGCACCTGCGGCGTGTAGATGTACTCCTCCCACAGGCGGGCGGCCGCCGGGTCGGCCGCGTCAGAGGCGACGGCCTGGTTGTAGTAGGAGCCGACGGCAGCGCCGGGCAGGACGACCGACTTGAAGTTCGGGTTGCCGCCCTGCGAGGCGTCACCCCACGCGACGTTGTTGAACGACCACTGCAGCACGACCGGGGTCTGGCCGTTGTTGACGGTCGCCTGCGACGCGACGGTCGGCACGAAGTTGCCCGCGTCCTTGAGCTTCTTGAAGAAGTCGACGCCGGTGCTGAGGTCGGAGACCTGGCCGCCGTCCTGCTCGGTGGCGAGCACGACGTCCATCAGCGACTCGTTCGCCTTGACGGGCGAGTCCTTGATCGCGACGGCGTTCTTGTACGCGGAGCCCAGCAGGTCGTCGAGCTTCTTCGGCGCGGTCTTGATCTTCGACGAGTCGTAGCCGATCGAGATGAGGCCCGTGTAGTCGTAGTACCAGTTGCCGTCGGGGTCCTTGAAGTCCGCCGGGATCTTGTCCCAGTTCTGCACCTTGTAGGGCGTGACGACGTCGGGGTTGGCGCTCAGCACCGTGGTGCCCATGTCGAACACGTCGGGCGCGGTCGACTGGCCCTTGTCGGCCTTCGCCGCATCGACCTCGTCCTGCGACGAGCCGTCGGGGTTCTCCGAGTTGATCTTGATCTGCGGGTACTTGGCCTGGAAGCCGGCGATGATCTTGCCGTAGTTCGCCCATGACGGCGGCAGGGTGATCACGTTGAGGTGGCCCTCCTTCTCTGCGGCCTGTGCGAGGCAGTCGAGGCCTCCGAAGTCGGCGGCGCTCGTGGCCTTGGCGGCCTCGTCCTTCGAGAGGGTCTTGCAGTCCTTCGCGCTGGAGGCGCTGGAGGCGCTGCTGTTGCCCGCGCACGCGGTCAGCGCGATGGCTGCCGCGGCGACGAGCACGAGGCCCGGGCCAACGCGGCGGAGCTTGCTGTTCATTGTTCTCCTCGTGGATTTACAGGGGGAATGTGGGGTGTGAAGCAGGATTCAGAGATCGAGAACGGATGCCGCGAGCCCGAGCGCCGTCGTCATGCCGATGCCGCTCGTGACCGAGACGGCGGTGACGCCGGGCGCGGGGCTCGCGACCAGATAGGGGCCTCGCGGGCTCGAGGCGTAGACGCCACGCCAACGCCGCCGGACCACGAGGTGGTCGGCGCCGAGCAGTTCCCGGAACTCGGCGAGCAGCAGCTCGTCGCTCGCCTCGTCTTCGAACGGCGTCTCGGTGAGGCTGTAGTGGTGGGTGTCGCCGAGCACCAGCCGGCCGGCGGCCCCGCTGTGCGACAGTCGCTGCGTGAACATCAGGTTCACGCCGTGCTCTCCGAGCGCGGGGGCCTCGCGGGCGAGCGCGTCGCGCAGCGCCTCCGCTGACTTCGTCTCGGCGAAGCCGTCGTAGCGCAGCAGCGAGGTTCCCGTGAAGACGCCGGGGTCGACGGTGATGCCGGCCGGAGCATCCGCCTCGATCATGCGCAGGCGGCAGCGCACGACGCCGTGCTCTTCTGCGAGCGCCGGGAAGAAGCGGTCGACATCGTGGCCGACGGCGACGATGACGCGGTCCGCGGCCACGTCGCCTGCCGTGGTGACCACCCGGTCCGACTCGACGGCGAGCACGTTCGAGCGGTACCGGAACTCGACGCCGCGGCCCGCCAGGTGCGCGGCGAAGGCGGGGATCGCGGTCGGCGAGTCGACCCGCAGGTCAAGGCTCAGCCACGCTCCCCCGAGCGCGCCCGGGGCGTCGAAGCCGAGCCTGTCGGCGAGCTGCGCCGGGGTGAGTAGCACGTTGTCGTCGCTGCGCTCGCCGACGAACTCCTCGAGCACGGCGAGCTCCTCAGGGCGGCGGGCGATGACGGCTGTGCCGTGCGCGGCGACGGGGATGCCGGCATCCGCGCCGATCGTCAGCCATTCTTCGCGTGCCCGCAGCGCGTACTCGTAGACCAGCCCCGACTGCGCGGTCGTGCAGATGTGGCCGAAGTTGCGGATGCTGGCGCCGACCGCGAACTCATCGCGCTCGAGCACCACGACTCTGAGGCCGGCGCGCACAGCGTGCCACGCGTGCGCGAGCCCGACGACGCCGGCGCCGACGACGGCGACGTCGAAACGGGCAGGCGGAACCGTGGGGGCTGGGGTCACGGATGCCACTGTGGCTGAGCGGCGACTGCGGATGCCAGGTCGGCGCGGCACTTGTCATGAGAAGTTCAATCAGCCGGACCGGAAAAGTAACGGTAGGTGAACAGACCGTCGTATATCGACTGGGTGCGGCGGATGTGGCACTTGTATTGAAACCGTGCGAGTGCCCCTACACGTGGTCGTCGCCGATGCCCTGCGCGAGCGGATCAGCTCGGGCGAGCTGGCTGTCGGCGCCCCGCTGCCCTCAGAGTCCGAGCTCGGAGCGAAATTCGGCGCGAGCCGCGGGCCGGTGCGCCAGGCGCTCGCCCAGCTGCGCAACGAGGGGCTCATCGAGACCAGCCAGGGCCGTGTGCCGACGGTGCTCGGCCGGCCGCTCGCGCACTCGATCGACGACTTCTTCTCGTTCAGCGCGTGGGTGCAGGCGACGGGCCGCACCCCCGGTCAGCACACCATCGAGCTCGCCTGGCGCGTGCCACCGGCTGACGTGGCCGCGAAGCTCCAGTTGGCGGCATCCGAGCGCGCGGTCGTGATCGTGCGCCGCCGTTCGATCGACGGGCTGCCCGCGATGCTCGAACGCAGCTGGTACATCTCGGAGGTCGGCCGGCAGCTGTTCGACTTCGACCCGGACGAGGGGTCGATCTTCGGCGCGCTCATCGAGCGCGGGGTGGCGCTCGACAGCGGCACGCACACGATCGACGCCGTCGCCGCCGACGCGATCGACGCCGAGCAGCTGGACGTCGCTGTCGGCACGCCCCTGCTGCGCGTCGAACGGCTGACCTCGTCGGCGGGCGGGCAGCTGCTCGAATACGCCGACGACCGCTATCGCACCGATCGGGCGAAGCTCGCCATCCGCAACTCGCGCTCGACCTCCGCCGTCTCGCGGCCGAGCGTCGCGCGCCTCGCGTCGCTTTCCCCCGTTTCCTCAGAAGGAGTCACCGCATGACCATCCGCCTCGTCTCCCTCGACATGGCCGGCACGACGATCGCAGAGGCGGGCACCGTCTACGCCGTGCTGCGTTCGACGGTCGAGGAGGCCACCGGAAAGGCCATCGGCAACGAGCTGCTGTCGAAGTGGGGCGGCACGAGCAAGCACGCAGCGATCGGCGGTCTGCTCGATGCGCTCGGTGAGGCGCCGGATGCCGCACGGCAGGACGCGCTGTTCGAGGCGTTCCGGTCGACGCTGCGTGCCCGCTATCTGGCCGACAAGCCGACGATCATCCCGGGTGTGCGCGAGGCGGTCGCGTCGCTGCGCGCATCCGGAGTCAAGGTTGCCCTGCAGACCGGGTACTCGCGCGACGTCGCGGAGCTGCTGCTCGAGATCGTCGGGTGGACGGTCGGTGGCCCCGACGCCGACATCGACGCGCTGACCACCTCGGACGAGGTTCCCGCCTCGCGCCCTGCGCCGTACCTGATCTTCCATGGCATGGAGGCGACCGGTGTCACCTCGGTCGCCGAGGTCCTCGTCGCGGGCGACACCGCCAACGACCTCGGCGCGGGCGTCGCCGCGGGCGCGCGCTATGTCGTCGGGGTGCTCACAGGCGCCTACACGGCGGAGCAGCTCGGCCGCTACCGCCACACCCACCTGCTCGGTTCCGTCGCCGACATACCGGCCCTCCTCGCCGCCGCCGGCGACCTCCCCGCCTGACTCACCGTCGCGGCGCGTCCGGCGCCCAGGCACGCCCTCTACGATTGACGCCGTGACCAGCTCCACCCTGGTGCGCCCCGCACAGCGCACGCCGTTCGCCAGATACCGCCACTCCCTGTGGCTCCTGACGAAGCGCGACCTGTCGGTGCGCTACACGACGAACGCCCTCGGCTACGTGTGGTCGGTGCTCGACCCGCTGCTGATGTCGCTCATCTACTTCTTCGTGTTCGTCGTGGTGTTCAAGCGCGGCGACCACGCCGGCGAGGACCCGTACATCGTGTACCTGATGGCGGGCCTGCTGCCGTGGACCTGGTTCAACGGCGCGATCACCGACGCGGCGCGAGTGTTCGCGAAGGAATCGAAGCTCGTGCGCTCGGTGAGCCTGCCTCAGACGCTGTGGGTCGCGCGCATCGTGCTGTCGAAGGGCATCGAGTACGTGGCATCCCTCGCTGTGCTCGTGATCTTCGCCATCCTCTTCCACGCGCCCGTCACCTGGTACGTGTTCTGGTTCCCCGTCGGGCTGATCCTGCAGGCGATCCTGGTCTACGGCATCGGCCTGATCGTCGCGCCGCTGACGGTCTTCTACAAGGATCTCGAACGCGCCATCCGACTGATCCTTCGTCTGTTCTTCTATGCGTCGGCGATTCTGTACTCGCCGACCCAGTGGCCGGAAGAGGTGCACGGGATCCCGGTGAGGGCGATTCTGCAGCTGAACCCGCTCACCGGCATCATGGGTCTCTACCGTTCGGCCTTCTGGCCGAAGGAGTTCAACGTGTTCCACGTCATCGTCTCAGCGGTCGGGTCACTCGTGATCCTCGGCATCGGGTTCCTCGTGTTCCGACGTTCGGTTCCCGCCGTGCTGAAGGAGATGTGATGGTCGCGGTCGAATCGACGCCCGTCGTGGGCACGGGCGGCAACGGCCACGTGATCGAGGTGGCCGGCCTCGGCATCCACTTCAAGCGCAACAAGCGGGCACGGCGGTCGTTCAAGGACCTCTTCGCCGGCCGTCGCCGCCGCGCCCGCCCCGATGAGTTCTGGGCGCTTCGGAACGTGTCGTTCGGCATCCGCCCCGGCGAAGCCATCGGGGTCGTCGGGCGCAACGGGCAGGGCAAATCGACGCTGCTCAAGCTGATCGCCGGCGTGCTGATCGCAGACGAGGGCACCGTCACCGTGCGTGAGAACGTGGCGCCGCTGATCGAGATCACGGGCGGCTTCGTCGACGACCTGTCGGTGCGCGACAACGTGTACCTGACCGCGGGGCTGCACGGAATGTCGAGGAAGCAGATCGACGCGAAGTTCGACGCGATCGTCGACTTCGCCGACATCCCGGGGTTCCTCGACACGCCCTACAAGCATCTGTCGTCGGGCATGAAGGTGCGCATCGCGTTCAGCGTGATCACGTCGCTCGACGAGCCGATCCTGATCGTCGACGAGGTGCTCGCCGTCGGCGACAAGGCGTTCCGCGAGAAGTGCTATGGCCGCATCGAGACGTTGCTCGCGGAGGGGCGCACGCTGTTCTTCGTGTCGCACTCCGAGCGCGATCTGCGCCGTTTCTGCACGCGCGGGCTGTACCTGAAGAAGGGCGAGCTCGTGATGGACGGCCCGATCGACGACGTCATCAACCGCTACAACGCCGATTACGGCATGGGGTCGATCCCGCCGGTCATCGACGCGTAGCACTGCCGATCGGTGAGGAGCACGCCGCAGGCGCGCGTCTCTAGGCGATCGACGCGATGGTCACGGCGCAATTCGATGAGGGAACAGATTTGGTGCCGCCGGCAGCGATCGCAGGCGCGCGTCGCCCGGGTTCAGCGCCGCCGCGACGGCGACGCCCGAACGCAGTGCCGTCTCTTGCAGATCGGTGACGGTCGTGTAGTGGCCGGCGAAGTGCAGGCCCTCGTAGCCCTGCCACGCCTCGAGCTCGCGCGTCGCGTGCAGCGTCGCGGGGCTCAGCAACGGGTGCAGGAACGTCTTCTCGGCAAGGATCTCGCTCGATTCGACCGGCCGCTGCGTCGCCCAGCTCTTGAACAGCTTCACCGGCTCACCCGTCGAGGGATTGGTGCGGAACGCGCCGAGCCAGATGGTCGCCTCGCACGTGTCGCCGTCGATGGCGGCGTTGTGCGAGCACCAGTCGCGCGTCTCTCGCGGCATGTAGATCGGGTCGGTGTGGATGATGAGACGCGCCGGGTAGTACTCGTGCCGGCCGAGGGTCTCGAGCAGTGCCTCGGGCACGCCGCGCAGGAACTCGCGGCTCGCGTGCGGCGGCGCGTTGACCATGACCTTCTCGTAGGGGCCGTGCCGGCCGTCTGGCGTCTCGACGAACCAGCCGCCGTCGATCTTCTCGAGCCTCGACACCGGCGCATCGACGTGCAGGCTCACGTTCTCGCAGCGGTCGAGCAGCAGCTGCAGGATGCCGCCCAGCCCGATGCGGGAGCAGTACGTCTTCGGCCGGTCGAGGATGCTGTCGGGGAAGATCCGCACGAAGAGCAGCAGGAAGGCGAGCAGCGACTGCCGCCTGACCGCCTCGACGCGGTAGCAGGTGAGCGAGGCGAGCCAGGGCAGCAGCACGTCGCGCGTGAATGACGCGCCGAGCGACAGCCCGTCGATCCACTCGCCGACGGTGACATCGGGCGACGGGTCCTCCGCTATGAACCGGCGGGCGGCCCGGGCGAAGCGCAACAGCCCGATCGCGTAGTGCGGGGTGCGCAACGCGTGGGAGGAGACGAAGCGCGGTGCGCGCGTGCGTGCGTCGAAGACCGAGAGCGTGCCGGGCATTGTGACGAGCACGTCGGCCGCGGCATCCGCCGCCCCGATCTCGCGCAGCAGCGACCAGTAGAGCGGGTGCGTGCGCGGGTTGAAGGACTCTGCGCCGATGTCGACGGCGACCTCGCCGCCGCCGTCGGGCACGAGGACCGTGGTCGCGTTGCCGCCCGGTGCGGGGCGCGCCTCGAACAGGTCGACCGCCCAGCCCGAGTCGCAGAAGTACGCGGTCGAGACGCCGCCCATGCCGGCGCCGATGACGGCGAGGCGGCGGGTCGGGCGTGAGGTCACGCGCGCAGGCTAACAGCGAGAACGGCCTGTCTGGTACGCGTTCCGCGGCTCTTCCCCAGCACAGGCGGCGCGGCGGCTGCGTTGCTCGCATCTCGGTCAGGGGTGTCGGATGCCGCATTTAGCGTGCCTCGCATGTCAGACGTGCCCCTTGCCTATCCCGTCCCGTGGCTCTTTATCCGCGACCACGCCCCGACCTACGGACTGAAGAACGCGAGCCTCGAGACGCTGCGGCACGTGAGCTTCTCGCTCGTCGGGCCGGGTTCGCTGCCTGCGCACTTCCCGATGACCGTCAACGCCGGCGACACCGCCTGGCTGCCGATCGAAGGCGACGACCTGGCGCGGTCGACGACACTCGTCGTCAGGTGGCGACGGCAGAATGACGATGAATACCTCTGGCGCTGCGTGTTCTAGCGCTGCTGCGAGCGGCGCTTGCGCTCTTCGACGAACTCCGACGCGGTCAGCATGCGCTCCGCGCCAGGGATGTCGGTCTTCGTGAGGCCGGTGATGAGGGTGCCCGGGTCGACACCGAGCGCGTAGGCGATGCGCACCAGCGTCGTCAGCGAAGGGTTACCGAATCCGCGTTCGAGCACGCCGTAGCTCGTCACGTGCATGTCAGCGAGAACGGCCGCGTCCTCCTGGCTGATGCCCTTCTCGTGGCGGGCCGCCGCGATTCGAGACCCGACGATCTTCATCGCAGGCGACGGATTGCGGTTGGTCGGCACCCGTCATGTCTATGTGCCTCTATTCGAGGCATCCAGAGCGTGACTTCCTCAGGAATTTATGCCTCTAGGTTTTGACCCTGCGATGAGCAGGCGTTTCTCGAGTTCGCTCGAGATTTCCGCCGAGAGACCGGCGGAGTCGACCTGGGCAAGTACATCCCACTGCGCGCAGTCGAGGAGAAGCCCAATCCGTTCCAGCACGTCATCGACGAAGACAACGAACAGGTTGATGGCGGTGAACCGACGAATTGATCGTCCTCGACACGAACACGCTGTCCGAGCTACTGGCACCCTCACCCGACCCCCGCGCTGCGGCGGTGATTGAGGAGCTTCTGCCCTCCGCCTACTTCACCGCGGTCACGGTGGCGGAGATAGCCGAGGGCGCCAAGCGGATGCCCAGAGGGCAGAAGCGCACTCGCATTGAGAGCCAGTTGTCGTCCCTCGTTGACGAGTTCAGCGCCTTCGCACTTCCTTTCACGCATCGGGAAGCCGACGACTTCGGGCGCATTCGGGCCGAACGATTCCGCATGGGACGGCCTGTCGGCGTGGCCGACGCCATGATCGCGGCGATCTGCGCGACTCGGGGCGCAACGCTGGTGACCCGAAACGTACGCGACTCTGAACGGGTCGGCCTCGAACTCATCAACCCGTGGGACGCGGACCGATAACCGCGTCGGGCGGCGGCTCCGCCGGAACGACATCCGGCCGCTTCCTCAGCGCCCCGGCGACGACGACCGCGATCAGCAGCAGCACGATCGGCAGCAGCATCGCGTCGGTCACAGAGGTCACCTGGGCGATCAGGCCGATGATCGCCGGGCCGCCGAACACGCCGACGTAGCCGAAGGTCAGCACTCGCGAGAGCACGATCGCCGAGTTCGGCTGGTTGCCTGCGGCGGTGAAGATCTGCGGCACCCCGCCGCTGATGCCGAGGCCGAGCGCTGCCCAGCCGACGAGTGTCAGCCAGATCGCCGGCGACACCACGATGACCACGAGCCCGGCCAGCCCGAGCAGCGACCCGAAGCGCACCACCGCGGCCGGGCCGAACCGTGCCGCGATGCGATCGGCCGAAAGCCGGCCGACCAGCATCGCGACAGAGAAGAAGGTGTAGCCGAACGCCGCGATCCCCGCCGCCGCGCCGAACGCCTGCCGCAGCTGCCAGGCGCTCCAGTCCCCCGCGACGCCCTCGGTGCTCATCAGCGTGAGTGCGCCGAGGCCGAGCAGCACGGTCAGACGCGTCATGGGCACACGGATGCCGCGCTTTCGGCGCCCCCTCTCAGACGATGCGGCGTCGGTCGCATCCGCAGCCGCATCCGGGTCCGGCGGCTCCTCGCCCTTCCGCAGCAGTGACG
Source organism: Gryllotalpicola protaetiae (assembly GCF_003627055.1). Classification (NCBI taxonomy): domain Bacteria; kingdom Bacillati; phylum Actinomycetota; class Actinomycetes; order Micrococcales; family Microbacteriaceae; genus Gryllotalpicola; species Gryllotalpicola protaetiae. The sequence goes on from NZ_CP032624.1 coordinate 450,851, forward strand.
CGCTCGCAAGGGCGACCTAGACGGCCGCGACCGCGGCGGCCAGCCCGAGCTGCTCGGGCGCCGACCAGTGCAGGGTCGCTGTCCAGAAGATGAGCAACGCGCCGAGCGCGCCGCCGACGGGGTACAGCGCATGGAACGCCGACATGATGGGCCGCTCATACAGCCGCTCGACGAACACCGCCTGCATGTTCATGCCCACGTCGTTGAGCCCGCCGCCGAAGCAGAACACCGTCAGCACCCCGAGCAGCACCCACGCATTGGTCGCTAAGCCGACGCCGACGGCGCTGAGCGCCGCGATGCCGAGCCCGGCCAGGCACAGCCTGACGGTGCCGACCCACTGCTGAATCCGACCGCCGAGCTGCGCACCCGCGACGATCCCGATCGAACTGACGAGCGAGATCACCCCGAGCAGCCCCGGCGACACCCCGGCCCGATGGGTGATGAGCGGCACGTTGCCCGACCACACCCCGATCAGGAATCCGATCGTCGCGTAGACCGCGAACACGCTCACACGGGCTGCGCGCAGACGACGAGGCATCTGCGAACAGTGCCTTCGTGCTCCCGCGTCCGCAATGCGCACTTGCGCGTATGGCGGGTCTACCCCAGCACAGGACGGCCCCGCCCCGATCCGTCCACCATTCGGCGATCTGCACAGCGGCTGCAGCATGGTGGCCGCATAGCATTCCCGTACCTACAATGTGGTCACATGAGAGGCAAGCTCGTGAAGATCGGAAACTCGCAAGGGGTGCGCATCCCCAAAGCGCTCATCGAACAAGCCGGACTGACGGGTGATATCGAGTTCACGCTTCTGCCCGACGGTATCCTCATCTCACCGCTGGAAGAGCATGATTCGGGGAATTTGTTCATCTTCGCCGGCAAGTCCGCGCTTGAGGAACTCAATACCCCCGAAGAGGACGCGGCGTGGGCGTTCTTGCAGTAGGCGAGATCGTTGCTGTCGATTTCCCATTCACCGACGGCTCACGGCTAAAACGACGACCCGCGATGGTGGTCGCTTCGATGACTCGAGGCGATGCCGTGGTGAGCTACATCACGTCTCAGCCACAACCCGGTTCGGTCCTGCTCCCCTCAAGATTCGTCTCAACGACGGGCGGCGGTCTCCCGCTCGACAGCTTCATTCGCCCCGAAAAGCTCTACACAGTGGGACCCTCGGCCGTCGTACGACGACTCGGTGAGGCCGACCGCCGCGTGGTTCACGAGGTGCTCGCCCGTCTTCGCGAGCTCTTCACTCCCCGGTGAGCTCCTCGAACTCCTCGTCGTAGCCGTCGAGCGGTTTCTGCTGATCGCGGCGCACGCGGTGGCGGTCGCGCAGCAGCCGCTCGTACCAGACGCCGTCGTCGTCGAGGTTCGCCGCGCGCAGCCCGATCGTGTAGATCCGCTCGGCTTGCGCCAGCTCGCCTGCGAGCTCGAACGAGTCACCGATCAGCTCGGCGACGATGGGGTCGGATGCCACACCCTTCCGCGCCTCGTCGGCGACGGCTTTCGCCGCTTCGATGTCACCGCGGTCGATGTGGATCTGAATCAGCGTCGCGTGCGGCTCGAACTCGTCCGGCCCCGCTGCGGCCTTCGCCTCCAGTGCGACAGCGAGCCCGCGGTCCGTGTCGCCGACGATCATGTAGTCCTCGGCTGCACTCGAAAGCAGCGCTGCGCGGGTCACTCCTGCACCGAGTTCGTACTCCTCGGCATCCGTCGCCCACGAGTACAGCGTCGCCGCACGATCGCGCAGCTCATCGGGTGACGCGCCAGACAGCACAAGGCCCTCCATGCGCTCATCGAACATGTCTTGAGTGATCTGCAAGGGGGCCATAACCCGAAGATAACCGCCCTAGACTCGCCGCATGGCTCGCAAGGTGAAGTCCAAGACCAAGACCAAAGAGCTCGTGAAAGTCGACAAGCAGGGGCAGGTGAAGGGCCGCTTCATTCCGAACACGATCGAGAGATCCGTTGACACGCTCGTCGGCGTCCACCGCCCCGCAGTCGTTGCGCACCTCAACGCGATCAAGCGCAAGCATCCCGACGCCTCGGTCGAGCAGCTGCACTGGGTGCTCGAGCGCCGTTACCTCGCCACCGTCACCAGCACGGGTGCGGCGACCGGCGCGACCGCCGTCATCCCGGCCGTCGGCACCGCGACCGCGCTCGCGCTCTCCGCCGCAGAGACCGTCGCGTTCCTCGAGACCACCGCCCTGTTCGCCCAGTCGGTCGCCGAGCTGCACGGCATCAGCGTCGACGAGCCCGAGCGCACCCGCACCCTCGTGCTCGCACTGATGCTCGGCCACGAGGGCAGCGACATCGTCAAGCAGTTCGGCCTCGAGATGCTGAACGAAGACGTCACACGCGCCGGCTACTGGGGCGCGATCGTGAGCGACTCCGTGCCGACGGCCGTGCTCAAGCCCGTGCTGAACAAGCTGAAGACGATGTTCTTCAAGAAGGTCGCCGCCAAGCAGGCGGGCTCGATCATCGGCCGTGCGCTGCCCTACGGCATCGGGGCCGTCGTCGGTGGAGTCGGCAACAACCTGCTCGGCCGCCGCGTCGTGAACGCGGCCAGGAACGCGTTCCCGCCGGCCGACGTCATCGTGCTCGACGACGAGATCGCGAAGCGGGCGCTGGCGGCGCACGGCTAAGAGGCGGACGCCTCGCCCGAGTGCAGGGCCGCGTGGTGGTCCCACTCCTCCATGAGGAATCCGATCGCCTCGTGGAACCGCTTCGTCGCCGCACCCTGCGTCGTGTCGCCGAAGTAGTAGTCGACCCACTTGCGCAGGTGGGCGGCCGCAGCCTCGTCGTGCGCCATCGTGTCGATGACCGAGGCGACGGATGCCGCGTCGGAGGCCTGCAGCCAATCGGCGTCGGACAGATAACCGCCCTCGTCGATCTCGGCCCCAGGGTTCACGGGCCGGGTGACGAGCAGCGGCTTGCCGGCGGCGAGCCGGTCGTAGACCATCGCCGAGATGTCCACGATCGCCATGTCGGCGACGGCCAGCTGCCAGCCGAGCTCGGGGCCGTCGTCGAAGACATGGTGCGCGGTCGGGTTGGCGGCGTTCGCAGCCCGCAGCGCGGCGATGATCCGGTGGTTCGCCTCGCCGTACGCGCGGTGCACCGCACCGCTGCGAGGGTGCGGCCGATAGATCACGCGGTAGCGCGGGTCGGCGAGCAGGCTCGCGACGAGCGCCTCGCCGTGACTCGCGATCGAGCCGTAGGCTGCCGCCGGCCGGTCGCCCTCCCACGTGGGCGCGTAGAGCACGACCTGCCGCTCGTCGGGCGTGAACGGCAGCTTCCCTGAGTAGTGGTCGGCCTGCGGCCGCCCGATCTTGATGGCGCGCCGATCGATGTCCCAGTCCCACAGCACGCGGCCGAGGCGAGCGAGCGCGGCATCCCCCGCAACCAGGGCGTAGTCGTACGCCTTGAACTGGTTGGTGGTCATGTACATCTTGTCGCTCTCGCCATGGTTGATGAACACATGCCAGCGCTGGCCGTAGCGCATCATCTGGAAGTTGCGCATGTTCTGGTTGACGTAGAGGACGATGCGGATGTCTTGGTCGGCTATGAATCTCTCGATGTCGACCACGGTCTTGAGGTAGGCGACGGGCACCGGTGACTCGCGCAGCAGCGGCTCGGCGCCCGTGATGGTGCGCGACATGATGACGACCGGCCAGCGCTTGGCGAGCTCGGCGAGCGGCTTGTACCACTGACGCACCTGGTACAGGTTGACGTCGCCGTCGGCGAAGTACACGGCGATCTTGAACTCGTGCGCCGGCAGAGGCGGGGCCGCGCGCAGCCGCTCGCGGTACCACCGGCGGGCGCGACGGCGATCGAACGCCTTGCGCACGAGGCGGACCGCGGAGCGCGCGTCCTTCAGAAGTCCCATCGCGACCAGGGTATCGGCGGCAGGTAAGCGCCCGCTGATACCGTTTGAGGCATGGGTCGCTTCACCTTCGCAGCGGGCAATGTGCGCAAGATCGCGGCCCTTCCTCTTTACGCGTTCGGGCGCGTCGCCGCTGGCGTCGTACCGCGCCGCCGCGATCTGTGGGCGTTCGGGTCAGGTGTGGGCGTCGGTGAGGGTGCGCTGGCGCTGCTCGAGCACGTGCGCGCGCACGACGCGAGCGCACACGTAGTGTGGCTGGCGCGCAATCAGAGAGATATAGCGGATGCCCGTGCGCTCGGCATCCCCGCCGCGTTGCGCTATTCGTGGCAGGGGTTCCGGCTGACGCTGCGGGCGAGGGTGCTGGTCGTGACCCACGGCTTCGGCGATGTGAACCGCTTCGCGACGCGCCGTGCGTTCGTCGTGAACGTGTGGCACGGCATCCCGTTCAAGAGGTTGCGCATCGACTCGCCGGAGGCGATGCGCGTGCCCATCATCGGCCGGCTGCCTTTCGTCGGCCGCTGGGTGCGTCGCGCGTTCGGCCGCTCGGGTCGCGGCATCTCGCTGTTCGCGACGGCGTCGCCGCTGTCGGCCGCGCGCATCCGCTCGGCGTTCGCGCTGACACCGCGGCAAGCCGTTGTGACGGGCGACCCGCGCGACGACGTGCTGCTCGCCGGATCGGCGGAGGCGCGCGAGCGCACCGCACGCTCGCGCATCTCGGTCGCGCTGGGCGAGCCGCGTGCGCTCAGCGCGCGCATCGTGATGTACGCGCCGACCTGGCGCGACGGGCGCGCTCACCCCGCCGTTCCTTCCGCTGACGAGTGGGCCGAGCTCGACGCGCTGCTCGAACGCACCGACTCGCTGCTGCTCATCCGCTCGCACCCGCTCGGCCGCGGCGATTTCGCGGCCGGCGTCGCCGCGAGCTCCCGGGTGCTGCAGCTCGGCGCCGAGCTGCAGCCGGACATCACGCCGGTGCTGCCCGCCGTGGACACGCTCATCACGGACTATTCGTCGATCGCGTTCGACTTCGCGCTCACGGGCGGCGCGATCCTGTTCCTCGCACCCGATGTCGCCGAGTACGTCGGCCGCCGCGGCGCCTACGAGCCCTACGCCGACTTCTCGGGGGGTCGCGAGGTCGCCAGCTGGGTGTCGCTTCTTCCGGTTCTCGGTGCGGTGCTGACGGATTCCTCGGCCCGCACTCCCTTCGTCGAGCACGCCGCCTGGCTGGCCGACAGGTACCACGCGTTCCACGACGGCCGCGCTACCGAGCGCCTCTACGAGTTGATCGGGCGCCGCCTCGCCGGCGAGGTCGATGCCATGCCACCGGCGCCGCCGTCGATCGCGGCCTCCGTGCCGCTCCGGGTCGACGCGGTGCGCGTCGCGCCCGCCGGCACCGGGTTCGCGCTTGCCGTCGAGGGGTCGCTCGGTGCCGCGACGCCTGAGACGGTGCTGCTGCGCGGCACGCGTGCGGTGCTTCCCGGGACCGTCGAGGTCGCAGACGGTCGTTGGCTCGCCCGCATCCCGCTCGAGGTCGAGGTGTGGGGCGCAGCGCCCACCCCGCCGCGCTCCGGCGAATATGCCCTCACGCTCATGAATGCCGGCTGTCATCCGCTGGAGCTCGACACAGCCGCCGCGCTGCCGCCTGCGCGGCGCTACGGCGCCGCCTTCCGTGTCGCAGTGTCGGCGGCCCGCGGTGCGATCACCGTCGAGCTCTCTGCCCCGCTGGCCGACGCCGAGGTCGGCGCAGTGAATCAGCGGCGCCTCTATGCCGCCTATCGCGCGAACACCGCGCCGCTCGAGAAGGCCGTGTTCTTCGAGAGCTACTTCGGCAACAACGTCTCGTGCAACCCGCTGGGCATCGACCGTGCGCTCGCGGCGTCGCACCCCGAGGTGATCCGCTACTGGTCGGTCGCCGACGCCTCGGTGCCAGTGCCTGACGGCGCGATTCGGGTCATCGACGGCAGCGCCGAGTGGTGGCGCGCTCGTGCGACCTCTCGTCTGCTCGTCGTCAACGACTGGCTGCGCAAGCGCTGGCGCAAACGGCCGGGGCAGACCGTGCTGCAGACCTGGCACGGCACGCCGCTCAAGAAGCTCGCCCTCGACAAGTCTGGCCTGCGGCCGCGCGCCCGACTCGCGGCCAGGGCAGAGAGCTCCCGCTGGGACGTCCTGCTCGCCCAGAACCCGTTCAGCGCCGATGTATTCCGATCGGCGTATGCATTCCGCGGCCCGATCTGGGACGAGGGGTACCCGCGCAACGACGTCGTCGCACGGAACGAGGTCGGGCCGAGCATCCGCACGCGCCTCGGCATCGACGCAGACGCGACCGTCGTGCTCTACGCGCCCACCTGGCGCGACGATCGACCGGGCGCCGTCGACCACCTCGACGTCGCCGCTTTCGCGCGGCGGCTCGGGCCGGGGTTCGTCACCCTGATCCGAGGACACTCGCGCACGCTGCAGCCCGGCGCCTCCGTCACCGCGCCAGGTGTCATCGACGTCACCGGCTACCCGGAGATCAGCGAGCTGTACCTCGCCGCCGACATCCTCATCACCGACTATTCCTCGGTCATGTTCGACTTCAGTGTCACCGGCAAGCCGATCTTCTTCTACGTGCCGGACTTCGAGCACTACCGCGACCAGACCCGCGGCTTCACCTTCGACCTGTTCCCGGTCGCGCCGGGGCCGGTGACGACGAGCCTGACCGAGCTGGCGGATGCCGTGGCAGACGCTTCACCGGCCGCCGTCACGCACGCGACCCGCTACGCCGAGTGGCGTGCGCGGTTCAACCCGCAGGACGACGGCCACGCAGGCGAGCGGGTCGTCGAGCGCATCTTCGACGAGGGACTGCTGTAGCCCGCTTCAGCGACCGGTGAACTCAGCGAGGTTTCGCGTCAGCTTGAGGAACCCGAGGATGAAACCGAAGCCCCACGTGAAGTGGATCACCGGCAGCACGACCACGAACCACGCCATCGCCTTGAGCCCGTGCGCGCGGGCGATGACGCTCGCGGCGATCACGATCAGCAGGTAGCCGGCGGGGATCACGAAGCCGAGCAGCCACCACGGTGACATCTCTGAGAGCAGGCCGGCGATGATGCCGAGCACGATCAGCACGACAGCGATCGGCGGCGCCCAGTAACGCAGGCCGTTGTTCGCCGGGAAGCGGCGGGCGAGCTCGCCGCGCCAGACCCCGGTCGAGAAGAACTGCTTCGCGAGAGCGAGCACGCTCGCGCGGGGCCGGTAGCCGACCTTGAGCGCAGGGGTGAACCAGACCACGCCGCCGCGTGAACGGATGCGCCGGTTGAGCTCCCAGTCCTGACCGCGCTTGAACCCCTCGTCGAACAGGCCGGCGTCGATGAGGCTCTGGCGGCGGAAGACGCCGAGATAGACCGTCTCAGCCGGCCCTTCCTTGCCACTCGTGTGGTGGCGGGTGCCACCGAGGCCGATGCGACTGCCGTAGGCCACGGCGACCGCCTGCTCGAAGGCCGTGACGCCCTGCGCGTCCATCACGCCGCCGACGTTGTCTGCGCCCGTGCGCTGCATCACCTCGACGGCGGTGCGCGTGTAGTCGGCGGGCAGGATCGAGTGCGCGTCGACGCGCACGACGACAGGGTACGAGGATGCTTCGATCGCCCGGTTCAGACCGGAAGGCGTCGCCCCGTCGGGGTTGCGGACAACCGTGATGCGGGGCTCGGCCGCGAGAAGCGCCGCCACTGCGGCATCCGTGCCATCGCTACTCGGCCCGAGCGCCAGCACGACCTCCGACGGCCCCGCGTAGTCCTGCGCGAGCAGGCTGGCGACCGCCGCTGCCACGTGCTCCTCTTCATTGAGGACGGGCATCACGTACGAGACGCCGGGCTGCTCACCCAGATCGTGGAAGTCGTGCGTCATGGATTCCAGTCGTTCGGCGGACCTCCAGCCTACCAATCGGCAGGCTGGAGTCCGCTGAAACGACGGGCGCCGCGCGGCCCCGCAAGGTGGTTACGGCCGTTACGACTGCGGCGAGTAGCTGCCCAGGGTGACGTCGGTCTGGTAGGTCTTGCCGTCGCGCACATAGGTGAGCTTGACGGTCGAGCCTGCAGCCGCCGAGCGGATCTGCGCCGTCAGGTCGTCGGAACTCGTGATCGGAACGCCGCCCACGTTGGTGACGACGTCACCCGCCTTGAGACCCGCGTTGCCCGCAGCGCTGCCCGAGTTCACCGACTCGATGTGAGCGCCGACGGTCGTGGCATCCTGCTGGGCAGCCGCATTGCTCACGGTCGCACCGAGCAGGCCGTGGGTCGCCTTGCCGCTGTCCTTCAGCTCATCGGCGATGCGGTGCGCGACCGCCGCGGGGATCGCGAAGCCGACGCCGATGTTTCCCGACTGCGTCGAACCGTCGCTCGAGCCGGTGCTCGCGATGGCGACGTTGATGCCGACGAGCTCGCCGCTGTCGTTGAGCAGCGCGCCACCCGAGTTGCCGGGGTTGATCGCGGCATCCGTCTGAATCGCGGGCACGAAGATGCTGCTGGTGTCAGAGGACTGCTGGCCCTGGTCGAACGGGTTGCCACCCCCGAAGCCGCCGCCGAACGGGTTCTGGTCGTCGTTGCCGCCGCTGCCGCCCGCCTGCTTCGGCGCGCTCGACTCGAGGGTCACGCTGCGGTTCAGCGCGCTGACGATGCCGTCGGTGACGGTGCCCTGCAGGCCGAGCGGCGCACCGATCGCGATCACCTGGTCGCCGACGTTGAGCTTCGTCGAATCGCCCCAGTTGATCGGGGTGAGGCCGGACGCGTTGTTCAGCTTGATGACGGCGAGGTCGTCGGTCGGATCCGTGCCGATGACCTTGGCCGTGTAGAGCGAGCCGTCATTGGTCTGCACCTGGATCTGGCCGTCGGACTCGTCGCCGTCGAGCGTCACGACGTGCGTGTTGGTCAGGATGTAGCCGTCATCGGTCAGGATCACGCCCGACCCCGTGCCGGATTCCTGCTGCCCCGTCACGTTGATCGTGACCACGCTGTTCGAGGCCTTCGCGGCGACGGCGGTGACCTGCGTCGCGTTCTTCGGGTCCTGCACGGTGATGTTCGAGGCGCCGCTACCGCCGCCGCTGATGCTCACGGGGGTGCCACTGTTGTGGTTCGCGAGAGCGTTGACGCCGCCCGCGACACCGCCGCCGAGCAGTCCGCCGACGACCAGAGCGGCCGCGATGATCGCGATCGACTTGCCGGTCAGGGTGCTCCTGGGCTTCTGGACCTGCGGCTGGCCAGGTTGGCCGGGCTGGGGCTGCTGGCCGATGTTCATCGGCTGCGGCGAGGTGAACTGCGCGTAGTAGGGGTGCTGCTGGGGCTGCTGGGGGGCCTGCTGCTGAGGCTGCGCGTACCCGCCGAGCGGCTGCGTCGGCTGCGTGTGCTGGTAGCCGGGCTGGTACGTGCCCGGGTACGGCTGGGTCGACTGCGGAGGCTGCTGCGCCGCCGGCTGTGCGGGCTGGCCCGGCTGCTGCGACGCATACTCACCCCATCGCGGAGCCTGCGGCGCGGCCGGCTGAGCAGGCGTCGCAGGCTGCTGAGGGGCGGATGCCTGCGCGGGCGCCTGCCATTCGGGCTGCTGCGCCGCGGTCGGGTTCTCGGGCTGGGCGCTCTCGGGCTGCTCTGGGTTCACAGGCTCGTTCGCGTTGTCGCTCATGGGTGTCGCTCCTTTTCCAAGCACGTCAAGCATCCGACGCGAAGCTGTGCGGACGTTATGACGACTCTTGGAGGCGTCTCGAATATCGCCAAGTGTTACGGGCGACTAGTTGCCATGAGTTAACAACCTGGTCCTGAGGGATTTTCGTCGCACGTCTTGCCGACCAGCACGGTCTTCACGCCCTTCACCGTCACGGTGATCGGGTCGGAGGTCAGGCCCAGCGTACCCGCGATGTCGGCCCACCCCTGGCCTGCGAACTGATAGCGAGCGGCGAATTCGACGGTGACGGTCACCGCGTACGTGCCTCGCTCTGCATAGGCGTGGCTGGTGGGTGTTCTCGAGAAGGCAGGCAGGCCGGATGCCTCCCACGTCAGCCCCGGCGTCGCGGCCGACTGCCCCATCCCGTCGCCGTACCGCCAATCGTATGCGACCGGGGTGAAGTGCACGGTCACGGGCTGTCCGAGCAGCTCGCCCGCCTGCTCCCGCTCCCCCGCGCTCGCGATGAAGTTGGTCTCGGCCCCGGCGATCGTCCACCCGTCCGGTTCGGACACGACGGTCGGATTCCCCACGAGGAACCGTGCCACGTCGACAACCCCGGGCGCACCCGGCGTCGAAGCCGGCGCGGTCCCGGTCGACCCCGGGCACCCATCACTCGAGTCGCAAACCACCCCGCGAGGGTTGGCGCCGCCCTTCCAAGGCACTGGGGGTGGTACAGAATCCCCATCCGCGTCATGTCTCGTCCCTGAAGCAGTGGAAGGTTGGCGCGGCGAGGCTGAATCTCCATGAGTTTCGGCATTCACGTCAGCGCCATGCTCCTCCCAGTGGCCCGAGGTCGCGGGATCAGCGGCTCCCAGATAACCACCGCCTAGAAGGGCGATCACCAACGCGGCTCCGGCTAAGCCTTGCAAATTCCGCCACCGCTCCAGTAGTCGATCGACTGGACGACGAGTTTGTTGGAGGACGTGCCCTCAAGCTCGATCAGGTAGGACACGAAATCCGCGCGACTCGGGTCAACGAGGGACATGCCCGTGTCGTCCAGAATGTCCACACCAGAAAGGTCCTCGCAAACGTACATCCGAATCACCGCCTCACCACCGTCTTGACGATGAGATTCGAGCTGAGTGTTGTTGATGACAGTGCTCCCGGTCGCGTGAGCGTGTTGCGATCGGTATTTCGCCGCAGTCTCTTGCTCGTGTTTATAGCCGTCTGCCGACACGAGCGAGCGCAGCGGGCCGGGGTCCGTCCACCCGGCACTAGCCACGCGATCAGATGCTGCCTCGAATTGCGTAAAGGTGGTTGTCGCCGCTGCGAGGGCGTCGGCGTCTGACGTGAAGACCGGGGTCGGGGTTGATTTCGGAGTCTTGGTCGGCTCGGCCGCGGGGTGCGACGGCGTGCAGGCGGCCAGCAACGAGGCGGCGAGCGCGAGCGCGCATGCTGCGAGGACCGTGCGACCAGGAATCCGCATGGCCCAAAGGTAGGCCATCGCCGAAAACCGGTGCCTGGTCTTTCCACAGGCGCGCACGGTTCGTCACGATCCGCACGATTCGTCACCCCGATCGTCGCGTTCGGGGTGACACATCGTGCGTCGGGTGATCGGCACGGCCCTAGCGTTGACCTCATGCAGATTCCCGGACCCTGGCGCCGCGCAGCGGCCGGCGCCGGCCTGCTCGCGGCCGACGGCAGCACCGCGTCCACGATCTTCGCCGAGATGAGCGCCCTCGCGCTCACGACGAACGCGATCAACCTCGGCCAGGGATTCCCCGACGAAGACGGCCCTCGCGAAGTCCTCGACGCGGCATCCGAAGCGATCAAGAACGGCGTCAATCAGTACCCGCCCGGCATCGGAATCCCGCAGCTCCGCCACGCGATCGCCGACCACCAGCACCACTTCTACGGCCTCGAGTACGACCCCGACCGCGAGGTGCTCGTCACAGCCGGCGCGACCGAGGCCCTCGCCGCCACCCTGCTCGCCCTGGTCGAGCCCGGCGACGAGGTCGTCACGTTCGAGCCGTTCTATGACGCATACGGCGCCCTCATCGGCCTCGCCGGCGGCACCCACGTCACGGTCCCCCTCAAAGCCCCTGAATTCACGCCGGATCTCGACCAGCTGACCGCGAGCGTCACCGACAAGACCAAGGTCATCCTCGTCAACAACCCGCACAACCCGACCGGCGCGACTTTCGACGACGCGACGCTGCGAACCATCGTCGAGCTCGCCGAACGGCACGGCGCCTACATCGTCACCGACGAGGTCTACGAGCACCTGCGGTTCGAGACGCCGCACACGCCCATCGCGAGCATCCCTGGGGCATCCGACCGGACCATCTCGATCTCCAGCGGCGGAAAGACGTTCGCGACCACCGGCTGGAAGATCGGCTGGGTCATGGCGAAGCCCGAGCTGATCACCGCGATCCTCGCGGTCAAGCAGTTCCTCACCTACGTCAACGGGGCGCCGTTCCAGCCCGCCATCGCGGTCGGCCTGGGACTGCCCGACGCGTTCTTCCAGACGGTGGCCACCACGCTCAAAGCCAAGCGCGACCTGCTCAGCGCCGGGTTGCGCACCGCAGGATTCGACGTGTTCCCCTCGCGCGGCTCCTATTTCGTGGTGGCGGATGCCGCACCCCTCGGCTTCCCCGACGCCGTCGAGTTCTGCCGCGAGCTCCCGCACCGAGCCGGCGTCGTGGCGATCCCGCTGTCGGCCTTCTACTCGGATGCCAACCGAGACCAGGCCAAGTCGCTCGTGCGCTTCGCGTTCTGCAAGAAGGTCGACGTGCTCGAGGAAGCGAGCGGGCGGCTCGCCGGGCTGCGTGGCTGATCGTTTCGAGACGCGCCTTCGGTCCTCGCGAGCGCAGCTCGCGCGGCGAACGCTCAACGATCGGTGATCGGCTCCACGCGATAACGCCGCAGCGCGAGCGCCGGATTCACGCCACGCACGTCGCGCACCCGCTCTGACGAGACGACGGCGAGCGCTGCATCCGCCTCGTCTTCGAGCTCGGCCAACACGATGCCCATGGGGTCGACGATCAGCGATGCGCCGACTCCCACGGGCGGGATGTGGTCAGACGCCGCCACATAGACCGTGTTCTCGATCGCCCGCGCCGTGATCAACGTGCGCCAGTGATGCAGCTTGAGATTGCCGTGCACCCACTCGCTCGGCACGAGCACGAGCTCGGCCCCGGCGTCGACGATGCGGCGTGTCACCTCGGGGAAGCGCAGGTCGTAGCAGGTCTGCAGCCCGACGGTCAGGCCACCGGCGGCGAACACCTGGGGCTCGGCCAGCTCGCCGGGCGCCACCCACTCGGACTCCCGTGCGCCGAACGCGTCGTACAGATGCTGCTTGCGATAGCTCGCCACAAGGCCTTTGCCTGGCGCGACGGCCACGACGGTGTTCGTGAAGCGGCCGGGCTGGTCAGACGTCTCCGCCATTCCTGCCACGACCGTGACCCCGCGCTCGTCGGCGAGCGCCGACAGCGCCTCGACGAACGGCCCGTCGAGGGGCTCGGCCGCGTCGAGAAAGGCCGCCCCCACCGGGTTCACGAAGAACGATGAGTACTCGGGAAAGACGGCCAGCTGGGCGCCGCGTTCGGCCGCGGCATCCGTCAGCGCACGGATCGTCTCGAGGTTGGCATCGGTGTCAGCGCCCGGCGCGAACTGTGCGACGGCGACCGAGAGCTCACTCACGATTCGACTCTATAGACCACAGTGCGCAGGCCGGAGAGGCCGGACAGATACTCGACGGTGAACCGTCCGAGCGCATCGAATTCCTCCGGCGTCGCGCACGGATGCTCGCCGCCGACGGTCCACCAGAAGCGGTCCCCCGCGTGCTCGTGGAAAAGGTCGAACACGAGTGGAATGGGCTGACCAGAAGCATCCGTCAGCTGCTCGATGAACATGGCGACGTGATCGAGCCAGCGCACATACTTCTCATGGTTGTCACCACCAGGCAGAACGGATGCCACCGACATTGGCGCCGTGTTGTGACCGGCGTCGCCGTGCGTGAGCGGATTCACCGAGCTCCAGTGCAGCACGATGGGGATCCCGGCTTCATGCGCATCGCGGATCTGTCTGGCGAGCGTCAGGAACGGGACCCCGGCGACGTTGTGCCCGGCCAGCACTTCGATGCCACCGATCTCGAAGACGGTCGCATGGGCATCGATCGGAGGCGTCTCCGCCATGCCCCAGAGCCTACGGAAGTCGGCCCTCGATTTCGCGAGTGGTTCACAAGCTGGTAAAGTGATCTCTTGTGACGCGGGGTGGAGCAGCTCGGTAGCTCGCTGGGCTCATAACCCAGAGGTCGCAGGTTCAAATCCTGTCCCCGCAACCAATAACCCCCGGTCAGAGGCAATTCTGACCGGGGGTTCCTCTTTGTCTAGCCGACCTGCACCTGCGCGAACAGCTCGGTCAGCGCCTCGGTGTAGACGGTCTCGAAGTCGATCAGCTTCGCCCAGCTCGGCGTGATCGTCACGGTCGCCCACTCCGGGTGCAGCGGGGCGAGGGCAGAGTCGATGAACCCCGTGACGTCGGCGCCGAGCGTGCGTGTCGTCGCATCGAGGTACTGGTCGGGTAGTCCCTCGCTGAGTTCGACCGCGGCGGTGCCGCGCACGAGCAATGCCCTCGCCGGCCACGCCCCGGTCGTGTCGATCGACAGCGCGATGCGCGGGTCGGCCTGCAGTGCGGCGACTTTCCGCGCGTGCAACGGTGACGACACCCGGAACAGGCCGTCATTGAGCGTGTACGAGATCGGCACGGACCGCGGCGCGCCGTCGAGTCCGGTGTAGGCGATGTGGGCGGGGATGTTCGAGGCGAACAACTCCTGAGCGAGCGGGCTCGACAGTATTTCGGTGACGGATTCCGGGGTCACGCGCGCACGCTAGGCATCCACCCGCCGCCCGGCAATGCGCGAATGCGCGTAACCTCCGCCGGGCCGCGCCGCGTAAACGCGAGCGTACCGACCACGACATGGGCACGCTCGGTCATCCTGCGACGCTAGCCGCGGGCGAGGACGACATCGTGCTGCGTTACGTCGTGTTCCTCGCCGATGAGCCCGCGGCGCTGCGCGATGCGGATCGCCTGCACGCGGTCGTGGCAGTCGAGCTTCTCGTAGATGTGCTCGACGTGCTTGCGCACGGTGCGGGGGCTGATGCGCAGCACGAATCCGATCTGGGTCGCGGTCAGCCCCTCGGCGAGCAGGTGGAGAACCGCGGTCTCGCGGCCGGTGAGCGGCGACTCGGCCGCCGACGCCGGCCCGCGCTGCGTCGCCTTGAAGGTGTCGAAGGCCGCAACCAAGGGCTGCACGGCGGCCGCGACCCCCATCTCGGCATCCGTGAAATCACTCTCGGCGCGGTTGAGGACCCAACCCGCCCAGACCGTGCCCGGCATCGGACGCAGCGGGATGGCGAGCTGGTGCTTCATACCCATCGGCACGAACAGCTCGCGGTACACACGATGCTCGAGCCAGGCGCGCCCCGGCACGATGTCGCTGAGCCGTCGCGGGGCGACCGACATACGGTCGGCCACGAAGGCGATCAGCATCGGATGCTCGAAGAACGTGTCCATGAGAGGAACGAGGACCGAGTCGCTCGTGAGCACAGGGGTGTCGCTCCACACCGCGACCTGGCGCATGGCCCCGTCGCCCTCGAGGGCTCCCGCGGAATCCGCCTGCACGAGCCGGCGCAGCGCGCCTGCGACAACCGATGCCCGGTCGGCGCTCAGCCAGCTGCCCTCGAGGTCATAGCTGAGGCCGAGCACACGATTCAGGACATCCGTCATGATTCCCCCCGCCCGCGGGAAACGCCGTCACCAATGGTGCAAACGATGGTACGACCATGGTGAGCAAACGTCACCCGCGGGCGGAGGCGACCGTTACGCGCGCGGCGGCGCGGCGCGATGCGTGGGACCGGCGGATGCCAGCTCGAGCACCTTCTGCAGCGAGTAGTACGCCTGCTTCGGCTGCTGGTTCACGTCGTAGATGCAGGCGTAGCCCTCGCCCGAGAAGGTGCTGGGCACCCAGGAATCCGAATCGGTCCAGCCCCAGACCGTGAACGAGATCACCTGGGGCACGGAGACCGCAGCCGACAGCATCGCCGCGTACTCGAACGGCTGTGCGAACTGGGCGAGGCTGTCGGTCGGCACCTGCGTGTCGGGGCCATCCACGAAGGTGCGCACGTCGGCTTCGGTGATGGCGATCTTGAGGCCGATTGACGCGTAGCGCTCGAGATCGCTCTGGAAGCGCTGCGGGTCGAAGCCGTACTGAGTGTCGAGATGAGCCTGGGTTCCCACTCCGTGGATCGGCACCCCGGCATCCCGCTGCTGCCTCACCCAGGCGAAGACGGCGTCACTCTTCGCGTTCGTGCCGTCCTCGCCGGTGATGTTGTAGTCGTTGTAGAACAGCAGCGCGTTCGGATCGGCCTGGTGCGCCCACTTGAACGCCTGCGGAATGATGTCGGCCCCCGCGTTCGCCACCCACCAGTTGTTCGGGTCGATGCCCGAGGGGTCGGCGTCGGTGAAGAACTCATTCGCGACATCCCACTGCCAGATCTTGCCCTTGTACCGGCCGAGCTCGGTGAAGATGTGCTTCTCAAGGAGGCTCCACAGCTGGGTCTTCGTGATCGTGCCCGCAGCGACACCGTCGGTCAGCCAGGTGGGCAGCTGGTTGTGCCACAGCAGGGTGTGGCCGCGAACGAGCTGGTGGTTCGCCCGAGCGAAGGCGACGAGCTGGTCGGCATCCGTCCAGTCATACGTGCCCTGCGTGTTGGGCTCGACCGTCTGCCACTTCATCGCGTTGGCGCCGGTCACGACCGAGAACTGGCCGCCGGAGATGCTGCCCCACTTCGTGATGTCGTCGGGTGTCAGCGCGCTGCCGATCGGCAGGTTGATCGCCGCACCGAGTGCCCGCAGCGACTGGGGGTCGCCGCTTCCGACGGGCTTCGGGCCGCGCTTGCCGGTGTCGGCGAGCGCCGGGGCCGCGGTGGCGACACCGCCCGCCAGAATCGCTGCCGCACCGACCGCGCCCATCGTGAGCACGCTTCGTCGTTCCATGTTCCAGTACCTCCAAGTACACCGTTGTCTTTGGGCCCGGTCAGGCTACGTGGCCCCCTTTATGGGGGCAACCTATGAATTCCTATGGATGCCTGCCGGCCACCCATGAATCGCTTCAGTCGGCGTGGAAACTTTTCCAGTCTTGCGCCGCCGTTGACGTGATAATGACTCGCTGATACGTTTCAAGAAAGCGATTTCTTGGCCCTTCTGCCGTGCACCTCTCGATGTGATCAACGGGGCCGCATCGGGCGCACGCGCGCCCACGACGTAGTGGGCGAACGGGCCGACAGCCCCGTCGTCGGGTGCGCCGCGCACACCCGACAATTCGTGCGACTCAGCTATGGAGATCCGTGTGCGAAAACTGAACCGTTCGCTCGCTGTCGTCGTCCCCGTGGTGCTGCTCGTCGGCGTGTTCGCGCCGTCGGCATTCGCCTCGCAGGGCGCCGGGCGTGCGTACCCGTACAACCAGCCGGGTGACAAGGACTACGTCACCAACACCAACGTCATCGAGCGGTACTCGCCCGACGCCGGGAACAACGAAAGCTACAAGGTGGTGGCGAACCGCGCCAAAGCCAATGCAGCGTTCACCGCGAACCCGATCACCGTCGACGGCGTCAAGGACCCGGCCTGGAACCAGGCGAAGGCCTACCCGATCGGCAACAAGTTCAACGCGACGATGACCGGCGACGACCCCGGCGCCACGGCATCCGGCACCCTCAGGGTCATGTGGGACGGGCCGGTGCTCTACGGCCTCGTCCAGGTCAGCGGGGACAGCACGGAGTCCGACAGCGGAACGCCGAACTGGAACACCGCGAGCTACGCGCCCAACACCGACGGCATCTTCGTCTCGATGGACGTGTACAACGACCAGTGGGGCCTCGAGACCGACACCCAGGGCACGTTCTTCCTCGGGGCCAATCCGAACCTCACCTCGGTCACGTCCTTCAACAACGCGGGAATCCCCTCGCTCGGCTCGTTCTTCAACCCGGCCAACCAGGACTACTCGACGCGGCTCCAGGCCTTCAAGTCCTCGGGCTATACCGCAGGCTCCGGCGTGAATTACACCTACGAGTTCGCGCTGCAGATCGAGGGCTGGGGCGACGACCCGAACCGAAAGATCGGCAACGGGACGCAGATCGGGCTCGAGGTCGGCAACTACGACCAGGGCAACTCGTTCACGTACTGGAGCAAGACGCAGTACTTCGCCGGCCAGGAGGCCGGCTCGAACCTGCCGAACTCCGAGCGCATCCGCAACCGCGACTGGGGCGTCGTGACGCTCAGCGGCTGGAACGGGCGCACCCCGTTCGCCTACAGCGGCTGGCCTGCCGATGAGGACATCCGGTTCTGGGACTCGAAGAGCAATCCAGGCGGCTCAGGCACGGGGCTGGAAGCCGGCGACGACGGTGATGACAGCGCCGTCTGGACACCGGCGACGAAGAACCGCATGGTCGCCGCGAAGGCTGCGTATCTGGCGCTCAAGAACAAGCCGCATGTCAGCCGGGCGCAAGAGGAAGCGGCCGTGAAGAAGGTGACAGACGCCTTCGCCGGTCTGCGCTGGGCCGACACGAAGTATCCGGATCCGAACGATCTGCCTGAGGATCAGACCGTCCCGAGCCCGCTGACGTTCTTCGATCCGCGCAAGGGCACCAACGGCGCCGTCACCAACTCGGCACAGTGGCAGCAGCGCAAGCAAGAACTGCTCAGCCTGGCCCAGTTCTACGAGTACGGCTACAAGCCGGTGCTCGGCACGGACTACACGATCACCGTGACCGGCAACAGCTATGACGGCACCGGCAATCCCGTTGTCACCGCCCAGGTCGTCCCGACGAACAAGAACTTCAACGGCGGCGTCCCCGTGAGCATCTCGATCCCGATCACGCTTCCCGCGTCGGTTCCCGGCGGCGGCAAGGCCGCGATCGGATTCAGCACCAACTTCACGGCCAACGGAATCGCTAACGTCACCTTCCCGTTCTGGGCGGGCGACAATCGAACGGATGCCGGCGCTTGGGGCAATCCGAACCGTGTCGGCACCTTCTACACGCTGTTCCCGTACCAGCGGAACAGCACGTCGGCCGATTCGAGCATCCTGATCGCCAACGCGACCGCGGTCTCGGTCTACCTCGACGCGCTGCAGGCCGCGGTGGCCCAGAACCCGGCGCTCGCCGCAAAGATCGACCCGAGCCGTGCGGTGACGAAGGGGTTCTCGATCAACGGCAAGGAGGCGTTCGTCGCCGCCATCTTCGATGACCGGGTCAAGGCGGTCATCGCAGGCGGAGCGGGGGCCACCGGGCCTGCGAACTGGCGATACAACGCGCAGGGTCAGGAATACGACTTCAGCAATACGGCGTACTACAACCCGGGAGCCGAGAAGGTCGTGTCGCATGGCACCGAGGGTCCGGGCAACTCCTACCGCCACAACCGTGTGCGCGAGACCGAGTTGTTCCGGCACTTCATGCCGACGGGTCACATGTATGCGCACGAGGACGGGTCATACGGCTACGGCGACTACAGCAAACTGCCGTTCGACCAGGCCGACCTGGTCGCGACCCTCGCGCCTGACCGTGCGATCATCATCGATACCAACCTGAACGACTACAACGACGGAGCCACCACCGACAACATGAGCCTCGAGATCGCCAAGAGCGTGTACAACAACCTCGGGGCCGACGGTGACGACTTGGTCAAGTTCAACAGCGGGAAGTACGTCTCATCCGGCGATCCCCACGGTGCGGCGGATGCTGCGCCGGAAGGCCGCTACCTGAGCGACTTCCTCTACGGGACGAAGACGATGACCGCAGCCGATGCCACTCAGCTCGGCACCGACCCGTACTCGTTGAAGGTCTCCAACAACCAGACGGAGAGTCCCTACGACTACTACTGGGGCGGGTACAACACGATCACCGGCGGTACCGACGGCATCAGCGGCTCGAGCGGCTGGTACTTCTCGGGCTTCGACTCCGAGGCCAAGGGACTGCGCCAGACGGTGAGCGGGTGGCGCCTTCCCGGCAACGTCCCCTCTTCGCTCGCGAAGCGGCTCGATGACGCCGTCTCGAAGTCGCATGCCGGAAACACGGCGGCGGCCATCGGGGCTCTGAACGGATTCATCGGCCAGGTACAGGGGCTGAGGGCATCCGGGCGAGTGCCTTCGGCGCAGATCGCGGCGACGGTCGCCTCGGCGGAGCAGCTCGTGCTCGAGCTCAATTCCTCAGGGAAACACCTCAGGTAGACACCGCCGGCACACGGGAGGGCCCGGCCGGATCACCCGGTCGAGCCCTCCCTCGCGCTCGACGCCCTGATCACCAGTTCCGGCTGGAATTGCACGGCCTGCGGCTTCGCGCCGAGGTCCTCCACTTCGCTGAACAGAAGCTGCACCGCGGTCTCTCCCATGAGCGCGGCGGGCTGCCGTACAGAGGTCAGCGGAACGATCGACGCGCTGGCGAAGTCGATGTCGTCGTAGCCGACGAACGCGATGTCGTCGGGAACACGCACTTCGCCCGATGCGGCCAGGACCTGGAGCGCGCCGATCGCGAGGAGGTCGTTCGACGCGAAGATCGCATCGGGGCGATCGGCTTCGGCACGGGCGAGAATCCGCCGCGCCACTTCGCTGCCCGCCTGCACGGTCGACGCCGACGCCTCGATGACCTCGAGCGCCGCGCCGGGATGGGCGGCGACCGCCGAACGCGCGCCGGCGAGCCGATCGCTCACCTGCCGGAACGACGCGGGGCCGCCCAGAAAGGCGATCCGCCGACGGCCGCTCTCGAGCAGATGGTTCGCGGCGATCGAACCGCCGGCGACATCGTCGACCGAGACGGAGCTGAAGGCGGAGTCCGCCGACACTCGGTCGACGAGCACGGCGCGGGTGCCCCGCTGACGCAGCTTGTGAAGCCGCGCACTCACATCGCCGATGGGCGAGATGAGGACTCCGCGAACGCGCTGCTGCTCGAAAAGGTCGAGATAGCCGGATTCGCGGGCGCTGTCCTCGTCGCTGTTGCCGAGCACGACCGAGAAGCCGAATCGCGCCGCATAATCCTCTGCGCCCCGGGCGAGTTCCGTGAAGAACGGGTTTCGCACGTCGAGGATCAGGAGCCCGATGGCGGTGCTGCTTCCCAATCGAAGCTGGCGGGCGGCGTCATTGCGGACGAATCCGAGTTTGTCGATCGCGTCCTGAACACGCTGCAGCGTCGCCGCGGTCACCTTCTCGGGGCTGTTCAAGACGTTCGACACGGTGCCAACGGAGACGCCGGCCAGCCTTGCCACGTCTTTCACGCTCACGGTGCCCACGGAAATCGATATTAGGGCCGACTTGCAACGGAGTTCGGCGATGTGGAACCATCGATCGAACTCACTGAATGAAACGATTCAGAACACCACCGCGGGCAAAGGAGCCAGACCATGACGAGGGCGTTCACGGAGATCGCCGACCGGCTCGCCGAGCAGGCCATCGAGCTGCCGAGCTGGGCGTTCGGCAACTCGGGCACGAGGTTCAAGGTGTTCGGGCAGGCCGGCGTGCCGCGCGACCCGTTCGAGAAGGTGACGGATGCCGCTCAGGTGCACCGGCTCACCGGGCTCTCCCCCACGGTCGCGCTCCACATCCCGTGGGACCTCGTGGACTCGTACTCCGACCTCGCCGCGCACGCCGCTGAGAACGGCGTCGCCCTCGGCACGATCAACTCGAACACCTTTCAGGACGACGACTACAAGCTGGGCAGCCTCGCGCACGGCGACGCCGCGGTGAGGCAGAAGGCGATCGACCACCACTTCCGGTGCATCGACGTCATGAACGAGACCGGCTCGCGCGACCTGAAGATCTGGCTGGCCGACGGCACGAACTACCCGGGACAGGACGATCTGCGCGGCAGGCAGGACCGGCTCGCGGAATCCCTCGCCGCGATCTACGCCCGCATCGGCGAGAGCCAGCGCCTCGTGCTCGAGTACAAGTTCTTCGAGCCGGCGTTCTATCACACCGATGTGCCTGATTGGGGCACGAGCTACGCGCAGGTCAGCGCCCTCGGCGAGCGTGCGGTCGTCTGCCTCGACACCGGCCACCACGCGCCGGGCACGAACATCGAGTTCATCGTGATGCAGCTGCTCCGCCTCGGGAAGCTCGGCAGCTTCGACTTCAACTCGCGCTTCTACGCCGACGACGACCTGATCGTCGGGGCGGCCGACCCGTTCCAACTGTTCCGCATCCTCTTCGAGGTGGTGCGCGGCGGTGGCTACGGCGCGGGCTCCGACGTGGCGTTCATGCTCGATCAGTGCCACAACATCGAGAAGAAGATCCCCGGGCAGATCAGATCCGTGCTGAACGTGCAGGAGATGACGGCCAGGGCACTTCTTGTCGATACGGATGCCTTGGCCGCAGCCCAGCGCGCCGGCGACGTGCTCGGCGCGAACGGCGTGCTGATGGACGCCTTCTACACCGACGTGCGCCCCGCCCTGGCCGAGTGGCGGGAATCCCGCGGGCTGCCAGCCGATCCGCTGGCCGCCTATGCGGCATCCGGCTATCAGGAGAAGATCGAAGCGGAGCGCGTCGGCGGCGTGCAGGCGGGGTGGGGAGCATGAGCGCGCAGCAGGACCTGATCGCCCGGTCGAATCGTCTCGGCGCCGACCCGCGCAACACCAACTACGCCGGGGGCAACACCTCGGCGAAGGGCACCGAGATCGACCCCGTGACGGGCGAGCCGGTCGAACTGCTGTGGGTGAAGGGCTCGGGCGGCGACCTCGGCACGCTCACCGAGGCGGGACTCGCGGTGCTGCGCCTCGACCGGCTTCGCGCGCTGCAACACGTCTATCCGGGTGTCGAGCGCGAGGACGAGATGGTCGCGGCGTTCGACTACACGCTGCACGGCAAGGGCGGCGCTGCCCCGTCGATCGACACCGCCATGCACGGGCTGGTGGATGCCGCGCACGTCGACCATCTGCACCCGGATTCCGGCATATCCATCGCTACAGCACAGGACGGCGAGGCGCTCACCGCGCGCGCGTTCGGCGGGCGCGTGGCGTGGGTGCCGTGGCGCCGCCCGGGCTTCCAGCTGGGTCTCGACATAGCGGCGATCAAGGCCGAGAACCCCGGCGTGATCGGCGCGATCCTCGGCGGCCACGGCATCACGGCCTGGGGCGACACCAGCGACGAGGCCGAGGCCAATTCGCTGTGGATCATCAAGACGGCAGAGGAATACATCGCGGCCCATGGGAGCGCCGAGCCGTTCGGCGGCCGACGCGACGGGTACGCGCCGCTCGAGGCATCCGCCCGCCACGCCAAGGCCGCCGCGCTCGTGCCGCACCTGCGCGCGATCGCCTCGCACGACAAGCCTCAGGTGGGCCACTTCACCGACGCGGATGCCGTGCTCGACTTCCTCGCCTCCGAGCGCCTACCCGAGCTCGCCGCCCTCGGCACGAGCTGCCCCGACCACTTCCTCCGCACGAAGGTGAAGCCCCTCGTCATCGACCTGCCGGCCGACGCGACCGTCGCCGAGATCGTGGAGCGCCTACCCGCACTGCACGAGGCGTACCGCGCCGACTACACGGCGTACTACGAGCGCGGCGCCGCCGCCGCCCGAGCGCGCGGCGAGGAGCCGCCCGCGATGCGCGGGGCGGACCCCGCAATCATCCTCGTGCCCGGCGTCGGCATGTTCTCGTACGGCGCCGACAAGCAGACCGCGCGCGTCGCCGGCGAGTTCTACGTCAACGCGATCAACGTCATGCGCGGCGCCGAGGCGCTCTCGACCTACTCCCCCATCGATGAGGCCGAGAAATTCCGCATCGAGTACTGGGCGCTTGAGGAGGCGAAGCTCGCCCGCCGCCCGAAGCCGAAGCCGCTCGCGACGCGCATCGCGCTCGTCACGGGCGCCGCGTCCGGCATCGGCAAGGCCACAGCCACCCGACTCGCCGCCGAGGGCGCGTGCGTCGTCATCGCCGACCTCGATCCGGAGAAGGCGCAGGCTGCCGCCGCTGAGCTCGGCGGCCCCGACGTCGCCGTCGGCGTGCAGGTGAACGTCACCGACGAGGCGCAGGTGCAGCACGCGGTGGATGCCGCGCTACTCGCCTTCGGCGGCCTCGACATTGTCGTGAACAACGCGGGCCTGTCGCTGTCGAAGTCGCTGCTCGAGACGACCGTCGCCGACTGGGACCTGCAGCACAACGTGATGGCCAAGGGCTCCTTCCTCGTCTCGCGCGCCGCGGCCCGCGTGCTCATCGACCAGAAGCTCGGCGGCGACATCATCTACATCTCGTCGAAGAACTCGGTGTTCGCAGGGCCCAACAACATCGCCTACTCGGCGACCAAGGCCGACCAGGCGCACCAGGTGCGGCTGCTCGCGGCCGAGCTCGGCGAGCACGGGGTGAAGGTCAACGGCATCAACCCCGACGGGGTCGTGCGCGGCTCCGGCATCTTCGCCGGCGGCTGGGGCGCGAAACGCGCCGCGGTCTACGGCGTGCCGGAGGAGAAGCTCGGCGAGTACTACGCCCAGCGCACCCTGCTCAAGCGCGAGGTGCTGCCCGAGCACGTGGCGAATGCGGTCTTCGTGCTGTGCACAGCCGACCTCGACCACACGACCGGGTTGCACATCCCTGTCGATGCGGGTGTGGCCGCCGCATTCCTGCGATGACCCCCGCCGCCCGCCTTGCCGCGATCGACCTCGGGGCGACGAGCGGTCGAGTGATCCTGGGCAGCGTCGGGCCGAACGAGCTCGAGCTGCGGCAGCTCGCGCGTTTCCCGAACGACCCGGTGCCGCTGCGCGACGGGCTGCACTGGAATCTGCTCGGGCTCTACCGCAACGCGCTCGACGGGCTGGCGCTCGCCGTGCGGGAGGAGCCCGGGCTGGCATCCGTCGGCATCGACTCGTGGGCCGTCGACTACGCGCTGCTGCATGACGGGCGGATGTTGGGCGCGCCGTTCCATTACCGCGACCCGCGCCGCGGCGCGGTCGGGCCGCCCCTGGTGCACGAGCACGTCGACGCGGCCGAGCTCTACCGCCGCAACGGCCTGCAGCACCTGCCGTTCAACACGATGTTCCAGCTCGCCTGCGACCGGGCCGACGGCGTGCTCGACGGAGCGGACACGATGCTCCTCATCCCCGACCTGCTCGTCTTCGAGCTGACCGGCGCGATCTCCGCCGAGCGCACCAACGCCTCGACGACCGGGCTGCTCGACGCCGCGACCCGCGAATGGGACGAGGGTCTGGCTGACACGCTCGGGATTCCGCGGCGCGTGCTGCCGCCGCTCGTCGACCCGGGCACCCGGATCGGCATGGTCAGCGGCGCGGCGCTCGAGGTCGTCGGCGCCCCCGTGCCGGTCACGGCCGTCGGGTCACATGACACCGCGAGCGCCGTGGTCGCACTGCCGACGACGAGCGACGACATCGCCTACATCTCGTGCGGCACCTGGGGGCTCGTCGGGGTCGAGCTCGCGCACCCGGTGCTGACGGATGCCGCGCGCCGAGCCTCCTTCACCAATGAGGGCGGCGTCGACGGGCGCGTCCGCTTTCTGCACAACGTCATGGGGCTGTGGCTGCTGTCGGAGTGCGTTCGGGTGTGGGGTGAGGCGCTGCCGACCTTGCTGGAGCAGGCGGCGGCTGTGCAGGCATCCGTGCCCGTCTTCGATGTCGATGACCCGCGGTTTCTCGCGCCCGGCGACATGCCCGCACGCATCGCCGACTGGCTGCGCGAGCACGAGCTGCCGGTGCCGGCCTCGCGCCCGGCGCTGGTGCGGTGCATCGTCGAGAGCCTCGCCCAGGCGTTCGCGTCGACGGTCTCCGTGGCGGCGTCACTGTCGGGCGCCGCGGTCTCCGCCATCCATCTCGTCGGCGGCGGCGCGCAGAACGCGCTGCTCTGCCAGGCGACCGCCGACCGCTCGGGGCTGCCCGTCATCGCGGGCCCGGTCGAGGCCACCGCGATCGGGAACCTGCTCGTGCAGGCACGCGCCGTCGGCGCGGCCTCAGGCTCGCTGGAGTCGTTGCGCGCACTGGTGGCGGCGACGCAGCGGCCGCAGACGTACACTCCGACCACAACGAGAAAGCCGGTCACTCATGGTTGAGCGCCAGGTTCCGAAGCCCGCCGAGATCTTCGAGCTGATGAAGTTCAAGAAACCGGAGCTCGACGGGCGCAAGCGGCGGCTGGATGCCGCGCTGACGATCTACGATCTGCGGGCGATCGCGAAGCGGCGCACGCCGGCCGCCGCGTTCGACTACACCGACGGCGCCGCAGAGGGGGAGCTGTCGCTCGCGCGGGCGCGGCAGGCGTTCGAGGACGTCGAGTTCCACCCGTCGATCCTGCACGACGTGTCCCACGCCGATGCCTCGACGACGGTGTTCGGCGGCCCGTCCGCCCTGCCGTTCGGCATCGCGCCGACCGGGTTCACGCGGCTGATGCAGACCGAAGGCGAAACGGCCGGGGCATCAGCGGCGGGGGCCGCCGGGATACCGTTCACCCTGTCGACCTTGGGAACCACCTCGATCGAAGGGGTGCGCGCCGCGAATCCCGCCGGCCGCAACTGGTTCCAGCTCTATGTGATGCGGGACCGCGCGATCTCCTACGGCCTCGTCGAGCGCGCCGCCGCCGCCGGGTTCGACACCCTGTTCTTCACCGTCGACACACCGATCGCGGGCGCACGCCTGCGCGACAAGCGCAACGGCTTCTCGATCCCGCCCCAGCTGACGCCGCGCATCGTCATCAACGCCATTCCACGGCCATGGTGGTGGTGGGACTTCCTGACGACCCCCAAGCTCGAGTTCGCGTCACTGTCATCGACCGGCGGCACCGTCGGCGAGCTGCTGGATTCCGCGATGGACCCGACGATCTCATTCGACGACCTCAAGGTCATCCGCGAGATGTGGCCCGGCAAGCTCGCGATCAAGGGCGTGCAGAACGTCGAGGACGCGAAGAAGCTCGCCGGGCTCGGCGTCGACGGCATCGTGCTGTCCAACCACGGCGGCCGACAGCTCGACCGGGCGCCCATCCCCTTCCACCTGCTGCCCTCCGTGGTCCGCGAAGTCGGCCGCGATGTCGAGATCGTCGTCGACACCGGCATCATGAACGGCGCCGACATCATCGCCTCGATCGCCCTCGGCGCGCGCTTCACCCTCGTCGGACGGGCCTACCTCTACGGCCTCATGGCCGGCGGACGCGCCGGAGTCGACCGGGCGATCGCGATCCTGTCCGACCAGCTGATCCGCACCATGAAACTCCTGCAGGTGTCATCACTGGAGGAACTGACGCCCGCGCACGTCACCCAGCTTCGGCGGCTCGAGCCGCGGGAGCTCTAGGGCTACGTATTTAACTTCTATATTCACGGCGGATGGTCGGCCTCGCGCAGAGCGTGGAAGAGGTGCTGCGGCAGGCCGAGGCGATCACGCTCGCCGTCGCCAGGGAGTTCGACCGCCGGTCCGACGAGACCCTCGGGGAGGACTCTTTGGCGCGGAAGCTCGGGGCGAGGAAGCCCTGGGGTGCGATCGAGACCGTGACCCGCACCTCGGCAGAGGATGCCCGCAGGCGCGTGCTGGAATCGCGAGCTCTGGCGAAGCTGCCCGTCATCGAGGAAGCGATGACTGCGGGGGCGCTCTCGCGGGCGCAGGCCGAGGTGATCGGCGCGCCGATCCTGAAGACCCTGCACACCGCAAACCCCGCCGATGTCGACGTGGCCTGCACCCAGCTTCTCGAGATGTCGCAGGCGCTGCCCGCCTCCGCGGTCGCCGCCGCCGCCGAAGTATGGAAAGCGGTCCTTGACCCCGACGGCATCGAACCTATTGAAAAGACCGCGATCGAGAAGCGCTTCCTGCGCCTCGGCAAGGCCCACGACGGTCTCGTGAAACTCACCGGGCTGCTGCCCATCGAAATCGCCGCGACCCTGCGCACCGTCCTCGACGCCTACCGCAACCCTCGCGCCGCCTCCTCCATCGCCTTCCACCCCGCCGACGAACCCGACGGCGAAGCCGCGCTCGAGGACAGCGCCGGTAACAACGACAGCACCAACCCCGCGGACGGCAGCACCCACGGCGGCAGCGCCGGTGAGCTCCCACCCCCGCGAGACACCCGCACCCGCGAGCAGCAAGACCTCGACACCCTCCACATGATCATCAGCACCCACGCCCGATCCGGCGACGCACCCACCATGGGCGGAGCCCACCCCACCGTGCTCGTCACCGTCACCCGCGACGACCTCGACAACGGCACCGGCCCCGCCTGGATCGACGGCGAAGCCGAACCGGTCAGCATCACAACCGCGAAGCGCATGATCGACACCGGCGGCTACCAAGAAGTCGAACTCTCCCCCACCGGCGAGATCCTGAACCTCGGCCGCACCCAACGCTGCTTCACCCCGCAACAGCGCAGAGCCCTCGCCGCCCGAGACAAAGGCTGCATCATCCCGGCTGCACCACACCCGCCCGATGGTGCGAAACCCACCACCTCACACCCTGGAAAGACGGCGGCAAAACCAATGTCATCAACGCCGCACTCCTGTGCTGGTGGCACCACCACCTCATCGACGACGGCCCCTACCAACTCCGCACCAGCGAAGACGGCACACCCGAAATCAGATGGGTCTACGGCTCCCACGCCTCACCCTGGATACCCGCCGTCCACCGACCCAGGCGCTGAGTTCCATGCCCAGAACTGGGGACAGGTCGTCCCCGTCGATTTCGAGAAACCGCTTTCACGATAGGCTGGCTGCATGACGAGCGAGCTCGCGGTCAAGGTCGACCGCGTTCGAGGAGTGCTCTCCGAGCGCGGCCTCACCTCAGTGACCCTGACCAGCAGAGAAAGCCTGGCGTGGCTGCTGGGCGGTGCGCGCGTGACGGTGCCGACCAACGGCGATCCCGTGCTGAGCGCGCACGTGACGCACGAAGAGCTCAAGTTGTTCGTGTTCGCGAACGAGGTCGAACGGATGCAGCGCGAAGAGCTCGCGGCGCTCGGCGAGCTCGACGTGGTTCCGATCCCGTGGCACGAGCCGCTGCCACCGCTGCCCGCGGGCGCCGAGCCCGAGGCATCCCTCGCTGCCGAGC
Source organism: Gryllotalpicola protaetiae (assembly GCF_003627055.1). Lineage (NCBI taxonomy): Bacteria > Bacillati > Actinomycetota > Actinomycetes > Micrococcales > Microbacteriaceae > Gryllotalpicola > Gryllotalpicola protaetiae. The sequence continues at coordinate 479,414 of NZ_CP032624.1, forward strand.
TGCGCGCGGCACGCGCGCAGCTGCTCCCGGTCGAAATCGAGCGTTACCGCGCCCTCGGCAGCGATCTCGCCCGCGCCGTGACGGCCGTCGCCCGTGAGCTGCGCGCCGCTGACAGCGAGCGGCACGCGGCAGCCGCGCTCGCGCACGCCGTGATCGAAGCGGGCGCCGAGCCCGTTGTGCTGCTGGCTGCGGGGGCTGGGCGGCTCGGGCTCAGGCATCCGCTGCCGACAACCGCGCCACTCGGTGATCGCGCCATGCTCGTCGTCGGGGCCCGCCGCCACGGGCTGATCGCGAACCTCACCCGGTTCGTGGGCGACGCGAGTGATGCAGATGAGCGGCTGCTCGAGGTCGAAGCGGATGCCTTCGCCGCGACCCGACCCGACCGATCGCTGGCCGAGGTGCTCGCCGACATCGCGAGCGCCTACCCCGCGCACGGCTTCCAGCCGTCCGAATGGCTGAACCACCACCAGGGCGGCCCGACCGGCTACGCCGGCCGCGACCCCCGCGCGACCCCGACGGCCACCGATCTCGTCACCGACGGGCAGGCGTTCGCCTGGAATCCCAGCGCACCGCGGACCAAGGTCGAAGACACCGTCATCATCGCCGACGGCAAGGTCGAGGTGCTCACCGCCGACCCCGTCTGGCCGACCACCGACGTCAACGGCGTTCTGCGCCCTCTCCCCCTGCCCTTCGTCTGATTGAAGCGACGCATGACTGAACTGACATTCCTCCGCACCCAGGGTTCCGACCTCGTCGACGAGTCGAGCGCCGTCGTGCGCCTCGCCGGCGTCGGCCTCGGCGGATGGATGAACATGGAGAACTTCATCTCGGGCTACCCCGGGAATGAGGAGGCGATCCGCGCGAAGCTGCGGCGGGCGATGGGCGACGAGGCCTACGAGGCGTTCTTCGACGAGTATCTCGACGGCTTCATCGCCGACGAGGACGCCGCCTTCCTCGCATCCGTCGGCATCGACAGCGTGCGCATCCCGTTCAACTACCGGCACTTCGAAGACGACGCCCGGCCCTTCCAACTCAAGGAGTCGGGCTTCGCGCGGCTCGAGCGCGCGGTCGAGGTGCTTGGCCGTCACGGCATCCGCTCGATTCTCGATCTGCATGCGCTGCCGGGGCGCCAGAACCAGCACTGGCACAGCGACAACCCGACGCACCTCGCCGAGTTCTGGAACCACCCGCACTTCCAGGATCGAGTCGTCCACCTGTGGGAGGCCCTGGCCGACCGCTTCAAAGATCGGCCCGAGGTCGCAGGCTACAACCCGATCAACGAGCCGGCCGACCCCAGCGGTGAGGTGCTGCCCGTGTTCTACGAGAGGATCGAGAAGGCGATCAGGGCGATCGACCCACGGCACGTGCTGTTCCTCGACGGCAACAAGTACTCGACCGACTTCTCGTCGTTCGACGGTCGGCCGGCGCTGCCGAACGTGGTCTACACGGCGCACGACTACGCACTGCCCGGCATCACGAGCGCGACCGAGTACCCGGGGGTGACGCGCGGCGAGTACTTCGATCGCTCGGTGCTCGAGCAGACCTTCCTGCGCCGCACCGAGTACATGCGCCAGACAGGCACCCCGATCTGGATCGGCGAGTTCGGGCCGGTGTACCCCGGCGGCGTCACGCAGGAATGGCGGCTGCAACTGCTGCAGGATCAGCTCGACATCTACCACGACCACGGCGCGAGCTGGGCACTGTGGACCTACAAGGACATCGGCCTGCAGGGCCTCGTCACAGTCTCCCCCGATTCCGACTATCTGCGACTGATCGCACCCGATCTGGCGACCAAGGAGCAGTTGGGCACGGATTCCTGGGGCGGGTCGGATGTCGGCGTACGAGACATCCTCGACCCCATCGACGCGGTCTTCGACCGCGAGTTCCCTGACTTCGCGCCGTACCCGTGGGGCCGGAAGCCGCACCTCGCGGTGCTCGTGCGGCACATCCTCCTCGCCGAGCCGCTGGCCGACCGCTTCGCGTCGCGGTTCGCGGGCGTGTCTGTCGAGCGGGCGCGACAGCTGGCGTCCGCGTTCCGCTTCGCGAGCACCGAGGTGCGCACCCCTCTCGTCGAGCTGCTGCAGGCCCACCTGCGCGCATCGCGGTAGGAACCGGCCCTGAGACGCGCGATCGTGCCTACTGAACGGCGCAAACGCAGGAACGAACGTGCGTCTTGCGCACGGTTCCTACGGCCGCGCGATCCCGGAGGGCCCTACGGCAGGGGCGTGATGCCCTCCCACACAGGGTGCCAGCCCGCCCCGAAGCCGGGGCGCGGCGCCGAGCCGTCGTGGCCGGCGGCCATGAGGCCCGTCGCCAGCAGCAGGCCGCCGTTGCCGGGCAGGTAGATCGGCAGCGAGGCATCCTGCCGGTTGTGGCCGTTGCGCAGGTAGGTGTTCTTCGGCACATCGAGCAGCAGCGCGTCGACCGCGAGCTCCGGCTCGCCGAGACGGGTCGCGGTCATCGCCGCCATGGGGAAGTCCCAGCCCCAGGCGGTCGGCCAGTCCCAGTCGGCGAGGGCGTCGCGGAGCGTCCGCCGCATCGTCGCGCGGTCGACGAGGGCGGTCTGCGGCACGACTCCGAGGGCGGCGAGCATGCTGGGGTGGTCGGTGCGCATGAGATACGGCGGCGAGCCGAGCGCCGCGTAGGTCCCCGTCTCGAGCACGGGCGGCGGGGCCATGCCGCGCGAGACCTCGCGCCAGCGCGGCGGCGGCGTACGCCCGAGTCGCTCGAGCCACTGCGCGGCGACCTCGAGCGCCCACGACCAGTACGCGAGCTCGAAGGTCGGATTCCTGTTGGTGGCGCGGCCCGCGTCGTAGGACTCCTGCGCAGGGATGATCGGTGGGCCCAGCTCGAAACCACCGGCGCCGGGGGTCGGGAATGCCGCCATGAACTCGGCCGTCGCGACGACGACGTCGGCCCAGCGCTCGATCACCTCGCGCGACGGTGCCGCGCGGTACAGCAGCTCGGCGAGATGGATCGGGTGCGGCTGCTGCCACGCAAGGAACGGCCCGATGGGGCTCGGTGCCTCGATGCCGTCCGGCCCGATCTGCTTCGGCCAGCGCGCACCGGGGAGGCCTTGACCACGGGCCGTCTCACGCGCACGCCCGAGCACGGTCGGGTACCAGGCGAGCGAGCGCTCCAGCAGCTCGGGCCTGCCCCACTGCGGCAGCCAGCCGTGGTGCCACCAGTGCATCTCGAGGTGGAACTTGCCCCGCCACGAATTGAGCATCAGCCCGGTCTCGGCCGGCGGCAGCGACCCGGCCGACAGCGCGGACAGGTACTGCGACAGCACCACCCGCCGCTCCAGCTCGAAGGCTCGCGGGTCGTCGCTGTCGGCCAGCTCGAGCGCGCCACCCGAATTCCAGAACCGATCCCAGTGCGCAGCGGCGGCAGCGAACACGAGGGATGCCTGAAGCTGCCCGTTCGCTTCGCCCGCCTCGCCGCGATGGAACTCGACCACGGCCTCAAGCCGCCCGCCGGCCGCGCGGAGCAGGAACTCATGAGTACCGACGCGCTCGAACCGCGCGCCGGGCGCGGTGATCGACACGGAGTACGAGAACTCGTGCAGCCGGCGACGCACACGCCATCCGGCATCCGTCTCTTCGAGCTCGCTCGTGTGCGCCTCTGGCCGCGACCAGTCGGCCGCGTTCGCCCATGCCTCGGACCCCGCGGGAAACGCGAGCCGCAGCCCGACCTCGCCGGTGCCGTCGATCGACACCGCCAGCGCGTCACGCACGGGGTGCACCGCGGTACGGGTCGCGAAGGCACGGTCGCCCAGCCGGAAACGGCTGGTGATGGTGCCGGTCAGCAGCTCCAGGCGCTGCGCGACGTGGGACAGGGCGGATGCCTGAACCGGCTCGTCCCCCGCCCACAGCCCCACCCGGCCGAGATCGAGGCGGTGCGGGTTGTTCCGCAGCCACTCCTCCTCGCGGGACTGGCCGGCCGAGGCATCCGCCCCGAAAGACCCGCCGAGGTCTGCGTACAGAGCCGGGCCGTGCGGGCTGTCGTAGGTGCGCAGCTGCGGTTCGAGCGGCACTCGCCCGGGCGACGAGTCCCACCCCCAGTGCGACATCGTGCCGAGCAGCGTGCCCGGCGCGTCGCCGTACCGGGCGGCCACCGGGTACGCCTCTGGGAAGGTCTGCAGCCCCGTCACGTCGACGGTGACGCAGAACTCGCCGTTCCCGACGGAGAGCGGGGAATCGGGAACGAGCTGGTCGAGCAGCACACTGTGCCGCCCGACCAGCTCGGTTCTGTTGATCACTGGGGATCGGCGGGACTACTGGGCGGAGGCCAGGTCTTGCGACAGCTCGGAGACGAAGCTGTCCGCGCCATCGCTGCTCGACGTCTTGTTGAACAGGATGTCGGACTCGGTGCGCTGAGCGAGCTGCGTCTCGTTCTCGGCGCCGGCGGGCTGGATCGGCGCGACGACGCCGACCTTCAGCACGTTCTCCAGGTAGGTCGCGCCCTGCGCGTTGTTCGGGTCGAGCAGCGGCTGCACGACCTTCAGCACCTTGTCGTTGAACTGCAGACCGCGGTCGGCCAGGATCAGCTTCGCGGCATCCGGGTCATTCAGCATGTAGTTGACGAGCAGAGCGGCCTGCGCCGGATGCTTCGACTGACCGGCGATCGCCCAGAACTGCGACGGCAGCACCGAGACACCGGAGTTCTTGGTGTCGGTCGGCGGGGCGATGAGCGCGACGTTCGCACCCTTGAGGCCCTGCGTGTAGGCGCTGATCTGGTTCGAGTAGCCGAACGTGATGGCCGCCTTGCCCGTACCGAACAGAGTGCGGTCCGGGGTGACGTTCCAGTTCTGCGCGATGACCGACGGGTCGGGCAGAGCGCCGTCCTTCACCATCGCCTTCTCCTGGTCGTACCACTTCTTGATGACGCTGGACTTGACCGCGACCTTGCCGTCGGAGCCGTAGAGGCCGACGTTGTTCTCCTGCGCGGCATAGGTGCCGAGGATGTCCTGAACGCGCAGGTCGAGGCCGACGATGCCCTTGCTCTTCTCGGCCGCCGAGATCTTGGCCGCGTCCTTGTCGAGCTGGGCCCAGGTGATCGTGCCGGTCGGAACGTCCACCCCGGCATCCGCCCAGATGTCCTTGTTGATCAGCATGCCGACCGCGTTGCCGCCAGTCGGAAGCGCGTACTGCACGCCGTTCACCGTGCCGTTCGCGAGCGAGAACTTGGGATAGTCCTTCTCATAGGGCAGGTACTTCGAGACCGTGCTCAGGTCGAGCAGGGCGCCCTGCGAGCCGTAGTCCTGCGGCTTCGAACCGCCGAGGGCGAACACGTCGGGGGCAGTGCCGGCGGCGAAGTCGGTGGCCAGGCGGTTGAACTCGTCATCGGGCGAGCCGACCGGCTGCGCCGTGACGGTGATGTTCGGGTACTTGGCCTCGAACGCGCTGAACACCTTGGTCATGATGGCGGTGCGGGAGTCGGCCCCCCACCACGTCACGTTCAGGGTGACCTTCTGCTTCGGGTCGTACTTGGCCTGAGAGCTGCTGGAGCTGCCAGCATCGCTCGTGCTGTGGCTCTTGGTGCTCGCGCCGTTGCCGGAGCACCCGGTGAGCGCGAGGGAAACTGCGACGATGGTCGCCGCTGCGGCACCTGCGATGGTGCGGGATTTACGCGTCATTGCGCCTCTCCTTGGTGACTGCGGCCGAGAAACCGCTTTCACGAACGGTAGCGGCGAGCTAAAACGTTGTCAATGTGACAGTGACAACAATTTGGCATACCACGCTCGACGCGATTCAGGCGGCGACCGGCGCCGTCGAGTCGCGCACCTCGAGGCGGGGCTGGAACATCAGATCGAAGCCACGGCTCGCGTCGCTGATGACCGAATTGAGGCGCAGCCAGGCCTCTGCGCCGAGCTCCTCGTGCGGCACAGAAGCGGTGGTCAGCGTCGGCGTGAAGAAGCGCGCGAAGCGGATGTCGTCGAAGCCGGTCACCGAGATGTCCCCAGGCACGCTGACGCCGAGCTCGGCGAGCCCGTTGATCAGCCCGACTGCGACCAGGTCGTTGAAGGCGAGCGCCGCGCTCGCGCCCGTGCCGCGCACGGCGTCCGCCATGGCGAAGCCGTCCTCGAAGGCCGCTCCCCCGCGGATCCGGTCGAGCACCACGTCGGGGTGGGCGCGCCGGAACTCGTCGAGCCCGCGCACGCGATACGAGTTCGACGCGCTCTCCTCCGGCCCCTCGACGAAGACGAGGTGCCGGTGGCCCAGCTCGTACAGGTGCGTGGCCAGGGTCTGGATGCCGGCCTGGTAGTCGATCGACAGCGACGGGGCGCTCACGGCGCGCGACGTGCGGTTGATCAGCACGAGCGGCTGCAGGGTTGCGGCGAGCTTCACGAGCTCGGTCTCCGGCATACGCGGCGCGCACAGCACCACCGCGTCACAACGGCTGCGGATCTCGGTCGCGAGCAGGGCCTCCTCCGACGACGACTCGTCGGAATCCGCGATCAACGCGCGATACCCGTCGCGCGAGGCCGCCTTGCTGAACCCCGACAGGATCTCCTGGAAGGTCGGGTTCGCGAGGTCTGGGACCAGGAATCCCACAGCCTTCGTACGGCCGAGCGCCAGCGAGCGCGCGAGATGGCTGGGCGAGTACGACAGCTCCCGAGCGGATGCCCGCACCCGATCCGCCACCGCCGGTTCGCCGACGAAGCGGCCGTTCATCACGCGCGAGACGGTCGCAGGCGACACCCCCGCGTGCTTCGCCACCTCGGCGATCGTCGTCGTGCCTGTGCGAGAAACCATGGTTTGACATTCGCACGACTCGTCGTGACAATCAATCGAATGTGAGAAACCGCTTTCTCGACTGTCGAATGCAGACAGTGGGAAACGGAATGAGCCCGAGCGAGACGAGGAGGTCTCCGTGAGCAGTCTTGGTGAGCTGCGCACCCTGGCGCTGAATGCGCGCAAGGGGGGCGTCAAGCTCAAGAACCGCTTCCCCGACAACAAAGCGGGGTATGCCTTCATCGCCCCGTGGCTGGTCGGCATCCTGGTCTTCACGATCGGCCCGATGCTGTACTCCCTGTACCTGGCCTTCACGAACTACAACCTGTTGCAGCCGCCGCACTGGGCGGGCACCGCGAACTTCGTGCAGATGTTCCACGACCCGCGCCTGTGGAACTCGCTGAAGGTGACGCTGATCTATGTCGGCATCGGTGTGCCGCTGCAGCTGGCACTCGCGCTCGCCCTCGCGATCCTGCTCGACCGTGGCATGCGGGGCCTCGGTTTCTACCGCTCGGTGTTCTACCTGCCGAGCCTGCTCGGCGGCTCGGTCGCCGTCGCGATCCTGTGGACGCAGGTGTTCGGCAAGAACGGCCTGCTCAACTCGTTCCTCGCGATCTTCGGCATCCACAACGCGCCCGGCTGGGTCTCCGACCCCAACTTCGCGCTCGGCACCCTGATCGTGCTGCACATCTGGACCTTCGGCTCACCGATGGTCATCTTCCTCGCGGGCCTGCGCCAGGTTCCCGACATGTACTACGAGGCCGCGCAGATGGACGGCGCGGGCGCGGCCAGGCGGTTCTTCTCGATCACGTTCCCGCTGCTCACGCCGATCATCTTCTTCAACCTCGTTCTGCAGGTGATCTTCGCGTTCCAGTCCTTCACGCAGGCCTACATCGTCTCGGGCGGCACCGGCGGCCCCTCCGACTCGACGATGTTCTTCACGCTGTACCTCTACCAGCAGGCCTTCACGCAGCTGCACATGGGCTACGCCTCGGCGATGGCCTGGTTCCTGCTGCTCATCATCGGCGGCCTCACCGCCCTCAACTTCTGGCTCTCGCGATTCTGGGTGTTCTATGACGACTGAAAGACTGTCCGTGACGACGCTCGCCATCGGCTCAGACGGGTGGCGCCGGGCGCACAAGAGGCGCCGGATCACGGCATCCGTTCTCAAGCATGTCGGGCTGATCGCCCTGTCCATCGTGATGATCTACCCGCTCATCTGGCTGGTCGTGTCGTCGTTCAAGCCGAACGGCGAGATCTTCACCGACTTGAGCATCTTCACGAGCACGCACACGCTCGACAACTACGTGAAGGGCTGGACCTCGCAGGGTCTCGGGTTCCAGGTGTTCCTCGGCAACTCGTCGATCCTCGTGCTCGGCGCGATCATCGGGAACCTGATCTCGTGCTCCATGGCCGCCTACGCGTTCGCGCGCCTCAGGTTCCGGCTACGGTCGCTGTTCTTCGCGGTGATGCTGTGCACGATCATGCTGCCGATCCACGTGGTGCTCGTACCGCAGTTCATCATCTTCAAGAACCTCGGCTGGCTCGGCACCTTCCTGCCGCTGATCGTGCCGAAGTTCCTCGCGACCGACGCGTTCTTCATCTTCCTGATGGTGCAGTTCATCCGCGCGCTGCCTCAGGAGCTGTTCGAGGCCGCCATCATCGACGGAGCGGGGCAGGTGCGCACCTTCCTCCAGGTGACGATCCCGCTGATGGTCCCTGCGCTCGCGACGACCGCGATCTTCACCTTCATCTGGACGTGGAGCGACTTCTTCGGCCCCCTCATCTATCTGAGAGAGACACCGAAATTCCCGGTGTCGGTCGCGCTGAAGGGGTTCGTCGACGCGCAGTCGACCTCCGACTACGGCGGGATGTTCGCCATGTCGGTGGTCTCGCTGCTGCCGCTGTTCATCGTCTTCGCGCTCGGCCAGCGCTACCTGCTGCGCGGAATCGCGACCACCGGAATCAAGTAAAGGAACTGCATGTCTTCCCGCATCCGCTATCTGCTCGTGGGCACGGGCTCCAGGGCCCAGATGTACCTCGACGCGATCGCCGGCCCGCATGCCGACGTCGCCGAGCTGGTCGCGTGGACCGATACCAACCAGGGGCGCCTCGACCACTATGAGGCGCGGCTCGCGGCCGCCGGCGTGCCCGCCCCGGCGCGCTTCGAGCCGGACAGGCTCGCCGACACCGTGCGCGAGCTTCGGATCGACCGCGTGATCGTCACCTCCCCCGACTTCACGCACGCGCACTATGTCGCGACGGCGCTCGGCGCTGGGGCTGACGCGATCACCGAGAAGCCGCTCACGACGAGCGTCGAGGGCGTGCGCGAGATCGCCGGAGCCGTGCGCGGGACCGGCCGCGACGTGACGATCACGTTCAACTACCGCTACTCGCCGCGCAACACCGCGCTCAAAGAGGTCATCGCCTCAGGCGAGATCGGCGAGGTCACCTCCGTCCACTTCGAGTGGGTGCTCGACACGGCGCACGGCGCGGACTACTTCCGCCGCTGGCACCGCCAGAAGGAGAACTCGGGCGGCCTCCTGATCCACAAGGCGAGTCACCATTTCGACCTGGTCAACTGGTGGCTTGCGGATGCCCCGACCAGAGTCTTCGCGAGCGGGGGCCTGCGCTTCTACGGCGCCGACAACGCGGCGCGCCGCGGGCTCGGCGAGCGTGCGCCACGCGGCTCGATCGACTCGCCCCTGCGTGACGCGTTCAGCCTCGACCTGCGCGAGGACCCGCAGCTGCGCGCCCTGTACTTCGACCAGGAGTCCTTCGACGGCTACCTGCGCGACCGCGACGTGTTCGATCCGGGCATCACGATCGAGGACAACCTGTCGCTCGTCGTCGACTACGCCCGCGGCGCGTCGATGTCGTACTCGCTGAACGCGCACTCGCCGTGGGAGGGATACAACGTGGCCGTCAACGGCACGAAGGGGCGCGCGGAGCTCACGGTGATCGAGCGCGGCGCGGTGGTCGTCGACGAATCGGGGAAGCACGTCGTCGACCCGAGCGCGCACCCCGAGGCGGTCGTGCGCGGGGGCGCGCGGCCGGTCGGCGACCGACTCGTGGTGCAGAAGCACTTCGAGCTGGCGCGCGAGGTGCCGATTCCAGAGGGCGAGGGCGGCCACGGCGGCGGCGACGCCCGCCTGCTGCGCGAGGTGTTCGTCGGCGTGGGCGCCGACCCGCTCGGGCACGCGGCCGACTGGCGCGACGGCGTGCGTGCCGTCTCAGTCGGGCTCGCCGGGAACCGCTCGCTCGAGAGCGGCCAGGCCGTGACCGTCGAGGAGCTCGGGCTGGGATCCGGGGACGAGCGATGAGCACGATTCTCGTCACCGGCGGCGCAGGCCGGCTCGGCCGCAGCGTCGTCACTGTGCTCGCCCACGCCGGGCACGACGTCGTCTCGGTCGACCGGGTCGAGGTCCCGGGCCTGCCCGCGACCCAGATCGTCAGGGAGCTCGGCGACGCCGCGTCCTTCCGCGAGGTCTTCGAGGCGCATCAGCCGGACGCCGTCGTCCATCTGGCGGCGATCGCCGTGCCGTTCAGCGCCCCCGACGAGGTGATCTATCGCACCAACACCACGCTCGCATTCGGGGTCGTCGAGGCGGCGAAGCAGACGGGTGTCGGCACGGTGCTCATCGCGAGCAGTCCGACGGTCATCGGCTACAACGCGCCGGACGGTTGGCAGCCGACCTTCCTGCCGCTCGACGAGGACCACCCGCTCGCGCCGTGGAACGCGTACTCTCGGGCGAAGGTCAAGATCGAGGAGTTCGTGGAGGAAGAGGTGCGCGCGGGCACTCCCCTGCGGCTCGGAGTCTTCCGCCCCTGCTATGTGATCGCGCCGGAGGAGTGGTTCGGGGCACCGACCCAGCAGGGCCACACCATCGAGGAGCGCCTCGACGACCCGGCCCTGTCGGCGGTGTCCCTGTTCAACTACGTCGACGCGCGCGACGCGGGCGACTTCGTGCTCGCGTGGCTCGCGCAGCCGCACGCCGCGCCGAACGGCAGCGTGTTCTTCGTCGGCGCAGGCGATTCCCTCGTGCGCGAGCCCGTTCCCGGCGCCCTCGCGCGGTTCGTGCCAGAGACTGCGGCGCTCGCCGATGCTCTCGGCGACACCGACCCCGTCTTCTCGAGCGCGCGCGCCGAGCGGCTGCTCGGCTGGAGTCCGCGGCGCTCATGGCGCACGGAGTTCGCAGCGGAGTCGGACGAGTCGGAAGAGGCGCGGGAATCGGAGGCCACCGCATGACAGGGTTCGCGTTCGCCGACGGGCCGCTGTTCTTCCCCGTCACGCCGTTCGACGAGGCAGACCGCGTCGACGCCGAGCTGCTCGCGCAGCACGTCGCGAGCGGTGTCGAGGCGGGCACCGCCGGCGTGTTCGCGGCCTGCGGCACGGGCGAATACCACGCGCTGTCCGCCGAGGAGTCCGCCCTCGTCGTGCGCGAATCGGTGGCCGCCGTCGCCGGGCGGGTGCCGGTGCTCGCGGGCGCGGGCGGGCCGTTGGGGCACGCGCGCCAGGTCGCGCGTGCCGCGGCGGATGCCGGCGCCGACGGCCTGCTCGTGATGCCGCCGTACCTCGTCGGCGCCCCGCAGGCGGGGCTGCTCGCCTACGTCGATGCGATCACGCAGGCATCCGCTCTGCCTGTCATCGTGTACCACCGCGCCAACGCGCAGCTCACGGAATCGACCGTCGCGGCGCTCGTCGAGCGCGACCACGTCGCAGGCATCAAGGACGGCGTCGGCGACGTCGCGCTCATGCAGCGCTTCGTGCTCGCCGCGCGGCGAGCTGGGCGCGAGCTGCAGTTCTTCAACGGGCTGCTCACGGCTGAGCTCAGCCAGGCGGCGTACCGCGCGATTGGGGTGCCGCTGTACTCGTCAGCCGTGTTCGCGATGGCCCCCGACCTCGCCACCGCCTGGTTCGAGGCCTACCGCGACGGCGACGACGCCCGTCAGCAGGAGCTGCTCGACGGCTTCTACGTGCCGCTCGTGCGGCTGCGCGACGAGACGCCTGGCTTCGCGGTCTCGCTCGTCAAGGCGGGCGTTCGGCTCGCCGGGCTGCCGGTCGGGTCGGTGCGCGCCCCGCTCACCGACCCGACTCCGGAGCAGACCGGGCGCCTCGCCGCGATCATCGCCCAGGGCAGAGCGCTGCTGTGAACCAGGCGGTCATCGCGGCGATCCGCACACGGCTGAAGCGCATCCCGCTCACGCGCCCGTGGGGCCCCGACGTGCGCGACATCTCGATCATCGAGGTCGAGGTCACCGACTCGGACGGCGCGACGGGCTACGGATTCTCCTGGACGCCCTCCATCGGCGCGACCGCCGTCAAGGCGCTGATCGACGACGACATCACGAGCTTCGCGCTCGGCCGTGAGGCCGCGTCGCGGCGCTGGTCGGAGGCGTGGACGCATCTGCACGAGGCGGGCGGCGGCGGGATCACGACGATCGCTCTCGCGGGCGTCGACCTCGGCCTGTGGGATCTCGCCGCGCGCCGCGAGTCCGTGAGCGTCACCGAGTTCCTCGGCCGAGCGCACCGCTCGCTCGACACCTACGGCAGCGGCGTGAACCTGCATTACCCGCTTGCCGAGCTCGTCGCCCAGGCCGAGCGCTGGGCGGCGGCCGGCTTCCCCGCCATCAAGGTGAAAGTCGGCAAGCCGGAGCTCGCCGAGGACCTCGACCGGCTGCAGGCGGTCCGCGAGGTGATCGGCCCCGACGTCGAGCTCATGGTCGACGCGAACCAGCGCTGGACGCTTCCGCAGGCCGTGGCAGCCGCACACGCGTTCCGCCCTCTCGACCTCACCTGGCTCGAAGAACCCCTGCGCGCCGACGACCTGCGCGGCCACGTCGAGCTGAAGCGCGAGACCGGCGTGCGCATCGCCGTCGGCGAGAACCTGCACACCGAGTACCGCTTCGCTGAGTTCATCGACGCGGGCGCGGCCGACGTGCTGCAGCCGAACGTGATCAGGGTCGGCGGCATCACGCCCGCGCTGCGCATCGCCGAGCTCGTGCAGTCCGCCGACAAGGAGCTCGCGTTCCACCTGCTGCCGGAGCTGTCTGCGCAGCTGGCGTTCGCGGTCGCGAAGCCGACCCGCATCGAGGTGGTCGAGTCCGCCGGCTTCGCAGAGCTCGGGGCGCTCGCCGAGCCGACCGGGCTCGAGTTCGCGAGAGGCCGCGTGACGGGCGGGCCGACGCTCGGCACCGGCATCCGTTTCAGCTGAGCAGGGCGGCGAGCTCGTCGAGCTGAGCTTCGAGGACGGCGTCGAGTCGCTCGTCGGTGACGAAGGCGCCGCGCTCGTCGATGCGCTGCGCGACCCACTGGATCTCGACGTTCGCCGCGGTGCCCCGCATCGCGAAGTTCGCGAGCACGACCTGCAGCGCCACGGTCGCACGGGTGCCGGCCGAGACGCCGCCGTAACTGACGACGCCGACCGGCTTGCCGCGCCACTCCTGCAGCAGGTAGTCCATGGCGTTCTTGAGTGCGCCCGGGATGCTGTGGTTGTACTCGGGCGTCACGATGATGAATCCGTCTGCATCGTCGACGATCGCGCTCCACTGCCTCGTGTGCTCGTACTCGTACTGCTTGAGGCGCGGATGGTGCGGCTCGTTCATGATCGGCAGGTCGAGCTCGCGCAGATCGGCGACCTCCACCTCGAATCCGGAGCGCTGCGTGGCGTGCTCGAGCACCCATTCGGCGACCGCTCCTCCGATGCGGGTGGGTCGGACGCTCGCGACGATGACGAGAAGAGTGCTCATGCCCCCATCATCGCCTCAGCACCCGCGACCACGCGTCGACACCCACCGCGAGCAGCAGGATGACCCCGAGCGTGATCTGCTCGTACAGCGCATTCGCGCCCAGCAGGTCGTAGCCGTTGCCGATCAGCGCGATGAACAGCACGCCGACGACCGTGCGCCACACCGCGCCCTCGCCCCCGAGGATCGAGGTGCCGCCGACCACGATGCCCGCGAGCACCGTGAAGGTGAGGGTCGTGCCGGAGGACGACTGCGTGCTGAGCACGCGCGAGGTGTCGATGATGCCGCCGAGCGCCGCCGTGAACCCGCTGATCGTGAACGCGAGGATGCGCGCGAGATTGACGCGGATGCCGGCGAGCCTGGCCGCCTCGGCGTTGCCGCCGGCCGCATAGAGGTACCGGCCGTTGGTCGTGCGCGCGAGCAGCAGCCCGAGGACGACCACGATGACGACCGCGATCCAGATCGAGGTGCGCACCCCGAGGAAGTCGGTCTGCGCGATCTTCGCGAAGTTCGGCGAGTTCGTGAGGACGATGAGGTTGCCCTTCGACACGCTGCTGCCGACCCCCGAGATGATGAACGACATCGCGAGGGTGGCGATCAGCGCGTTTATGCGCCCGTAGGTGCTGACGACGCCGTTGACGAGCCCGACGACGACACCGACCGCGAGCCCGGCGACCACCGCGAGCGCCAGGCCGTGGGTCTGCGCGACTTCGGCCGCGACGACCGCCGAGAGCGAATAGGTGGCGCCGACTGAGAGGTCGATGCCGCCCGCGATCAGCACGAGCGTGCCCGCAGCCGCGATGATGAGGGTCGACGACTGCTGGTCGAGGATGTTGAGCAGGTTGATGCTCGTGAGGAACGGCCTGCTGCCGATCGACAGGGCGATGAACAGCACGAGGAACGGCACCAGGATCGCGATCGACCTGAACGACGGGCGCCTGAGCGCGAGCCCTCTCATCGTGACTCCTCTCCGGCGGCGCCGAACGCCGCCCTCAGCACATTCGCCTCGGTCATCCGCTCGCCCTCCAACTCGGCGCTCACCGCGCCGTTCCTCATCACGAGCACGCGGTGTGCGAGCCCGAGCACCTCGTCCAGGTCGGACGAGATCATCAACACGCCGACGCCGCGCGCCGCCTGCTCGACGAGCAGGTCGTAGATCGCGCGCCGCGAGCCGACGTCGACGCCCCGCGTCGGCTCGTCGGCGATCAGCAGCACGGGAGCGCGCAGCATGCCGCGAGCGAACAGCACCTTCTGCTGGTTGCCGCCGGACAGGCTCGCGACGGGCTCAGGGGCCGCGTCGACGCGCACCGTCACGTCGCGGAGGGCGCCCTGCGCAGACATCCGCTCTCGGCCTGCCCTGATCCAGCCGCCGATGCTGAACTCGCGCACGCTCGCAAGCGTCACGTTCTCGCGCACCGGGCGCTGCAGCACGAGGCCCTGCTCCTTGCGCGACTCGGGGATCAGGTAGGCGCCGTGGCGCAGCGCGCGCCGGGGCGAGCCCCTGCCGACCGCGCGGCCGCCGATGCGCACGACACCGCCGCTGCGACGCACCGAGCCGAACAGGGCGTGCGCGAGCTCGCTGCGGCCGGAACCGACCAAGCCGGCGAGACCGACGATCTCGCCCGCGCGCACGGCGAGCGACACATCGTCGACGCCCGGGGCGCGCAGGCCCTCGACCTCGAGAACGGCGTCGGCGCCAGCGACCGCCGCGGCCTTCTCGGGGTAGAGCGCGGTCAGCTTGCGACCGAGCATGCTCTCGATCAGCGAGGATTCCGTCTCGGCGCTCGCAGGCCCGCCTCGCACGATGCGGCCGTCACGCAGGATCGTGACGTCATCGGCCAGGTCGAGCACCTCGCCCAGGAAATGCGAGATGAGCAGGACGGTGTGATCGGATGCCGCGAGCCGCCGCACCACGTCGTGGAGCCGCGCCGTGTCATCGCGCGAGAGCGCTGCGGTCGGCTCATCCATGATGATGAACGAGGCACCCCGTGACATCGCACGCAGGATCTCGACCTTCTGCTGGTCGGCGGTGCGCAGGCCGCCGACCACCGCGTCGGGGTCGAGCTCGAAGCCGGCGCCGGCAGCGAGCTCGAGGAACTGCGCGCGCAGCCGGCGGCTGCTGATGAAGACGCCCCGCCGAGGCTCCGAGCCGAGGTAGACGTTCTCGGCGACGGTGAGGCTCGGCACGAGCGAGAGCTCCTGCGCGATGGTCGCGATCCCCATGGCGAGCGCTTCGCGGGGGGAGCGGAAGCTCACCTCCTGCCCGTCGACGAGCAGCTCGCCGCGGTCGGGCTGGCCGATGCCCGCGATGATGCGGCCGATCGATGACTTGCCTGCGCCATTCTCGCCGACGAGGCCGTGCACCGTGCCACGAGGGATCGTCAGGTCGATGTCGGTGAGCACCGGGGTGCCCCCGTACGACTTGCCGATCCCTCGCAGCTCGAGATGGATCGGGCGCGCACTGGGCGACAGGCTCATCCCGGCCATTCCGCGGTGAACTTGTCTGCGTTCTCCTTGGTGATGAGGCCCTTGCCCGGCAGCTGCGCCACCGGGTCGATCGCGCCGCTCGACTTTCCGGTGCGGATCGCCTTGATCAGCGCCTGCACGCCCAAACGCCCCTCAGAGGCAGGCGCCTGCGCCGTCTCGGAGAAGATCGTGCCGGCCTTGAGACCGTTGATGCCCGCCCCGCTCGCGCCGAACCCGACGAGCCCGACCTGCTTCTTCGTCGAGGCGAGCACCGTGAGCGCGCCCTCGAGTCCCTGGTCGGAGCCCGAGATGATCTTGATCTCCGGGTGCGCCTGCAGCATGTTCTGCACGGCGGTCACGCCGCTCGCTGGGGTGAAGAAGTCCTCGCCCTCTGCGACGACCTTGACCGGCGAGCCGGAGACCGCCTTGTCGAACGACTGCCGGATCGCGACGTCGAGCGTCGAGGCCTTGATGTCGTAGAGGTAGCCGACGTCGCACGGGTCGAGGCTCTGCGCCGCGCACGCGGCCACGGTCTGCTCGCCGAGCCCCTTGCCGATATCGGTCGGCACGAAGGTGACGTTGGCCGAGAGGCCCTTGATCTGCGGCTCGTCGGTCGAATAGCTCGGCCCGAGGATCTGATCGATGTTGACGACCTTCATGCCCTTGCCGATGGCCTGCTCGACGAGGCTCGTGAGCCCGGTCGACAGGATCGGCTGGGTGATGATTCCGTCGTACTTGCCGGAGGCGATGGCGTTCTGCAGCTGGGTGAACTGCTTCTGCGGGTCGTTGTTCGCGTCGAACACGGTCAGCTTGGCGTTCCCGTCCGCGGCCGCGGCCTGCGCGGCCGCGAGCATGGGGGCGTCATAGCTGTTCGCGACGGCGAACGAGAGGTAGGCGATCTGAAGGGTCTTGTTCGACGCGGGTGTCGACTGCGTCGACGCGGTGCCGGTGCTGCAGCCGGCCAGCGTCATGGCGGCGGCCGCAGCCACCGCCGAGACCACGACAGCGCGCGCTCTGATGCGCGGTGACATGTGGACTTCTCTCTTCTCGTCATTGAGCGTGAGACTGGCGGACAACTGTCCGTCATACGGACACTCGGGTGTCGTCAGTAATGATCAACGCGCCGAACGGCGCTGTCAAGCACCGGACGAGCGAACGGATGCCGGAAAGAGATGCGCTACTTGGCGCCAACGACGGCGACCGGGCGGGATTCCCACAGCGCCCAGTCGGAGCTCAGCTCGCCGGCGATGCGCAGCAGCTTCGGCAGGAAGTCCTCTGTGAGGGTCTCAAGGCTCGTCTCGGCGGCATGCGCATTCACGTTCACGGCGGCGACCACCCTGCCCTCGCCGTTGCGCACCGGCGCCGCCACCGAGCGGATCGCGGGAGCCAGCTGCTGGTCGGTCAGCGCCCAGCCCTTCGCACGCACTTCACGCAGCACCGCATCGATCTCGGCGCGGTCGGGTCGCCACGACGGCACCACGCCGGAGCGCGAGGGGGCGGCGAGCACAGCGTCGAGCTCCTCAGGCGAGAGAGCGGCCAGCAGCACCTTGCCAAGCGAGGTCGGAAGCGCAGGGAAATGCGTACCGACGCTGACCGACAAGGTCACGAGCTTCGGCACCGCAACGCGCGAGACGTAGACGATGTCGGGCCCGTCGAGCTGCGCGATCGAGCACGACTCGTTGGTCAGTCCGACGAGCTCCTCGAGGCGCGGGCGGGTGACCGTCCAGAGGTCGCTCGACGAGATGTACGACATGCCGAGCTCCAGCACACGGGGCGTCAGCTCGAAGACGCCCGCCGTTCCGCGCACGTAGCCGAGATCGGTGAGCGTGAGCAGGATGCGCCGCACCGTCGGCCGCGCGAGCCCCGTCGCCGCCGCCAGGTCGCTCAGCGACATCGTGCGGTAGCCGCGCCCGAACGCCCGCACCACGTCGAGCCCCCTTGCGAGCGACTCGATGAAATCGGGACCCGCCTTCTCGCGCATGATCCCTCCTCGTGCGGCCATTGACTCACGTGCACGCATGAGCATAGATTGAAAATCTGACCGGCTGACGGACAACCGTCCGAAAATCTCGTCGATGATGACAAGAAAGGTCCGTTCCCACAGATGACCAGCAGCGCCGAAAGCCCGCGGGGACCGCTCGACGGCATCCTCGTCGCCGATCTCTCGCGCGTGCTCGCCGGGCCGTACGCGACGCAGCAGCTGGGCGACCTCGGCGCGAACGTGATCAAGGTCGAGAGCCCGGTCGGCGACGAGACCCGGGGCTGGGCGCCACCGGAGCGCGACGGCGTCTCGACCTACTACCTCGGGGTGAACCGCAACAAGCGCGACGTCGTCCTCGACTTCCGCGACCCCGGCGATCTCAGGCTGGCGCACGAGCTGACCCGTCGCGCCGACGTCGTCATCGAGAACTTCAAGCCGGGCGGGCTCCTCAAGTTCGGGCTCGACTACGACAGCGTCGCCGCGCGGAATCCCACCGTCGTCTACACCTCGATCTCCGGCTTCGGCTCCGCAGGCGGGGCAGGACTGCCCGGCTACGACCTCATCGTGCAGGCGATGAGCGGGCTGATGTCGCTCACCGGCGACGCCCACGGGCCCGCGTACCGCAGCGGCGTCTCGGTGTTCGACGTGATGAGCGGCATGAACGCGTTGATCGGCACGCTCGCCGCCCTGCGCCACCGCGACCGCACCGGCGAGGGGCAGCACGTCGAGGTGAACCTGCTGTCGACGGCACTCGCGGCGATGGCGAACCACAGCTCCACCTACGTCGCCGCCGGCCATGTGCCCTACCGCATGGGCAACGCCCACCCGAGCCTGTTCCCCTACGAGCCCCTGCCCGCCTCCGACGGCGAGCTCATCATCGTCGCGGCCAACAACCCGCAGTTCCGCCGGCTTGCCGAGGCGCTCGGGCGACCGGAGCTCGCCGACGACCCGCGCTTCGCCGAGACCGAGAGGCGCAACGTGAACCGCGACGAGCTGCGCCCGCTGCTGGTCGCCGCCCTCGCAGACCATACGGTCGCCGAGTGGTTCGAGCTGCTGACGGCCGCAGGCATCGCCTGCGGGCCGGTGAACACCATCGACAAGGGCGTCGACCTCGCCGAGCGGCTGGGACTCGAGCCCGTCGTGCGGGTGGGTTCCGGTGAGGCATCCGTGCCCATGATCCGCAACCCGATCGCCTTCTCGCGCACAGTGCCCGCGTACACGACCCCGCCGCCCGCACTCGGGCAGGACAGCGATGAGATCAAGGAGTGGCTGCGCTCATGACCGAGCACCCCGCCGAAAACCAGTATCCGACCGGCATCGGCACGAGCGATCTGCACACCATCCAGGTGCTCGGCCACGATCTCGCCGGCGAGCTGATGGGCCGGGTCGGCTTCGCCGAGCTCGCCTACTGGCTCGCCACCAAGCGGCGCCCGACGCCCGGCCAGCTGCGCGTCTTCGAGGCGGTGCTCGTCTCGCTCGCCGATCACGGCTTCACGCCGACCGCGATCGCCGCGCGGCTCACCCTGTACAGCGCGCCCGACTCCCTGCAGGGAGCGATCGCCGCTGGGCTGCTCGGGGGCGGCTCGCGCTTCCTCGGCGTCACGGAGGACACCGGAAAATACCTGCACGACGTGCTCGGCGGGCTCGGCGACACGGATGCCTACACCGACGTCGACTGGGACGCGGCAGCCCGCGACGCGCTGACGGCGGCCAGGGCGGCGCGCAGGATCGTTCCCGGCCTCGGGCATCCCAACCACAAAGAGGGCGACCCGCGCACCCCCGTGATCTTCGCCATCGCCGCTGAGGAAGGCATGCTCGGCCCGCACCTCAAACTGTTCGCCGCGCTCGGCCGCGTCGCCCCCGAGATGCTCGGGCGCGCGCTGCCGCTCAACGGCGCAGGCGTGGCAGGCGCCGCGCTCGCCGACGCGGGGCTGCCGCTGCCGATGCTGCGGGGCTTCGCGCTGCTGGCGCGCACGGCCGGCCTGATCGGCCAGCTCGCCGAAGAGCTCGAGAGCCCCATCGCGCCCGCCGTCTACGACGAGGTCGACCGGCACGTCCTGTACACGCCGCCAGTGAACCCGGAGAACTGAATGGCAACCCTCACCGCGGTGCTCGCGTCGACGCACCACCCGTTCTATCTGAAGGCGACCGAGCTGACGCCCGAGGCCGAGCGGATGCCGCAGGCCGCCGAGTGGAAGCGCAAGGTCGAGGCGTACCGCGAGACGCTGACCGCCGCGCAGCCCGAGTTGCTGGTGATGGTCGGCAGCGACCACTTCCACCAGTTCTTCCTCGACAACTACCCGACCTTCCTCATCGGGAAGCAGCCGGTGTATGACGCGACCTATTACAACGAGGAGCGCGAGTTCTCGATCCCGAAGTACACCCTTGCCGGCGACGAGGACCTCTCCGGCTACATGTTCCAGGGGCTGCTCGACCGCGGCTTCGACTTCTCGATCAGCCACGAGCTGAAGCTCGACCACTCGATCATCTGCCCGATCATCACGACCAGGCCGCAGGCCGATCTGCCGGTGGTGCCGATCTACACGAACATCTTCGCGCCGCCGCTGCCGAGCGCGCGGCGGTTCTACGAGCTCGGGCGCGCGATCAGGTCGATCATCGACGAGTACCCACGGGACATCCGCATCGCCGCCATCGGCACCGGCCATCTGTCGCTCGAGCTCGGCGGTCCGCGCCAGTTCGGCGAGCACGGGCCCGACCCGGAATGGGATCTCAAGGCGATCGACTGGCTCGCGCGCGGCGACGTCGACGCCGTGCTCGAGGACGTCACCTTCGAGAAGCTCTCGCAGTCGGGCAACGCGACGCCCGGCTTCCTCGACCTCGTGCTGATGCTCGGAATCGCGGGGCCGGAGCTCGCCGCCTATGTCGACCAGCTCGATCTGTTCCACACGCGCGAGATGTACGTGACGTGGTACCCGAACGGAGACCCGCGAGAGGCGGTGCGCGCATGAGCGTCTACTTCGTCGACAAGTTCCTCTACGAGATCGACCGCGACCCCGAGCTGCTCGAGCGCTACCGCACCGACCCCCAGGGGCTCGTCGCCGAGTGGGAGAACGGGCAGGGCATGCTGCTCGGCATCGCGCACACCGTCGAGCGCACCAGCTGGCTGCGCCTCACCGAGGCCGAGCGGGCCGCCCTCGAGACCCACGACTACGTCGCCCTGTTCGAGATGGGCGCGCACTTCTTCCTCAACCTGACGATCATGATCGCGCTCTACGACGAGGAGTACGCGGGCCGTCTCGGGCCGCTGTCGTTCCAGCGCGAGATGGCGGCGAACCTCGCCCACTGGATCGGCAAGGACTACCCGAGCGTCGACGTCTGAACCCGAACCCCAACCCGAACCCGAGTCGCAAAGGAGCACTCATGTCAGACCACCCCCAGCCGGCCCCCGGCCAGCCCATCGTGTTCCGCGGCGGAACCGTGCTGACCATGGATGACCAACACACGCTGCTGCGCGGCGGCGACGTGCTCGTCGTCGGCGAACGCATCGCGGCGGTCGGCCACGCGCTCGAAGTGCCCGATGGCACCTTCGAGATCGACGCGAGCGACGGCATCGTCATGCCCGGCATGATCGACACGCACCGGCACATGTGGCAGACGGCGATGCGCGGCTATGGCGCCGACTGGACCCTCACCCAGTACTTCGTCTGGTACTACCTCGAGCACGGCATGAAGTTCCGGCCGGAGGACCACTACGCGGGCAACCTGGTCTCCGCGATCGACGCGGTCGACGCAGGCGTCACCACCTCGGTCGACTGGTCGCACGGGCTGCGCACGGTCGACCACGCTGAGGCGGCGCTGTCGGCGCTCACCGAGACGACGGGCCGCTGGGTCTTCGCCTACGGCGACATCTTCGCCGGGCCGTGGGAGTGGGCGGTGCGCGACGACGTGCAGAGGTTCATCCGCGACCACAACACCGGCGGCGACCGGCTCGGCTTCCAGCTCGCCTTCGACGTGACCGGCGACCCGGCCTTCCCCGAGCGCGCCGCCTTCGAGGTCGCGCGCGAGCTCGGCCTGACCGTCACCACGCACGCGGGTGTGTGGGGGGCGACCAACGACGACGGCATCCGCCTGATGTATGACAACGGATTCATGGCGCCGGGCACCGTCTACGTGCACGCCGCCACGCTGACCGACGACTCGTACCAGCGCATCGCGGCCACCGGCGGCACGGTGTCGCTGTCGACGGAGAGCGAGGAGAGCTGCGGGCAGGGGTTCCCGCCGTCGTGGGCGCTTCGCGCCTTCGGCATCCCGATGTCGCTGTCGGTGGACACGAGCGTGTGGTTCTCGTCCGACCTGTTCTCGGCCATGCGGGCGACGCTCGGCGCCGACCGCGCGCACGAGCACATGATCGCGCATGCTGCGGGCCAGACCATCACGCACCATGCGCTGCGTGCCGAGCAGGTCGTCGACATGGCGACCCGCGGCGGCGCGAAGGCGCTCGGACTCGACGGCGTCGTCGGGTCGCTCGAGGCCGGCAAGAAGGCCGACGTGGTGCTCGTCAAGAGCGGCGACCCGACGATGTTTCCGATCGTGAACCCGTACGGCCATGTCGCGCTGCAGGCCGGCCGCGGCGACGTGCACACGGTGCTCGTCGACGGGCAGGTCGTCAAGCTCGACCATCGCCTCGTCGGCATCGACGTCGCGCGAGCCAAGCGGCTGGCGGGCGAGACCGTGTCGTACCTCGAATCCGCGCTCGGCACTGACGTCTGGAACGCGGGCATGAACCCCGAGATCCCCGAGTCGAAGGTGCTCGACAACCCGTACATGTACACCGAGTTCGCGACCGCGCGCACGCACGCCGACGAGGCGCAGGCAACCGCGAAAGCGCACACGCACGCTCGGAGCGAAGTCCAGTAGTACTGCTCCCAGAGCGCTTCCGCGCCCCGCCTACCGCGATGCCCTCGCTCAGACGTCAGCCTTTGGAAGACTGGACGCATGGCCTCCTCCCGTGGTGTCGCACACCTCTCGCGCGAACTCGTCAACAAGCTTGTCGGGATCGTCACCGACCCGAGGATGCCCGTGCAGCGCAAGCTCGACCAGGCGTCGGCGACGCTCGACCGGGTGATCCGAGACGCCGAGTCGCCGGCGGCCGGCGTGCGGCACACCGTCGTCAGCGCACTCGACGACGCCATCAGCACGGCGACCGAGCTCGCCCGCGGCGGAACGGCGCGGCACGACATCGAGGCGCGCGTGCGGGTGAAGCTCGTCGACGCGCTGAAGGACGTGCCGGGCATCTCGGTCGAGGGCGGCCGCTGAGCGCAGGAGCCGTCCCGATCGCGGAAACGCGCACGACACGAGTGCTCTGACACAATCGGCCCATGCGCGTCATCACCGCCGAATCGCCGAAGCCGTACCTCAAGACCGACGACAGCCCGCGGCATACCGTGCGCGTCGCGCTCGTGCAGCACCGCTGGCTGCCCGACCCTGCTGAGCTCGAAGCACAGCTCGCCGAGGGCATCGCGCTCGCCGCCGAGGCAGGCGCGCAGGCCGTGTTCCTGCCCGAGCTCACCTTCTCGAAGTATCCGGCCGACGTGCGTGCAGAGGGCAACGTGAAGGAGACGGCCGAATCGCTCGAGACGGGTCCGACGCTGGCCTTCGCGACCGAGCAGGCCACGAAGCACGGAATCGTGGTGCACGCGAGCCTCTACGAGCGCCCGGCCGACGACGACCAGCCCGCAGACCCGCGCGGCTACAACACCGCGATCGTGGTGAGCCCCGACGGGGAGCTGATCGGGCGCACGCGCAAGACGCACATCCCCGTGACGGCCGGCTACTACGAGGACACCTACTTCCGGCCCGGCCCCGCCGACGACCCCTACCCCGTCTACCCCGTGGCAGCGCTCGGCGGCGCGAGGCTCGGCCTGCCCACCTGCTGGGACGAGTGGTTCCCCGAGGTCAGCCGCAGCTACGGGCTGGCCGGCGCCGACATCCTCGCCTACCCGACCGCGATCGGCTCAGAGCCCGACTTCCCCGACTTCGACACCGCTCCTCTGTGGCAGAAGGTCATCGTCGCGAACGGCATCACGAGCGGCCTCTACATGGTCGTCCCGAACCGCTGGGGCGACGAGGGCGCGCTGACGTTCTACGGCACGAGCTTCATCTCCGACCCGTACGGCCGCGTGCTCGTCGAGGCGCCGCGCGACGAGTCGGTGGTGCTCGTCGCCGACCTCGACCTCACCAGCCGGGGCGAGTGGCTCGAGCTGTTCCCGTTCTTCACGACCCGCCGCCCCGACACCTACGCCGGGCTGGCATGACCGTCTGGCCGGCCGAGACCGCGCCGCAGGAGCGGCTCTGGCTCGCCTTCCCGACCGGCGGGTACACGCTCGGCGAGACGGCGGCCGACGCTCACGAGGCCAGGCGGATGTGGGCCGACGTCGCGGCCGCGGCCGCCGACTTCGAGCCCGTGACCGTGGTCGTCGACCCGAGCCAGATCGCCGTCGCGACGCGCTACCTGCGCGACGATATCGAGACGGTCGTCACCCCTCTCGACGACGCCTGGATGCGCGACATCGGGCCGACGTGGGTGCATGACGAGACGGCCGAGGGAAGCGGGCGCAGCCTGCGTGCGGTCGACTGGGTGTTCAACGGCTGGGGCGCCCCCGCGTGGGCGACCTGGGGCAACGACTCCCTCGTCGCCCAGACGGTCGCCGCGACAGCCGGCACGCCGGTCGTGAGCTCGCTGCTCGTCAACGAGGGCGGCGCGATCCACGGCGACGGCGACGGCACGGTGCTCGTCACCGAGACGGTGCAGCTGGATGCCGGCCGGAATCCGTACGCCACCAAACAGCGTGTGGAAGCCGAACTCGCGCGCACGCTCGGCGCGCGCAAGGCCATCTGGCTGCCGCGCGGCCTCACCCGCGACTATGAGGAGTTCGGCACGCGCGGCCACGTCGACATGGTCGCGACCATCCCGAGCCCCGGCACGCTGCTGCTGCACACGCAGCAGGACCCGGCGCACCCCGACTTCGAGGTGACGCGGATGCTGCGCGATTTCTTCGAGGGCCAGACGGATGCCTCAGGCCGCCGCTTCGACATCGTCGAGCTGCCGGCGCCCGGCGTGCTCAGCGACGACGAGGGGCCCGTCGACTACAACTACGTCAACCACGTCGTCGTGAACGGGGGCGTGATCGCGTGCGCCTTCGGCGATCCAGAGGCCGACGACCGGGCGGCGGGCATCCTCGCCGACGCCTACCCTGGGCGTCGCGTGGTGTCGCTCGACGCCCGCCCGCTGTTCGCCCGCGGCGGCGGCATCCATTGCATCACTCAGCAGCAGCCGGCGCAGCGTTAGCTGTCGGCCGCCTGCGGCGGTCAGTCGCTGACAGGGCCCCAGCCGGACTCGATGAGCGCCGCGGTCGCCATGCCCCGCGGGTCGTACGGGTGCCGCACACCCTGGATCTCGCGGTGGGTCTGGTGGCCGGGGCCGAACCAGAGCAGGGCGTCGTCCTCCCCCAGCATCCCCACGGCGACCTTGATCGCCTCTTCCGGCGGGAAGATCTCGCGGATGTCGCCGTCGGGCCGCGCCTCGAGCGCCCCCTTCAGCAGCCCGGCGCGGATCACCGCCGCATCCTCCCACCGGGGGTGGTGGTCGGTGACGATCGTCGCGTCGCTGTTCAGCGCTGCCGCGGCACCCATCGCTGGGCGCTTCGTCGTGTCGCGCGAGCCGTCGGCGCCGATCATCGTGATGAGGCGGCCCTTAGTGACCTTCCGCACCTCCTGCGTGGTGCGCTCGAAGCCGTCGGGGGTGTGCCCGAAGTCGAGATAGACGACAGGGCCGCGGCCCGTCGTGACGACCTCGGTGCGGCCGGGCAGCACCGTCTGGATGCCGCCGTCGCGCTCGAGCACCTGCACGATGTCGTCCCACGCGTAGCCCGCCTCGAGCAGCATCACGATCGCGATGCCCGTGTTGGCGACCATGTGCGCGCCGATGACCGGCGTGACGCTCGTCAGCGACCGGGTGCCGTCGGCCGAGCGCAGCGTGAACGCGGTGTGCACGTCTGCGGTGCTCTCGCCGGCCTCGACGATCCAGTCGGCGGTGGCAGCGAGCTCCTGGTCGAGGGCGATCTGCGGCGTCGCGATGGTCACCACGGGCACGCCCTCCCCGCGGGCGGTCTCGGCCACCACGGCGCCGGCCGGCGTGTCGAGCGACACGACGGCGCGCTTCGCGCGGTCGGCGCGGAACATGGGGAGCTTCCCGGCGAGGTACTCGTCCATGTCCGCGAAGTCATCCATGTGGTCGTACTGCAGATTCGTGAACCCGGCGACGTCGAATTTGAAGCCGTCGACGCGGTGCCGCACGATGCCCTGCACGCTGACCTCGAGCGCGAACGCCTCGACTCCGCGCTCGACCATCAGCGCGAGCAGGGCGTGCAGCTCGCTCGACTCGGGCGTCGTGAGACGGGCGGTGATGGATTCCCCGGCGATGTGCCGCTGCGCCGATGACGACATGCCCGAGACGACGCCGAGCTGCGTCAGCAGTGCGTCCTGCAGGTGCACGGTCGAGGTCTTGCCGTTGGTGCCGGTGATGCCGAGGATCTTGAGCGGGGAATCCGCGGTGCCGTAGACCCACGCCGAATAGTCGGCGAGATGGCCGCGCGGGTCGTCTGTCACCAGCACCGGAACGGAGAGGCCCGCCTCGCGCACGAGCGCCAGGCCGTCGGCATCCGTCACGATCGCGACCGCGCCCTTGTCGACCGCCTGGGGCGCGAAAGACGCACCGTGCGCGCGCACGCCGTGGATGCCGACGAAGATCTCGCCGCTGCGCAGATCGGCCGTCGCGAGCGTGATTCCCGTGGCGGTCAGACCCTCGAGCGACCCGTCGGCCTCGAGGCCGAAGTGCTCCGCGAACTCCGCCAGCGGCCGGGGCGTCGGGTGCTCAGGACGGAGGACGGGGGGAACGCTCTGCATTCGGGAAGTCTATCGAGCGGGTCACTGGCCCTCGGCCTGAGCCGCGCGCTGCAGGGCCTCCTGCAGGCGCTGCTGCGCGTCGCCGTATGCCGTCCAGTCGCCGTTCTTCAGGGCATCCTGCGCGTCGCTGTACGCGTTCTGAGCGTCCGTGATCGCCTGCTGCAGCGCCGCGTTCTTGCCGGGCTGAGCGGTCGGCGTCGCGGTGGGCGTCGGCGTGGACGTGCCGCTGCCGCCCGACCCTGAGCCGCTGCCGTCGCCGCCCGCTGTCGGCGGCGGGGTCGTCTCTGTGCCCTGGTCGCCCGCATTCGCGCCCGAGTTGCCGCCGAACAGCTGGTCGAGCGCCGCGTCGAGCGTCGGCTGCATGTAGATCTTCGTGCCGAACGACACGATCACCTCCTGCAGCAGGGGGTAGCTCGTCGAGCCGGTCGACTTGACGTACACCGGCTCGACGTAGAGCATGCCGCCGCCGACCGGAATCGTCAGCAGGTTGCCGTACTGCACCTGGGTCGAGCCGCCGACGATGCGCAGCTGGTTCAGCTGCTGCGAGACGCCCGGGTCGGACTCGGCGGTCGCCTGCACCTGGCCGGGCCCCCACACGTTGTCGTCGGACGGGATCGTGAGCAGCGTCAGCTTCCCGTAGTCCTTCGACACCTTCCCGTGCGTATCGCCCGCGTCGGAGTCGACGGCGAGATACCCCTTGAGGATGCTTCTGCTGGCGCTCGAGTTGGATGCCGGTATGTACGTCGAATACAGCGTGTAGCTGGGCTTCGACTGCTTCGGCAGCTTCATCGTCAGGTAATACGGCGGCTGCACCGTCGTGCCGTCCTTCGACGGGTCCGGCGGCGACTTCCACACGTCCTCGTTCGAGAAGAAGGCGCCGGCGTCGGTCACGTGGTACGACGCGAGGATCTGCCGCTGCATCTTGAACAGGTCCTCGGGGTAGCGCACGTGGCTCATCAGCTGCGCGCTCATGTCGGAGACCGGCTTGATGTTGAGCGGCAGGATCTTCTCCCAGGTCTTGAGCACCGGGTCGCTCGGGTCCCACGCGTAGAGCGTGACCTTGCCGGTGTACGCGTCGACGGTCGCCTTCACCGAGTTGCGGATGTAGTTGACGTTGTCCATCGGGAACGGCTGGCGGTCGTTCTGCGAGTCGGCGATCGCGCCCGACATGGACTGCCTCATCGAGTACGGGTACTGATCGCTCGTCGTGAAGCCGTCGATGATCCAGTCGATGTGGCCGTCGACGACCGACGGGTACGGGTTCGAGTCAAGGGTCAGGAACGGTGCGACCTGCTTGACGCGGTCGACCGGGTCGCGGTTGTACAGGATCTGCGAGTCGGGGTTCACCTGGTCGCTGAGCACGATCTGCTCGTCCTGGAACTTCAGGGCGTACAGCAGCCGGACGAAGATGTTGGACAGCTTCGGGCCGCCGTTGCCGTCGTAGGTGTTGTAGGTCGCCTGCTTCCCGTCCTTCCCGGCCGGGTAGTCGAGCTCGACCGGCTTGCCGCCCTTGGGCGCGCCCACGATCGAATACGGCGGCGACTCCTCGCCGAAGTACACGCGCGGCTCGTACTTCCCGAGCGTGTCGGAGGTGGGGATGCCGGACTCGAGGAAGTCCGGCGCACCGTCGCTCGCGCGCGTGTTGCCGGCTGCCGCCACGAGACCGTAGCCGTGCGTGTACACGAAGGTGTCGTTGAACCAGTTCTGCGTCGACGAGCCGAGGCCCTCCTGGTTGAGCTCGCGCACCGACACCACCGTGTCCTGCGTCTGCCCGTCGATCGTGTAGCGGTCGACGTCGAGGTTCTGCTGGAACGAGTAGTACTGGCGGAACTGCTGCAGCTGGCTGAACGCCGGGCTGACGAGGGTGGGGTCGAGGATGCGGATGCTCGCCGTCGTGTCCGCGTCCTCGCGCAGTGCTCCTGCCGGCGTGTCGGAGGTCGCGTTGTAGGGCTGCACGTCGATGTCCGACACCCCGTAGGCATCCCTCGTGGCATGTATGGCTTTTTCGACATATGCCGTCTCCCGCGGCTTCTCGCTCGGGTCGACGGTGAACTTCTGCACACCCCACGGGTAGAGCGTGCCGATCACGATCGCACTCACGATCAGCAGCGCGAGGCCGACGAGCGGGTAGCGCCAGCGGCCGGTGACGGCGGTCAGCACGAAGACCAGCCCGACGATCACGGCGATGCCGGCGAGGATCGTCCGCGCCGGGATCGTCGCGTGCACGTCCGTATATGCCGCCCCGGTTATGGAGTCCTTGACGTTCGAATCGGTCAGGGTGTCGAAGCGGTCGAGCCAGATGCTGAGCGCCTGCACGACCATGTAGACGGCGCCGATGATGGCGATCTGCACCCGCGCGGAGCGCGAGATGCGCACCTCGCGGCCGCTCACCCGGATCGAGCCGTAGAGGTAGGCCGTCGCGATCGTCGCGAGGAACGCGATGATCAGCACCGCCAGCGCGAAGCTCACGACCGAGTGGTAGAAGGGCAGCTGGAAGATGTAGAACGCGTCGTCGATGTGGAACTGCGGGTCACTCGTGCCGAACGGCGTCGAGTGCATCCATTCGGCGGCGAGCTGCCAGCGGCTCGAGCTCGCGATGCCGGCGAACAGGCCGAACACGATCGGCACGCCCCACATCGCGAGGCGCCGCAGTGGCTCGACGACCTGCTGGTAGCGGTCGAGCTGGGTGTTGAGCTTCGCGTAGACGGGCCGCAGACGGTAGGCGAGCTGGATCGTCAGCCAGAGGGGGAAGCCCATCCCCAGGAATCCGATCGCGAACATGCTGAGCCCCCACCACCACTGGGTGGTGAGCACGCCGAGGTAGCCGAGCTGCTGGAACCAGAGCACATCGGTGAACACGCTCGCGAAGATGAAGAACGCGATGATGAGCACCACGACGGCGCCGACCGTGATCCACACGGCTGCGCGCCTGCGGCGGTCGACGGGCGGCCGAGCAGGGCCAGAGGCAGGACCGGAGGCAGCGGCGGAACTCACGTTTTCAGCCTAGCTGTGGCATGTTGCGAGCTTGCTGGTGTCGCCGTGCTCGGAGACGGTTTTCAGCACGTTCAAGGAGTCGGTCAGCGTGTTCACAGCGTAGACGCTCAGGCCGGAGGGCACGCGGCCCACGACCTCGTCGCAGTTGGACTTCGGGGCGAGGAACACGGTGGCACCGGCAGCGCGTGCGCCGAACATCTTCTGCCTGATGCCGCCGATCGCGCCGACGTTGCCCTGCGCGTCGATCGTGCCAGTGCCGGCGACGCGCTTGCCGCCGTTCAGATAGCCGGGAGTCAGCTTGTCGTAGATGCCGAGCGCGAACATCATGCCCGCGCTCGGGCCGCCGATGTTCGCGAGCTGGAAGTCGACGGTGACGGGCAGCGTGCCGTACTGCTGGCCGGCTGCCACGCCGAGGATGAAGGAGTCGCCCGACTTCTCCGGCTTGAGCGAGACGTCCTGCTTCTCGCCGCCGCGCTCGATCGTGAGCGTCACGGGGCCGCCGTGCTGCGCCTGCACCGCGTCGCGCAGATCCTGAACGGACTCGACGGCTGAGCCGTCGACCGAGTCGATGCGGTCGTTGGGCTTGAGGTGGCCGTCAGCCGGGGAGCCCTTCTCGACCGAGGCGACGACGACGTGCTGCTCGATGTCGTAGCCGAGGGCCACGAGCGCGGCGGCGGTCGCGTCCTGCTGAGAGGTCGACATCAGCTGCGCGTTCTGCTGGTTCGCCTGGTCGGCGGTCTGGCCGCGCGGGAACTCGGCTTCGACAGGAACGACGGACTTCGAGCGCTGGAACCAGGCGGTCATGACCTGGAACCAGTTCGGCAGCTGCTGCGGGTTGCCGACCACGTTGACGGTGAGCAGGTCGAGCGAGCCGCTCGTCGGGTAGGTCTGCCGGTCGCGCACCGCCAGCACGGGCTTCGCGTTGGACGTCGCCTTCTGCCCGACGGCGGTGTCAACGCCCAGGGTGTTGAACACGGGTCCCGGCTGCTCGATGACGTACGGGCTCGGGGCGAAGCCCAGAATCAGGATGGCGGCGACGGATGCTGCGAGCAGCACGTACCCGATGCGCTTCGCGCGCGGCATCCGTTCGCGCACAGCGTTCTCAGGCTCCTCCGAGTACAAGGTCATCGCGATTCTTTCCGGGTTAGCGTGGACGGGCGCCTGAATAGTATCCGGGCGCGTTATGCCATTGACGAGAGGGTTGCACGCGATGTCGGACGAAGACGACAAGTCTCCCGAGGACGCCCTGCGCGACATGCTGCGCGACATGCTCGCCGGCAACGCCGAGCTCGACCCGCAGAAGCTGGCGGGAGCGGCGGGCCTGCCGAGCGACCCGGCCAGCATCCAGCAGCTGATCACGCAGCTGCAGGGCGCGCTGCGCGGCAACCCCGACGGGTCGATCAACTGGGACCTCGCGCTGCAGCAGGGGCGGCAGCTCGCGCAGTCGGGGTCGGTCGCGACGCCCCCGGGGCAGACGTCGGCGCTCGAGCAGGCGTTCCATGTCGCCGCACTGTGGCTCGACGAGGCGACGTCGGTGGGCGCGCTCGTCGCCACCCCCGCGCTGCTGTCTCGGAGCGAGTGGGTGAAGCGCACGATGCCGTTGTGGACCCAGCTCGCCGAACCGGTCGCGAACTCGATCGCCGACTCGCTGACCAAGGTGATGAGCGAGCAGGCCCCCGAGGAGCTTCAGGGCATGCTCGCGAACGCCGGCCAGATGGTGCGCGCCGTCGGCGGCACCCTGTTCGCGATGCAGCTCGGCCAGGTGGTCGGGCAGCTGTCCACCGAAGTTGTCTCCGGCGGCGACATCGGCATTCCCCTGCTCGAGGACGGGCAGGCGGCGCTGCTGCCGCAGAACGTGCGCGACTTCGGCGAGGGCCTCGACATCGCAGACGATCAAGTGGCTCTGTATCTGGCCGTTCGAGAGCTCGCGCACGCACGGCTGTTCCGGCACGCGAAGTGGCTGCGGCTTCAGGTGATCACCGCGATCACCGAGTTCGCCCGCGGCATCTCGATCGACACCGAGCGGCTCGAAGACGTCGCGTCGTCGTTCGACCCGGCGAACCCTGAAGAGCTGCGCGAGGTGCTGGCCTCCGGTGCGCTGATCCCGCCGAAGACCGAGGCGCAGGAAGCGGCCCTGGCGCGCCTCGAGACTCAGCTCGCGCTCATCGAGGGCTGGGTCGACGTGGTCACGAACGAGGCGACGACCAGGCTGCCGCGCGCAGACGCCGTGGCCGAGACCGTGCGCCGCCGCCGCGCGGCGGGCGGCCCGGCCGAGTCGGCGTTCGCGACCCTGGTCGGGCTCGAGCTGCGACCGCGCCGGCTGCGCGAGGCGGCCGCCATGTGGCGTCAGGTGACGGATGCCGTGGGGGCCGTCAAGCGCGACGAGCTGTGGTCGCACCCCGACCTGCAGCCGGAAGCCGCCGACATCGACGACCCGCAGCGACTGATCGCGAAGCTCACGGGCAACGCGCCCGTCGACCCCGAGATGGACGCGCTCGACCGGGCTCTCGAGGACCTCCTGAACGACGACTCGGGCGACCGGCCCGCTGAGGGGTAGCGGCAGCGTAGGAACCGTGCGCAATCCGGACGATTGTTCCTACGGATCGGACGATACGACAGGGCCCTGCGTGCGAACTAGGCCCGGTTCCTATCGGAGGTTCAGGAACACGGCATAGATCGCGCCGCCGATGCTGGCGAGCACGATGCCCGTGATGGCAAGGCCCATGCCGCGCGTGCCGTTGGCATGATGTCGCGGATCGCGGGCCTGTGGACAGTCGGAGCGCCGGGCGCGCAGACTGGCGGATGCTTGCTGCGTGATCCTTCGCCTCGACCCTGCCGTGCCCGTGGTGTGGCGCTCGCCCACCGCGGTGCAGCTTGGGGTCGACCCCGTCGTGTGCGTGTTCGACGGGGTGAGCTATGCGACCGAGCGGCTGCTCGCGGCCCTCGCGGTCGGCGTGCCCGGGGAAGGGCTCGAGGTCGTCGCCGAGGCCGCAGGGGTCGGGGCCGAGTACAGCGAGGCGCTGCTCGAGGCAGTACGGCCCGCGCTGCTCGACGCGGCCGCGGCGCGCCCCGCCCAGGCGCCCGGCCCGGCCACGCTGCGCGTCGCGGTCGACGGCGGCGGCCCGGCCGCAGGGCAGCTCGCCGAGGTGCTCTCGGGGCTCGGCGTGCGGCTCGTCGACGCGCTGCCCGCACTCGGCGACGAGACGGATGCCGCGGTGCTGCTCGGCTCCTACGCGATCGCGACCGGCAGGCACAGCGCCTGGCTGCGCCGCGACGTGCCGCACCTCGGCGTGGTCTTCGGCGAGCGCGGGGCTCGCATCGGCCCGTTCGTCGAGCCGGGGCTCGGCCCGTGCCTCGCCTGCCTCGACCTTGAGCGGGCCGACCAGGATCCGGCATGGCCGGTGATCGCGGCGCAGCTCACGGCGAAGAGATCGCCTGTCGAGGGCGGGCGGTTCGCGGCATCCGTCGTCCTGCGCGCGGTGGGCGAACTGCTCGCGCACCTGCAGGGCGGCTCACGCGAGCTGGTGGGCGCGACCCTCGAACTGCGCCCAGACGGCGGCGAGACGCTCGTCAGGCACGCGCCGCACGCTCGATGCGGCTGCCGAGCTCTGCCAGGAAGCGAGACGGCTGACGTGCGGCAGCTCGCCCCGTTCCGGTCTCGGCCCAGCTCAGCCGCAGCCGCCGTCTCGCTCGCGTGATGCCGACGTAGAGCAGACGGCGCTCTTCATCGACCTGCTCGAAGGTCGTCGCGTAGGAGATCGGCACGAGGCCTTCGGCGAGCCCGATGATGTGCACCTCGTCCCACTCGAGGCCCTTCGCGCTGTGCAGCGTCGCGAGCGTGACGGCGCGCACGGTCGGCTCGTGCTGGCTCGCCTGGCGCTCGAGAAGCTCGTCGGTGAAGCGGCGGAAGCTCGTGCCGGGGGCCGCCTGGTCGGCGAGCGTCATGAGCGCGTTCAGGCTCTCCCACCGGTCGCGCACGGCGCCCGCGCCCTCGGGAGGGCTCTGACTCCAGCCGAGCGACCGCAGCACGTCGGAGACCGACTTGAACAGCGGCTCGCCGCTGACCGTCACAGAGGCGGCGCGCAGCGACAGCACCGCCTGCTTCACCTCTGGCAGATCGAAGAACCGCTGAGCACCGTGGACGCGGTACGGCACGCCCGCCTGCGTGAGCGCCGCCTCGAGCGCCTGCGACTGCACGTTGAAGCGGTAGAGCACGGCGATCGACTCGGGCGCGGTGCCCGCGGCGATCGAGGCGGTGATGGATGCCGCGACGGCAGCCGCCTCGGACGCGTCGGTCGGATGGCCGGCCACGGCGGGTGTGGGAGCCGGCTCCGGCTGGGCGGCATGCAGCACGAGGGACCCCTGGCGGCCGCGCATCAGCTCGTTGGCCGCCGCGACGACCGGCGCCGTCGAGCGGTAGTTCTGCTCGAGGCGCACCACGGTGGCGTCCTCCCACCGGCGCTCGAAACCGAGCAGGAATCCGCTCGATGCCCCGGCGAAGGTGTAGATCGTCTGGCTGGCATCGCCGACGACGCACAGGTCGCGGCGGTCGCCGAGCCACAGCTCGAGCAGCTGCTGCTGCAGCGGCGAGACGTCCTGGTACTCGTCGACGACGAAGAAGCGGTACTGCTCGCGCACCTGCATCGCGACCGTCGGCTCGGACTCGATCATGCCGGCCGTCGCGAGCAGCACGTCCTCGAAGTCGATCTGCTTGCGCTCGTCCTTGAGGGTCTCGTAGCCGGCCATGAGGTCGGCGAGCTGCTCGGGCTTCAGGTTTCCTGGCGCCGGCCTGCCGGCCTTCGCGTACGCCTCGATGCCGAGGCCGCTCACCTTGCGATACTCGATCTCGGCTGCGGCATCGCGCAGCGTCGCGGTGTCGAGCTTCAGCTTCAGCAGCTGCGCGGCCTGCCCGAGCAGCCGCGCTTTCCCCGGCAGCAGCTCGGGCGCACGACCGCCGGCGACGACCGGCCAGAAGTGGTTCAGCTGGGCGAGGGCCGCCGCGTGGAAGGTGCGCGCCTGCACCCCGCCTGCGCCGAGCTGGCGCAGCCTGCCGCGCAGCTCGGCCGCCGCCCGGTTCGTGAACGTGAGCGCCATGACCCGGTTCGGCGCGTAGGCCCCGGTGGCGACCCCGTAGGCGATGCGGTGCGTGATCGCGCGGGTCTTGCCCGTGCCGGCTCCCGCCAGGATGCAGACGGGCCCGAGCAGCGCCTCGGCCGCGACCCGCTGCTCGGCGTCGAGGCCGGCGAGAAGGTCGTCGGGGGTCACGGGGCGATTCGCCCCTGCCGCGGCGCCTCGCTCAGCGGGCCGCCGTACCACTCCGCGATGATGGCGTGCGCGATCGACGCCGACATCGGCAGCTTCAGGTCGTCGCGCTCGGCCCACAGCTCGTCGCGGGTGAACCAGCGCACCGCCAGGATCTCCTGCCCGTCGGGGCGGGTCGGCACCTCGCCCTGCGCGACGGCGCGGGCCTCGAAGCCGATCATGACGGATGCCGGGAAGGGCCACGGCTGCGAACCGAGGTACCTCGGGCGG
Source organism: Gryllotalpicola protaetiae (assembly GCF_003627055.1). Taxonomy (NCBI): domain Bacteria; kingdom Bacillati; phylum Actinomycetota; class Actinomycetes; order Micrococcales; family Microbacteriaceae; genus Gryllotalpicola; species Gryllotalpicola protaetiae. Next base: position 514,796 of record NZ_CP032624.1, read on the forward strand.
GTGCACACGACGCCGGCCTCTTCATGCACCTCGCGGATGACGGCCGCCTCGAACGGCTCCCCGGGCTCGACGAAGCCCGCGAGGATCGACCAGCGGTTGTTCTCCCACATGGCGTTGCTGCCGAGCAGGATGCGGTCGGCGTCGTCGAGCACCCGCACGATGATCGCCGGGTCGGTGCGCGGGAAGACCTCTTTGCCGTCGACGAAGCAGCGGCGCACCCAGCCGCCCTGCTCGACCACGGTCGGGGTGCCGCAACGCGGGCAGTGCGTGTGCGACTCGTGCCAGTTCGCGATAGCGACCGCCTCGACGAACAGGGCGTAGTCGACCTCGCCGAGGTCGGCTCCCGCTTCGCGCAGGCCCACCCAGCGGGACTGGTCGGGCTCGAGCTCGACGGCCGCGGCATCCGTCAGGGTAACCGCGATGACCGGGATGCCGCTCGCCACCGTGCGGCCCAGATAGACGCGCAGGAGCGCTGCGGTCTGGCGGTCGGGAGTGATCAGGTCGAGGGCCCGTTCTCCCTCCGCAGTCGTCGTCAGCGCCTTGCCGCGCCACAGGGGAAGCAGCCGGGTCGCCGGGTCGGCCAGCAGCTCGTCGAACAGCTCGGGGCGGGCGCGCCGCTCAGCGTCGCGATCGACGACGAGACCGGTGAGCGGCTCGAGCGCCGTGCGACGTGTCATCCGTGTCCCTTCGAGGGCGCGGGCCTACCCTGAGGGGCATGGCCAGAACCCCATTCACTCTAGCCGCGCTCTCCACGGCGGCGGTTCCCGGCCTGGAGGTGGTCGCGACCCGCGAGCACACGACGGGGGAACACGGTGACTACGACGCCGCGATCATGCAGGTGGCCGACGGGCGCGAGCTCATCATCCGCGTCCCGCGCACGCAGGCGGCGGAGACCGAGCAGGCCGCGGACCTCATCGCGCTGGGGGCGATGACAGGCGGAATCCGCTCGCGCCTGCCGTTCGAGCTGCCGACCGCGCTCGGGCAGGCGCCCTTCGACGGCTCGCGCGCCGTCGTCTACGACTTCCTGCCGGGGCGCCCGCTCGAGCTCGACCGGGTGCACGGCGAGATCGCGGTCTCCGCCGGGCAGGCGGTCGCGGCGATCCATTCGCTGCCGACCGGCTTCGTGCTCGACGCCGGCCTGCCCCAGCAGAGCGCCGACGACGCGCAGCGCGCCGTGCTGTCTGTCATCGACCGCGCACAGGCGACCGGCTCGCTTCCCGCAGCGCTGCGCGCCCGCTGGAACCAGGCGGCCGCAGACGAGTCGCTCTGGCAGTTCGTGCCAACGGTCATCAACGGGGCGTTGTCGGCCGACTCCCTGCTCGTCGACGAGGCCGCAGTGCGCGCCGTGATCGGCTGGTCGGCACTGTCGATCGGCGACCCGGCGCGCGACCTCGCCTGGGTGATGGGCGCCCAGCCCGAAGCCGCCGAGGCGGTGTTCTCGTGGTACGAGATGGGTCGTCAGGCGTCCACCGACCCTCGCCTGCAGCACCGGGCCCTGCTGCACGCCGAGCTCGACCTCGCCCGCTGGCTGCTGCACGGCCACGAACTTCACGATCAGGCGATCATCGCGGATGCCGAGGCGATGCTCGACACGCTCGTCGAGCGCGTCCACCAGAACGGCGTCGACCCTCTCGAGCAGGCGACCGTGCCCGTGCTCGACGCGGCGCAGGTCGAGGAGCTGCTCTCGGAGCGGCCGGTTCACTCCGACGGGCTGGCGCCGATCGACGAGAACGTCGACAGCCAGCGCTCTTCGAGCTCCGACGACGAGTAGATGCGTTCGGGGCGGATGACCGCGTCGTCTGCCACGAAGTAGAACACCGCGTCGATCGACTCGGGGTCTGCGCCGGTCCACGTGGCGTACGCGTGCCGGTAGAGCGCGAGCTGGAACTGCTTCCGCTCGAGATCGTCATCGTCGGCCGGCGCCTTGCCGGTCTTCCAGTCGACGATCTGCGTGCGGCCGCCAGGAAGCCGGTAGACCGCGTCGAGCTTGCAGACGAAGACGTGCCCGGCGAGCGGCGCGTGGATCTCGAGCTCGACCTCGACCGGTTTGAGGCTCGCCCACTCGCTGCGCTCGAAGGTCGCCTTCAGCTCGGCGAGGCGGTCGGCGTCTGCCTCGTTCTCGGGCGTCAGATCGTCGCGCTCGAACTCGGCTGCGTCGATGACCTCGGTCTGGCCGAACACCCCCGCGCGCTGCTCGACCCAGGCGTGGAAGAGCGTGCCGATGCGCGTCGCCTTGTACGGTCGCTCGGGCATCGGGCGGCTGAGGCTCTGCAGCGTTCCGACGGGGTCGCTGACGAAGTCCTTGTAACGGGAGGCGGGGATGCGCACGGGCGGCGGCGCAGGCTCGGCCCCGCCTCTGGTGCGCAGTTCGCGCAGCAGCAGCTCGAGCTCGTCGCGCCACGGCCCGGAGTCCCGAGCGGGGTCACCCGGCCCGAGCTCGAGGCGCGCGCGCACCGCGTCTGCGGCGGCGCGCACGGCCGCCTCGCGGCCGCGCAGTGGGTTCTTCGGCCACAGCACAGGGTCGGCGAGCTCGGCGTCGAGGGGATTCTCGTCGGAGTCGAGGTCGGGCACGGCATCCGCCGCGATCAGACCGCCCTCGCGCAGCTCGGTGACGTACGTGCTGGGGAGCCGCGGCTTGGTCTGACCGCCCCAGTACGAGCCGGAGAGCAGCAGCCGGTCGCGCGCGCGGGTGACGGCGACGTAGGCGAGACGCCGCTCCTCGTCGAGGTGGCGCTCGCGCAGTGCTCCCTTGAATTCCTCGAGATTCGCGAGGAACTCCTTCTGCGTCAGCGCCGAGCGCCATGCGAGCACCGGCAGTGCGCCGCGGTCGCCGCGGAAGTCAAACGGCAGCTTCCCGAAGCGCACCCAGCCGGCGCCGTCGCGGTACGAGTTCGGCAGCTCGTCGTCGACGAGGCGCGGAACGGCGACGAGGTCCCACTCGAGCCCCTTCGAGCCGTGGATCGTGAGCACCTGGACCGAGCCGGGCTCCGGCGCCTCGGTGCGGGGGCTGAACCGCTCGCGCCCCTCCGCCTCGTAGAGCCAGTCGAGGAAGGCGCGCACGCCCGCGCCGGTGTCATCGCTCGCGCTGAAGCCGCGCGCGAGCCCGAGGAACGCGTCGAGGCCGGCTTGGCCGCCGGTCGCCGACTCGTTCGCGCGCACCTCGATGTCGAGATTCAGCTCCTGGATGACGAGGGTGACGAGATCGAGCAGGTCGAGGCCGAGGCGCCCGCGCAGCTCGTCGAACTGCTTCGCCGCGGAGCGCAGCCGCTCGAGGCCGGCTGCCGAGAAGTCGGCGAGAGCGCCGTGCTCGGCGCGGGCCGTGCCGATGAAGTCGAGCGCCTCGACGATCGACGCACCCTCGTCTTCGGCGACAGAACCGCGCAGCTGCTGCCGCACCTCGCCGTCGAGCAGCTGCTGCCGGAAGTCGCGCCTCTCGAGCCAGCCGGCGAGGCCGCGCAGCGCTTGGAGGTCGCGCACCCCGATGCGCCAGCGCGCGCCCGCGAGCAGGCGCAGCAGCTCGCTGCCCGCGTCGGGGTCGACGAGCACCTTGAGCGCGCACACGAGGTCGACGACGGCCGGCTGCTCGAGCAGGCCGCCCAGCCCCAGCACGTGATAGCGGATGCCGGCATCGCGCAGCGCCCTCGTGAACACATCGGTCCTGCTCCAGGAGCGCATCAGCAGCGCGGCCGTCTGGGGCTCGTCGGCCGTGGCCGCGAACCGCGCACGGAACCATGCGGCGACGGCGGCCGCCTCATCGAGCACGGTCTGCTCGAAGCGCACCTCGACGCCGCCGACCGGCGCGTCGGCTCGGGCGTCGAGCCGCTCGACGTCGACCCGCGCCTTGGCGTTGAGCGGCGCGGCGATCAGGTTGGCCGCGTCGAGCACCGTGGTCGGATTCCGCCAGCTGATCGTCAGCGGGTACGTCGGCGCGATGCCGGGGCTGCCCGCGAAGGCCCGCGAGAAGTCGTCGAGATTGTCGGCGCTCGCCCCTCGCCAGCCGTAGATCGACTGGTTCGGGTCGCCGACCGCCATCACCGGGTGCCTGGCGAAGAGCCCGGCGAGCAGATCGGTCTGGATGAACGAGGTGTCCTGGTATTCGTCGAGCAGCACGACCTTGAACCGCGACCGGTACTCCTCGGAGATCCCGGCGCCGCGGCGCTTCACGGCCTGCAGCGCGAACGCCACCTGGTCGCTGTACTCGATGAGCCCGCGGCGGCGCTTCTCGGCCGCGTATTCGACGGCGAGGTCGACGAGCAGCGGCAGGTCGCGCATGAGCACGACCGCCTCGACCGCCTTCGCCATGGACGGGCTTCTGGTGCTGCCGGACGGCAGCTCGAGCAGATCCTGGAACTCGCCTGCGAGCCGCAGCACCGCCCCCGGGTCGGCGACGTCGTTGTCGCTCAGCGCGTGCGCGAGGTCGAGCACGGCGGTCGTGAGCTTGTCGAGGGAGTGCTCCGTCTCGAGCAGCCGCGGGTCCTCACTGCGGCCGACGACCATGCGGGCGAGGCGCCATGCGGCCGCCTCGCCGAGCAGCACGCCGTCGGCCTCGCGGCCGATCGCGAGGGCGTTCTCGCGGAAGAGCGCGTTGGCGAACGAGTTGTAGGTCGAGACGGTGGGCGCGTCGAGCGGGTCGTGACCGCCCGGGATCGCCCCGGCCGCCCGTAGCCGGTCGATGTGTCCGCGGATGCGTGCGGCGAGCTCGCCGGCCGCCTTGCGGGTGAAGGTGAGGCCGAGCACCTCACCCGGGGCGACGAGGCCGTTCGCGATCAGCCACACCACACGCGCCGCCATCGTCTCCGTCTTGCCGCTGCCCGCGCCCGCCACGACGAGGGCGGGCTCGGCGCCCGCCTCGATCACGGCGCGCTGCTGCGGCGTCGGCGAGTACACCTGCCCGAGCAGCCGCGCGACGTCGTCGGCGCTGCGCGTGGCCGTGCTCACATCGAAAGCCGGGCTGAGACCGCTCGTCATTCGTCCGCCTCCGATACCTCTGGCACGAGGTGGATGCGATAGTCGTAGCCGTCTCGGCCGTTGTCGGAGCGCACGCCGATGAACTCGGCGCCCGCCATTCCGCGCCCGGCTTCGTGCACGCGCACCCGGAACTCGTCGAACTCCGCCTCGGTCTTCGCCCGCTGCGGGATCTCGCGGAAGGTCTTCTTGGTCGTGGTCGTCTCTGGCGCGATGAACACCAGCTTCGCGCCGCCGAGGGGACCCTCGTCGCGCAGCGCACCATCGTGGTACGCCAGCTGGTAGGCGCCGAGCTGCGGATGCGCAGGCACCTCGGGGCCGCTCGGGTACTGCCGCCCCGTCTTGAGATCCACGATCACGACGGTGCCGTCTGGGCGCCGCTCGACCCGGTCGATGGCTCCGTTGATGACCGTCTGCCCAAGCCGCAGCGAGAACGTGCCCTCAGCCTCGAGCAGGGTCGCCCCGGAATGCTCGAACTCGTCGAGGTAGTCGTGCAGGCCCTGCGCCATCTTCTGCACGCGGCGCTTCTCGCGCCGCTCGACCCAGCCGGGCTCGAGGTTCAGCTCGCCCCAGCGCCGCTCGACGTCGCCCCAGATGCGGTCGACGCTGATGTCGCCTTCCGGTTCGGCCGCCACGACCTCCATGATGGCGTGCATGATCGTGCCGACTCCGGTGGCGAGGCCGCCCGACGAGCCGGACATCACGTCGACGAACCATTTGAGGGGCGACTGCTCGAATGAGGCCATACGCGACGGCGAGACCGCCACGGTCGCTTCGAGATCGGCGTCGAGGTCGACGAGCGGGCCGTCGACCGAGGGGTCGAGCACGCCGTACCACTCCGCCGGGTCGGCGCCCGCGACGCCCGCCTCGGCGAGCGTCGCGAGAGACGCGGCGGCCGCAGCATCCGCCGGCACGCTCGCCAGCCGCCTGCGCAGCTGGCCGACCAGACCGCGCAGGGTGAACGGATGCCCCGCGATCGGCACCTGCTCGCCTTCGGCGAGGCGCAGGAACGGGGAGGCCTGCTGGTCGTCGCCCTCGCTCGCCGTGACGATGACCAGGCTGCTCGCCCGGGACACCGCGAGCGCGAACATGCGCAGCTCGTCGTGCAGCACCGCGGTGCGCTCATCGAGAACGTCGGAATCGGCGGCGCCGCCGAGCGCCTGGGGATGCAGCAAGGACCCGCGCAGACGCACGTTCGGCCAGGTTCCCTCTTGCACCGCGGCGATCGCGACGACTTCGAACTCGAGGCCGACCGCTGCCGGCGGTGTGCAGACGAGCACCGCGTCGGCGAGCGAGCGCGGCGCGAGGGTGTCCTCGGGGACCGCGGCCTCGAGCAGCTCGGTGACGAAATCGCCGGGCGGCCGCCCGGGAGAGCGCTCGACGAAGCGCTTCGCCGCCGCGAACAGGGCGACGACGCCGTCGAGGTCCCGGTTCGCCTCGCCCCCGACGACACCGCCGCGGGCGGCCTGCTTCGACCAGGTCGCCGCGAGCCCGCTGCGGTCCCACAGGGTCCACAGCAGCTCTTCGATGGTGGCGCCCCTGCGGGCCTGGCCGCGCGCCGTCTGCAGGGTCTGCGCGAGCTTCCGGGCCGCGCGCCCCGGCGCCATGTCTTCGATGGTCACGAGCGCGCCCGGGTCGGCCAGTGCCTCGGCGAGCAGCGCATCGCCCGGCCGGCTGCCATCGCCCGCGAGCTCCTCATGGCGAAGGGCGAGGCGCAGCTTGCGCAGCTGCACGACGTCGAGGCCGCCGAGCGGCCCGAGCAGCAGCTCGGTCGCCACGGCGCCGTCGAGCGCCGTGATGCCGAGCACCACGGCGACCGCAGTGAGCAGCTGCTTCGCCGCATAGTCGTCACGCAGCGCCCCCGCCGCTGCGGTCGTGCGCGTCGGGACCTCGGCAACGGCGAGTGCGCGGGCGAGCTCTGGCACCTGCCTGCCCGAGCGCACGATCACCGCCATCCGACTCCAGGGTGTGCGCGGGTCGAGCAGGTGCAGCTCGCGCAGCCGCCGTGCCAGCGTCGCGTACTGCTCTGCATCGCTGGGGGCGACGATGCTCTGCACGAGCCCGACACGATCGGTGACGGATGCCGCGCGCCGCTGCGCCCCCGCCAATGCGGTGCCGACGCGTTCGGTCACCCGCTTCGTCACCTCGCGCAGCGCAGCCGGCTGACGGTGGGCTGTCGACAGCGTCAGCGTCGGCGCGCCGCCGCCGACGCGCGCCCCGAACCCTGCGACAGCCGCCGGGTCCGCGCCGCGGAACGTCGTCGTCGCGACGTCGGGGTCGCCGAACGCGACGACGGGCACGCCTCGCCTCGCCAGGGCGGCGAGGAAGTCGAGGCCCGCGCGCGTGAACTCCTGCAGATCGTCGACGACGAGCAGGCGCACCCCGGGCGAGACCTCGCCGGAGGCGACCAGCCGCGCGGCGTCCGCCAGGAGCTCTGCGGCCGTCACGAAGCCGGGGCGCAGCGTGTCGAGCGTGTCCTGGTAGCGCGCGATGAACTCGCCGGCCGCGACCCACTCCGCGAGACCGCGCTCACAGCCGAGCTCGACGAGGCGGGCCGCCGAGATGCGGTTCTCGACCATGCGCTCCATCAGTTCGCGCAGCTCGGCGCGGAAGCCCGCGAGGCGGCGCACGTCGGCCGAGAGGTGCTCCGGCCAGGCGATGGTCTCGTCGTCGACGTCGCCCGCGAGCTGCTCGGCCAGCAGCTGATCCTGCTCGGCGCCGGTCAGCAGCCGCGGCTCCGGCGCACCGACACCCGCGGCGTGCTCGCCGACCACGCTGAACGCGAGCGAGTTCGCCGTGCGCGCCCGCGGCCCTTGCGTCGCGACGCCGAGACGCAGCGACAGCCGGTCGCGCAGCGCCGTCGCCGCCGTGCGGCTCGAGCACAGCGCGAGCACCTCGTCGGGCCCGATCGCGCCTGAGGCGACACGCGCCGCGATCAGCTCGACCACGGTCGACGTCTTCCCGGTGCCGGGCGCGCCGAGCACGACCGCCGACTGCCCGAGGGGGAGGTCGAGAACGGCTTGCTGAGACGCGTCGAGTTGCACGCTGGCAAAGCTATAGGGCTCCACCGACATCGTGCGGACCTGGCCCGACATCGTTCGGCATGGCGCGGCATCGCCTCTGGCGAACACGCGGACTGGGGTGCGCACGCACTCGATAGGCTCGACGCAGTCAACGACGAAAGGCACCACGGTGGAGATCCGCATCGGCATCCTGAACGCCCCCCGCGAACTCAGCTTCGAGACCGACGAGTCGGTTTCCGATGTCGAGGGCAAGGTCAGCGAGGCCCTCTCTGGCACGGGCGCCGCGCTCGCGCTGACCGACAACAAGGGCGCGCAGTACCTGGTCCCCGTCGCCGGCATCGCCTATGTGCAGATCGGCGCGGAAGAGACCCGGCGCGTCGGCTTCGTCGCCTAGGGCCGGACCAGCCGTGGAGCTGCTGTTCATCGCCCTCGCGGGCGTCATCATCGGCGCCGTCGGCCGCTACGTGCTGCCGTGGCGGCACACGCACGGCGTGGTGCTGATGCCCGTCGTGGGCGGCATCGCCGCGATGGCGCTCTGGGTGGCGCTCACCTGGGCCGGCCTCAAGTGGGACGCCGGCGTGATCTGGTGGATCGCGCTGTTCGGCACGGGTGCGATCGTCACGGCCGTCGACCTGCTCGTCGGTCGCGCACGCAATCGGGCGGATGCCGTGCTGCTCGCCCACGTCACCAAGAACGGCGCCGCGGCGGCCTAGGGCTACGCCGTCAGACCGAGGGCGTCCATCCGTCGCGTGTGCGCGGCGATCACCCCCGCGAAGAGCGGCTCGGTGTGGGGGTCGTCGGCTTCGGCATCCCCCGTCAGTCTGAGCGCCGAGCGCGCGATCAACAGGGTGTCGCCGACCAGCCTGCGCCCCCACATCGCGAGCTGGGCGGCGAGCTGGGCGTTGCCGGCGAGCGGCGCGCGCAGCAGGTCGTCGAGCGCACGGCCGTCGGCCGGATCGACGGCGAACAGGGCGGGCAGGTCTTTGACGCCTTCAGCCTTCACCCCGCGCGAGAGCGCGACGAAGAAGTCGTCGAGCAGTCCGCCGCAGATGTGCGCGCCCAGCACCCGCTCTGGCCACTCGTGACCCGCTGTCACTTCTGCGAAGCGCTCCAGCCGCTCCACGTAGGGCGCCATCTCGCGCTCGGGTTCGGCGCCGAGGCGCGCGAGCTCGCCGACAAGGTTCTGGTGCCGCGCGAAGGCACGCGCCGCTGCGTGCCCGACCGCCTCTTTCGCGGTGACACCCGGCACCAGCGCCACCAGCGCCGACAGCCGCTCGAACGAGCTGAGCTGCACGCAGGCGGCCTGCCCGAGGAACTGGCGCAGCTCTGGCGCGATCTCGGCGAGGTCGGCCGGAATGTCGAACTTCTTCTCGCGACGCGGGCGCAGCCGGGGCGGATCGAAGGTCAGTCGCGGGCGGCGGAACCACGGAAAGGGCACGGCCAGAAGTCTAGGAGCTAGCCCCCGGTACACTGGCAACAGGCTTGAGGATTCTCCCTCGCCGAACCGACACCGAACAGGTATCCACTTCGTGACTTTCGCAGATCTCAACATCGACACCGACATCGTCGAGGCGCTTGCGGCAAAGGGCATCACCGAGCCCTTCCCGATCCAGACGCAGACGATCCCCCTCGCCCTCGCCGGTCAGGACATCATCGGCCAGGCCAAGACCGGAACGGGCAAGACGTTCGGCTTCGGCCTGCCCGTGATCCAGCGGCTCGGCGCCGAGCCGGCCCCCGGCGTCAAGGCGCTCATCGTCGCGCCGACGCGCGAGCTCGCAGTGCAGGTGTCGGAGGACATGGAGCTCGGCGCCTCGAACCGCCCGACGAAGGTCGTCGCGATCTACGGCGGCAAGGCGTACGAAGGCCAGGTCGCCGCCATCAAGGACGGCGCGCAGATCGCCGTCGGCACTCCCGGCCGCCTGCTCGACCTCGCGGGGCAGCGCCTCCTCGACCTCTCGCAGGTCACCGAGGTCGTGCTCGACGAGGCCGACAAGATGCTCGACCTCGGCTTCCTGCCCGACATCGAGAAGATCTTCCAGCAGCTGCCCGCCGTGCGGCACACCATGCTGTTCTCCGCCACGATGCCCGGCCCGATCGTCGCGCTGGCGCGGCGCTTCATGAGCAAGCCGATCCACATCCGCGCGAACGACCCGGACGAGGGCCTCACGCAGGCGAACATCAAGCACGTCATCTACCGCGCGCACTCGCTCGACAAGGACGAGGTCATCGCCCGCATCCTGCAGGCCGAGGGCCGCGGCAAGACCGTCATCTTCACGCGCACCAAGCGCGCCGCCGCCAAGCTGCAGGACGAGCTCGCCGATCGCGGCTTCCCCGCCGTCAGCGTGCACGGCGACCTCAATCAGGAGCAGCGCGAGCGCAACATGGCCGCCTTCAAGGCCGGCAAGAAGGAGATCCTGATCGCGACGGATGTCGCAGCCCGCGGCATCGACGTCGACGACGTCACCCACGTGATCAACCACACGATCCCCGACGACGAGAAGACCTATCTGCACCGCGCGGGCCGCACCGGCCGCGCGGGCAAGACGGGCATCGCGGTGACCTTCGTCGACTGGGAGGACCTGCACAAGTGGGCCCTCATCAACCGCGCCCTCGAGTTCGGCCAGCCCGAGCCCACCGAGACCTACTCGTCGTCGCCGCACCTGTACAGCGATCTCGACATCCCCGAGGGCACCAAGGGGCGCCTCAAGACGACCCCGAAGCCGAAGGTCGAGTCCGACGTCGCGAAGCAGGGCGCAGAAGGCGGGCCGCGGTCGAGCCGCAGCCGCACGCGTACGCGCGCAGCAGGGACGAGGGATGCTTCAGCCGGCCAGTCCGCAGAAGAGAAGCCCGTCGCCGCGGGCACCCACGACGGCCAGGGCACCGAGCACCACGACGGCAACGCGGCCCCGCGCCGGCGCCGTCGTCGCCGCGGCGGCTCGCGCCCCGCGGGCACGACCCCCGCGTCCTAGGCGCCGCGGCGTTGCTCCCCCGCGCGCTCGATGTCGGGCTTGAGCCCCGCCGCGAGCGCGTACACACGGTCGTCGACACGTTGAATGCCGGACTTCAACTCGGCACCCAGCGCGGTTACCCGATCGTCGACACGCTGAACGTCGGACTTCAACTCGGCACCCAGCGCGGTCACCCGATCGTCGACACGCTGAACGTCGGACTTCAACTCGGCACCCAGCGCGGTCACCCGATCGTCGACACGCTGAACGTCGGACTTCAACTCGGTCCGCACGGATCGGAGTTGAGCGGACAGCGCGAGCAGCACGGTTAGCAGAGCACCGATTCCGACCCAGGCGTCCAGCGACAAGGCGATCACCCCTCCAGTGTGCGCCGCGCTGAGCGCGGATGCGAGCAACTGTAGAGCCGGTCGCCGACACACGCGGACGCCGATCCCTGGATTGTGGAGAACCGACGCCTTCTGCGGGCTGTCAGTACGTCGTCAGCCCCCGCGCGCGAAACTGCCCGCGCACACGCTCGATGAGCTCCGTCGCCGGCGGCTGCGTGTCCTCGAGCGTGTACGGGCGGCCGAGCGCGTGCCACTTCTCGCGGCCGAGCTGGTGGAACGGCAGCACCTCAGCGCGCGTGACGGTACCCGGCCGCAGCTCGTTCAGCGACGCCACGTATGCAGCGACCTTCTCGACGTTCTCCCACTCGTCGGTGAGCCCCGGCACGAGAACGAAGCGCACCCACACCTCGACGCGGCCCTCGCGCGCGAGTCGCCGCCCGAACTCCAGCGTCGGCTCGAGCGCCTCCCCGGTCGCCCGCCGATAGGTCTCGGGGTCGCCCGACTTCACGTCGAGCAGCACGAGGTCGGTGTCGGCGAGCGCCTGGTCGGTGAGCGCCCGGCCGAGGAATCCGCTCGTGTCGAGGGCCGTGTGCACCCCGAGTTCGCGCGCGCCGCGCAGCACGCGGGCGGCGAACGCGGGCTGCATCAGGATCTCGCCGCCCGACAGCGTGAGCCCGCCGCCCGTCGCCCGCAGCAGGGGCGCGTACCGCCCGATGCGCGAGATGATCTCGGATGCCTCGACCTCGACCCCGTCCTTCAGGAACCACGTCTCGGGGTTCTGGCAGTACAGGCACCGCAGCGGGCATCCGTTCATGAACACCGTGAGCCGCGTGCCGGGACCGTCGACCGCGGTCACGAGCTCCCACGAGTTGATGCTGCCGACCTCTCCCGTGCGCAGACGGGTGACGTGCTCGTGGTGGTCGGCCGCGGGCGCCGTCACGACGTCGCCGAGCGCGCCGTTCGTGATCGCCACGGATCCCACGAAGCTCACATGCTCTCGTGGAAGGTGCGCGACAGGATGTCGAGCTGCTGCTCGCGCGTCAGCCGCACGAAGTTCACGGCGTAGCCCGAGACACGCACCGTCAGCTGCGGGTAGTTCTCGGGATGCGCCATCGCGTCGACAAGCGTCTCGCGGTTCAGCACGTTGACGTTCATGTGATAGCCGTCGGTGCCGACGGAGGCGTCGAGCAGGCCGGCGAGGTTGGCGACGCGCTCCTCGCGGGTGCGCCCGAGGCCGCTCGGCAGCACGGTGTTGGTGAGCGAGATGCCATCCTGCGCGTCGGCGTACGGGATCTTCGCCACCGAGATCGCGCTCGCGAGCATGCCGTGGGTGTCGCGCCCGTTCATCGGGTTGGCGCCCGGCGCGAAGGGCTGGCCGGCGCGGCGGCCGTCAGGCGTGTTGCCGGTGTTCTTGCCGTAGACCACATTCGAGGTGATCGTGAGCACCGACTGGGTGGGCACGGCGCCCCGGTAGCACTCGTAGTGGCGCAGCTTCTGCATGAACGACCGGGCCAGCTCGACGGCGATGGCGTCGGCGCGCTCGTCGTCGTTGCCGTACGTCGGGAAGTCGCCGACGGTCTGGAAGTCGACGACGATGCCGCGCTCGTCGAACACGGGCGTGACCGTCGCGTACTTGATCGCCGACAGCGAGTCGGCCGCGACCGAGAGGCCGGCGATGCCGCACGCCATGGTGCGCAGCACGTCCTTGTCGTGCAGCGCCATCTCGAGCCGCTCGTAGTCGTACTTGTCGTGCATGTAGTGGATGACGTTCAGCGCCTCGACGTAGGTCTGCGCGAGCCATTCCATGGTCGCGTCGAGCCGCGCGCGCACGTCGGCGTAGTCGAGCGGCGTGCCGGCGGGAACCGCGGGCCGCTCAGGCGAGACCTGCTTGCCGGTGATCTCGTCGCGGCCGCCGTTGATGGCGTAGAGCAGCGTCTTCGCGAGGTTCGCGCGGGCGCCGAAGAACTGCATCTGCTTGCCGACTGCCATCGGCGAGACGCAGCAGGCGATCGCGGCGTCGTCGCCCCAGGCATCCCTGATGTACCGGTCGGATTCGTATTGCACTGCCGAGGTGTCGATCGAGACCTGTGCGCAGAATTCCTTGAAGCCGCGCGGCAGCCGCGTCGACCACAGCACCGTGAGGTTCGGCTCGGGCGCCGGCCCCAGGTTGTAGAGCGTCTGCAGGAACCGGAAGGAGCTCTTCGTGACGAGGGTGCGCCCGTCCTCCCCCATGCCGCCGATCGTCTCGGTCACCCAGGTCGGGTCACCCGAGAACAGCGCGTCGTACTCCGGCGTGCGCAGGAATCTCACGATTCTGAGCTTGATCACGAAATCGTCGATCAGTTCCTGAGCGGAGGCCTCGTCGAGCACGCCGCTCGCGAGATCCCGCTCAAGGTAGACGTCGAGGAAGGTCGAGGTGCGCCCGAGCGACATCGCCGCGCCGTTCTGCTCCTTCACGGCGCCGAGGTAGCCGAAGTACAGCCACTGGATCGCCTCGCGCGCGGTACGCGCCGGCCCCGAGATGTCGTAGCCGTAGCCCGCCGCCATCGCCTTGAGCTCGGCGAGTGCCCGCAGTTGCTCCGCGTGCTCCTCGCGCTCGCGCACGACGGACTCGCTGAACGGCCGGGTGTCCCAGTCGAGCTTGTCGAGCTTCTTCGCGGCGATCAGCGCGTCGACGCCGTAGAGCGCGACCCGGCGGTAGTCGCCGATGATGCGCCCACGGCCGTACGCGTCGGGCAGGCCGGTGAGCACGTGCGAGCTGCGGGCTGCGCGCACGGCAGGCGGGTAGGCGTCGAAGACGCCGGCGTTGTGCGTCTTGCGGTAGTCGGTGAAGGCCGTTCTGAGGTCCTCGTCGACCTCGTAGCCGTACACCTTGAGGGCGCTCTCGACCATGCGCCAGCCACCGAGCGGCATGATGGCGCGCTTCAGCGGAGCGTCCGTCTGCAACCCGACGATGAGCTCGTCGTCCCTGTCGATGTAGCCGGGCCCGAATGCGGTGATGCCCGCCGGGGTGTGCGGGTCGACGTCGTAGATGCCGCGCTCGCGCTCGACCGGCATCAGTTCGGCGATGCGCCCCCAGACCCGCATCGTGCGGTCGGTGGCGCCGGTGAGGAAGCGCGCGTCGCCCTCGTAGGGCGTGTAGTTGCGCTGGATGAAGTCGCGCACATCGATCGCGTCCTGCCAGTTGCCCGGTTCGAAGCCTCGCCAGGCGGAAGCTGCGGGCACGTCGACATTGATGATCGTCATGTCGCCAGCTTTACAGCCGCAACTTGTATCTATCGTGGGTCTTCAGTCCCTACCGCCCGAACGCAGCCCGCCCGGATCCCTCACGTGAGAAGGGCCCGGGCGGGTGCTGTGGGGACTTTCCCGGCGTTAGCGGCGAGCTCCGAAGAACAGGCCGATCAGGCGCCCGAGGAAGCCGAACACGTCATGGTGCTGGGGCTTCGACGGGTGCGTGGGGTGCGACGGGTGGCCGGGGTGCGACGGCGGCGTCGGCTTCGACGGCTTCTTCTCGACGGTCAGCGCCGCCGCGTTCGAGGTCGTGCTGCCGGCGTCGTTACGGAACACCGCGCGGTACTGCGCGCCGTCGAGCGAGCCATCGACCTTGACCGACAGGGTCGTCGAGCGCGCGCCCGCGATCGTGGTCCAGGTCGCCTTCTTGCCCGTCAGCAGCCGCTGCCACGAGACGCTCGGCTGCGGGTAGCCGCTCGCCTTCGCCACGAAGCGCACGGTGTCGCCCGCGTGGCCGCTCGCCGCCTTCGGCTGCGTCGTCACCGTCGGCTCCGCGTGGGTCACCGTCAGCTTCGCGGCATCCGTCGTCGCCGTGCCCTGCGAGTTGGTGAACACCGCGCGGTACTGCGCGCCGTCGACCGTGGCGGAGGCGGTGACCGTGAGGCTCGCGTCGGTGGCGCCCTTGACGGCCGTCCACCTCTTCGACCCAGGCAGCTTGCGCTGCCACTGCACGGTCGGCGCCGGGGCGCCGGAGGCTGCGGCGGTGAAGCTCACCGCACTGCCCAGCGCGCCCGAGGCCGACGCGGGCTGCGTCGTCACGGCGGGAGCCGCGAGGGCCGGGCCCTCGAGCTCGGCCACGCCCCAGCGGGACGTCGTCTGGTAGGCCGTGCCCGTCTGTTCCGCCCAGCCGAAGTTGGCCGTGCGGGCGCCGGCGGTGCCGTCGTTCACCTCGTAGTCGACTCCCTCGAACTTCCCGACACCGGTGGTGTCCTTGAGGTCGATCCGCGCCTCGACGATGTACCCCGTCGCGGTGCGCGAGGTGGCGCTCGTCAGGCGAGCCTGCTGGGCATCCTCACTGTCACCCGCGCCGAACGACACGGCGTTGTCCGCGCTGATGCGCATCTGCGCGTCGTCCGCGCGGTACGAGCCGTTCTTCGCGTTGCCGAGGTCGGTGAAGATCTCGACGGAGTCCTGCTCGTAGGCGTTCGGCGACGACGTGTCGATCGTCGGGTCCGTGACGTCGGCCAGCACGTAGAGGTAGTCGTCCTTCCAGAGCTGGTACACACGCGCCTTCGCGCCGTCGGCCGAACCGGAGATCAGCTTGCTCGTTGTGACCGAACTGGCCTGGCTCCACACGTCGTCCTTGGTGCCATCGATCGCGGGGGCGACGGAAGCTTCCGGAACCGTCGTGAACGACAGGGGCTCGACGAGCTGGAGCGTGCCGAGCGAGCCCGGGGTGTTCCAGTCCGAGGTGGTGGTGCCGTCGGTGACGGTGACGTCGAACTTCGGCGTGCTCGTGCTGGTCAGACCCGTGTCGGGCAGGGTGACGACGGCCGACCAGCCGCTGGCGGTCGACGTGACCTGGGCGGTCACGCCGTCACCGGTGACGGTGCCGTCGCGCTTTACGGTCGCGGTCTGGGTGCCATCGCCCCAGGCGAAGGTCGCCTGGTCGGTGGCATCCGCCGTCGCGTCCGTCGCCGAGACATAGGCGGTCAGGTGGTCGGCGGCCCAGCGCAGCTGGAAACCCGAGCTGCCGTCCTGCGCGATCGGGTGCAGGGGAAGCTGATCCCAGGCATCCGTCGCAGACTGCTGGAACACGATCGCACTGAGCTGCTTCGCCGGCAGGTCCTGATCGGTGACGCCGTAGTACGCGGGCTTCGCCTGCAGGTTGTCGTCGAACAGCAGCGGTGCACCGGAGCTGGCACGCCAGCTCTGGCTGTCGGTGAGGCCCCAGACCGTCGCCGAGAAGATCGACGCACCAGAAGCGGCCTCGCTGCGGAGCATGTCGAAGATGCCCTTGTAGTAGTAGCCCTGGTCGATCTGGTTGGCGGTCGTCACCGGGGTCCCGGTCGGCACGTCGAGCTCGGTGATCGCCTGGTAGAGCGGGTGCCCGGTCGCGGTCGTGATGCCGTTGAAGCCGTCGATGGCGTCCTTGAGGGACGACAGCGGCGTCGACATCGTGACGTGGAACTGGTGGCCGATGCCGTCGACCGGAACGCCGGCCGAGATCAGGTTGTTCACGAGCTCCTGCACGCGAGCGCGCTTGCCGGCCTGCTCGGTGTTGTAGTCGTTGTAGAACAGCGCGATCGGGCGGTTCGTGCCGTCGGCCGCGAAGCCGCCGTTCGCCGCGGTCTCGTCGAAGTACTTGTTGGCGTCGTCGAACGCGTCCGTGATGTACTCCGGGCCGAGCACCTGGTACCACCGGCTCTGCCGCAGGTCGTTCGGGTCGCCGACGTTGTCGGAGACCGCCTCGTTGACGACGTCGAACGAGACCAGCGGGTTCGTCGACGACCCGAAGGCGCCGAACTTGCTCGACAGGTACTGCGCGACATCCTTGATGTGGGTGTCGAGCCGGTCACGCAGGATCGCCTGGTCGGCCGCGCTGTTCGTGAGCGGCGTGCTGTCGGTCGGCGAGACGTTGAAGAACCAGTCCGGCGTCTGCTGGTACCAGACGAGGTTGTGGCCGTAGACCCGCATGTTGTTCTGCTGGGCGTAGGTCATCAGCGCGTCGGCGTCGGCGTTCGTCGTGACGAAGTTCCCGTTCGCGTCGTACCAGGATTCCGGCTTCATCGAGTTCTCGGGCGTGACCTGGTCGAAGTGCTTCGACAGCAGCTGGCCCGGGGCACCGGTGATCTCAGGGTCGGAGACCGCGGCGCCCACCGGGAACGGCAGGGTGTCCTTGATCGGCGTGATGTCCTGGATGACCGCCGGCGCGGGCTTCGTGACGGTGAGATCGTCGAAGTACAGGTCGGACGTGTTTCCGGTCGTGCCGCCCTGGTAGTCGGTCTCGAAGTACAGCAGTGCCGAGTCGCTCGACGCCGGCATGGTGAACTTCTGGTCGACCTGCGTCCAGCCGGTGTTGGTCACCGTCGAGAACTGCCCGAGGGTGGTGTACGTGGTCGAGCCGCTCGCCGTGTTGGCGAGGCTCAGCCACACGTTGTCAGTCGGCTGGCCCGCCGCGAAGCGCACCCAGCCGCTGACCTCGTAGGTCTGGCCGGGCTGCAGCAGGCAGGTCACGTCGTGGCCGATGCCCTGGCCCTGGTCGGTGCGACCGGATGCCTCGAGCGAGTGCGCGCTGTTGTGGCCGTCCGCGTCTGTGATCGCGACGGTGGCCGCACCGTTGGCGTCGGAGCGAGCCGCCCAGCCATCCGTGTCGCCCGACTCGAAGTCGGAACTGATGATGGTGTCACTCGTCGGGTAGGTGCAGGTCGATCCCGAGCCTCCCGTGCCGCCGGTCCCGCCGCAGTCGGTGCCGGGGGTGCTGACCGCGAAGTCGTTGAGGTCGTAGGCGTAGCTCGCGGTGCCATCGGACAGCGCGTCGGTGCCGACGTAGAACTTCAGCGTGGAGGTGTCGGTGCCGTCGGGCACGGTGTAGCTGCCCGAGATCGTGGTCCAGCCGGAGTCGGAGACGCCGGACTGGTTGCCGATCCACGAGTAGCCGGGCACAGCGACGAGTCGCGCAGAGGTCGTCGCCGACGTCTGCGTCGCGAGGCGCACCTTGGCCGACACGTTCACGGTGTCGCCCGCCATGAGCGCGGTGAGCGCGCCGGGCGCGGTCTGCACACCGTCGTAATCATTCGCACGGCCGGTGACACGCACCGAGTAGTCGCCTGCGGCGTCGCCCGCGACGTTCTCGAAACCGAGCGTCGGGTTGCCGTCCTTCTGCAGCGCGCCGATGGTCTGGTCGTCGAAGTTCGCCGACACCAGGTCCTGCGCTGCGACCGGGGTGCACGTGCCCGTGCCGCCGCCCGTGCCACCACTGCCGGCAGGGCCGGTGATCGTCACGTTGTCGATCAGCACGTTGCCGAAGGCGGTCTGGCCGGTGGCGAGCCCCGAGTTCAGGTAGGCGTTCGCCTTGGTCGCGGTCGCGGCCAGCGTGTACGAGCCGGAGATCGGCGTCCAGGCATCCGCCGTGATCGCCGTCGGGCTCCCGATCCAGCTGTAGTTGCCGTCATCGACCGTGAAGTGCTCGGTCTGCCCGTTGAACGTGGCGTCTTCCAGCCGCGCGTCGAACGAGACCTGGTAGGCGACGCCCGGGGTCAGCAGCTTCGTCAGATCGACGGCTGCGCCCGCGTAGTCCGCGTCGATGTTCGACACCTCGAGCGACTTGCCCGTGCCACCCGGATCCGCGACCGCAGTGATCTTGGCGTCCCCGTTGGTGGTCCACGGCGCCGTGGTGCCGTCGTCGAAGGTGCTCGAGAGCACCGTCGTGCCGCCGGTGTCCGCGGCGGCTGTCTGGGCTGCGGCGAGCGGCGCCGCGATCACCGCGGCGACGACCACCCCCCAGCTCAACTTCGCGAGCGGCGTGTGCCGTCGCAGGGCTGACTTCATGAACGCTCCTTTGCGTCACAGGTGGTACGAGAGTGCGGTGCCGATACCGCGGTGCCCTTCAGAATTTGTTGGGCCCAGCGCGCTATTGGCTGAGCAACGGTACCAGTTCGGGGGGCGTCGTTGCGATAACGATTTCGAACGTCTACGAAGAGGCACCGGACGCCGCGCGGAACAGCCGCTCGAGCGCCTCCGGCGAGGTCGTGTTCTCGCCGAGCAGATTGGGTTTCCCAGCGCCGTGGTAGTCGCTCGATCCGGTGACGACGAGGTCGTGGACGCGCGCGAACTCGAGCAGGTACGCCTTGCCGTCCTCCGTGTTCTCGCGGTGGCGCACCTCGACTCCGGCGAGCCCGGCCTCGACGAGCGAGGCGAGGTACCGGGCGTCCAGCACGGTGTCGCGCCCACGGGTCGCGGGATGCGCGAGCACAGGCGCTCCCCCTGCGCCGCGGATCAACTCGACGCCCTCGAGCGGCGTCGGCGCGTACAGCGGCTCGAAGTACCCGCCGCGCGGGTGCAGCAGCGTCTCGAACGCCGCGCTGCGGTCGGTCACGAGCCCGCGCGTCACGAGCGCGTCGGCGATGTGGGGGCGGCCAACGGATGCCCCGGGGGTCGTGTGCGCGAGCACGTCCTCCCACGTGAGGTCGTAGTCCGCAGCGATGCGCGCGACCATCGCCTCAGCCCGGGTGCGCCGCGCGTCGCGGATGCGCTCGGTCTCGGCGACGAGCGCCGCGTTCTCGGGGTCGAAGAAGTACGCGAGCATGTGCACGCTCTTCCACCCGAACCGGGTTGACAGCTCCATGCCGGGCACGAAGCCGAGATCGAGTGCGGATGCCTCGGCCGAGGCATCCGCCCACCCGGCCGTCGAATCGTGGTCGGTCAGCGCGACCGTTCCGAGCCCTGCCTCGGCCGCCGCCCGCACGAGCTCGGCGGGCGTCTGCGTGCCGTCGGACACGCTCGAGTGCGTGTGCAGGTCGATCGGAGCACGCCAGCTTTTCTGGGGCAGGGGCACGTACCGATGTTAGACAATCGAGGTATGGACACGAGCGACGCGCTGACCACGACCAAGGCACCCCGAGCCACCTCGAACCGCTCGACGCTGCCGCCCGCCGCGAGCTTCAAGGAGTACATCGGCTCGCAGTGGGCCGAGCGCGCCGACGTCGTGCCGCCCGCCCGCGAGCAGGCCGCCTTCGCGGCTGCGCGCCGCGTGAAGCTCGCGGCGCTCTACCCGGGCAAGCGGCTCATCGTCCCAGCCGGCGGCGCCAAGGTGCGCAGCAACGACACCGACTACCCCTTCCGCGCCCACTCGGCGTTCTCGTGGCTGACCGGCTGGGCCGCGGACGCCGAGCCCGATTCGGTGCTCGTCATCGAGAGCGCCGATGACAGCGACGAGCTCAGTGCCACCCTGTACTTCCGCGAGCGCGCCGGGCGCGACTCCGACGAGTTCTACTCGAACCCGCAGATCGGCGAGTTCTGGATCGGCGCGCGCCCGTCGCTCGCGCAGGTCGCGGGCGATCTGGCGATCGCCACGGCGGGCATCGCGGATGCCGGGGCGGTCGTCGCCTCAGCAGATGAGAACACCCTCGTGCTGCGCGAGGCGGACGCCGAGCTCACGGCAGCCGTCGATGCGGCGCGCGGTGACGCCGCTGACATCGATCTTGATGCGCAGCTCGCACGCGACCTCTCCGAGCTGCGCCTCGTGAAGGACGCGTACGAGGTCGCCGAGATGCGCGCAGCGGTCGCGTCGACGAAGCGCGGCTTCGAGGACGTGATCCGAGCGCTTCCGCAGATCACCGCTCACGAGCGCGGCGAGCGGATCGTCGAGGGCGTCTTCTACGCGCGCGCCCGCGGCGAGGGCAACGCGGTGGGCTACGACACCATCGCGGCATCGGGCCCGCACGCGTGTGTCCTGCACTGGACCCGCAACGACGGGCCCGTCGTGCCGGGCGACCTGATCCTCATCGACGCGGGCGTCGAGGCAGAGAGCCTGTACACGGCCGACATCACCCGCACGCTTCCCGTCAGCGGCACCTTCAGCGAGCCGCAGCGGCTCGTCTACGAGACGGTGCGCGAGGCGGCGGATGCCGCATTCGCCGTCGCCCGCCCCGGCGTCCGCTTCCGTGACGTGCACGCGGCGGCGATGGCCGTGATCGCGCGGCGCACCGCCGAGTGGGGCCTCTTGCCCGTCACCGCGGAGGAGGCGCTGGAGGCCGACGGCCAGCAGCACCGCCGCTACATGGTGCACGGCACGAGCCACCACCTCGGCATCGACGTGCACGACTGCGCGGCGGCGCGACGCGAGCTCTATCAGGACGGCATCCTCGAGCCGGGCATGGTCTTCACCATCGAGCCCGGGCTCTACTTCCAGCCCGACGACCTCACCGTGCCAGATCACCTGCGCGGCATCGGCGTGCGCATCGAGGACGACGTGGTCGTCACGGAGTCGGGGGTCGAGAGCCTCTCAGCAGGCATCCCCCGCACCGCCGACGAGGTCGAGGCCTGGATCGCGGAGCTGCGGTCCTAGCGGCGCGCGTCGGCTGACGCCGCCCGGCGCGCTTTCCACCACGCCCAGAACCGCGCGAGCTGCGCACGGGCCCAGCGCCCGAGCCGGCGCGCCCAGCGGAACTCGGTGCCGAGCACCGCGACGCCGATGAACACGATCAGCCACCCGGGCCCTGGCAACGGCACCAGGATGAGGCCGCCGACGACGATCGCGCCACCGATGACCGCGATCAGGATGCGATAGCTGAGGTGCAGCGCCGGGCGCCGACGCAGCCACACCCGGAAGCGCGCGATGACGCGCGCCCTTCGGGGGTGTGCGCTCGGCGATGATGTCACGACGTGAGCATGCCACGCCGACGCTCGGAAACGCGTCAGAGAACGGTTCCGGTGCCTCGGCCCGCGTTGGTCAGCACGTTGCGCGCGCGATTCGCGTTCTCGAGATCGACCACCACGGCGTACGAGGTGGCGAGCACCGCGGTCTGCGAGGTGTAGTCGCGACGCCTGCGGGTCAGCGCGTAGGACACCAGGCTGAACAGCATGCCGAAGCCCGCACCCAGCAGCACGGCGGCGAACTCGAGGCTCAGGTCGGCACGGCCGGGGTTGAAGATCGCCAGCACGATGGCGAGGAAGATACCGAACCACGCGCCGCTCGCCGCACCGGAGAGCGCGACGCGACCCCAGCTGAGCCGCCCCGTGATGTGCTCGACCGATTTCAGGTCGTTGCCGACGATCGAGACACCGCTCACGGGGAAGTCGGCACGGGCGAGCACGTCGACGGTCTGCTGCGCCTCGAGGTAGCTCTCGTACGAGGCGATCACCTCGCCCTTCGGAACAGTGGGGACCCCGATGCCACGACGCCCACCGAGCGGGCTTGCGTTCGTCATAGGCCCATAGTGGCACGCGCCTCGCCGCATGGTGCCCCGGGCTAAGGTTTTCTCGTGAGCGGACAGCGGGTTTTCGTGGCGCGCCTCGCCGGTTGCCTTGTCTTCGACCCCGTCGGCGACCGGGTCGGCAAGGTGCGCGACGTCGTGGTCGTCTACCGCTCAGACGGTGCGCCGCGGGTCGTCGGCCTCGTCGTCGAGATCCCCGGGAAGCGCCGCGTCTTCGTCTCGATCACGCGCGTCACCTCGATCGGCGCGGGCCAGGTCATCACCACAGGGCTCATCAACGTGCGCCGCTTCGAGCCGCGCGGCGGCGAGGTGCGCGTCATCGCCGAGCTGCTCGGCCGTCAGCTCGCGTTCCGCGACGGCAGCGGCACCGCCACCATCGAAGACGTGGCGATCACGCAGGCGCCGAGCGGCCTGTGGGATGTGACACAGCTGTTCGTCCGCCGCCCCAAGACCTCCTCTTCACCCTTCGCGAAGGGGGCGACGCAGTTCGTCGCATGGGCGGACATGGCAGAGACGGATGCCTCGGCCGGCGCACCTCAGTCGGCGGAGCGGCTCATCGCGACCTACACGGACCTGAAGCCGGCCGACCTCGCGACCAGCCTGCTCGAGCTGCCGAAGGAGCGCCGGGTCGAGGTCGCGGCCGAGCTCCCCGACGAGCGCCTCGCCGACGCCCTCGAGGAGATGCGCGAGCAGGACCAGGTCGAGCTGCTGCGCTCTCTCGACGACGAGCGCGTCGCCGACGTCCTCGACCAGATGCAGCCGGACGACGCGGCCGACCTGTTCGCGCAGCTGCCCTCCGCCGAGCGCGAGCACCTGCTCGAGCTGATGGAGCCGGAAGAGGCCGAAGACGTGCGGCGGCTGCTGAACTACGCGCCGAACTCGGCCGGCGGCCTCATGACGACCGAGCCCGTCATCATGTCGGCCGACGCCACGGTCGCCGAGGCACTCGCGCTCATCCGCCGCGAAGAGCTCGCACCGGCGCTCGGCGCCGCCGTGTTCCTCACCCTGCCGCCGTACGAGCCGCCGACCGGCCGCTTCCTCGGCACGGTGCACTATCAGCGCATGCTGCGGCACCCGCCGCACGAGCGCCTCGGCGGCCTCGTCGACCAAGGGCTGGAGCCCGTCATGGTCGACGCGACGATCGCCGAGGTGTCCCGCACCCTGGCGAGCTACAACCTCGTCTCGGTCCCGGTCGTCGACGAGGCCGGCAGGCTCGTCGGCGTCGTCACGATCGACGACATCCTCGATCATCTGCTGCCGGACGACTGGCGACGCCGCGACGGCGAAGACAGTGCGCTCAAACGCATCGCGGCCGCACGAACAGGAAGCATCAACATCACCGGAAGGAGGTGACCCATGGCTCGGGTCGACAACAAGGCCATCGGGCTGGACGCCCCCAAGGGTCTCTCCGGCCGGGGACGCGCCCGCCGCGACACCGATCGCTTCGGCCGCTTCACCGAGTGGATCGCCCGCGCGATGGGCACCCCGATGTTCCTGCTCGCCCTCAGCGTCTTCTGCGTGGTCTGGATCGCCTGGAACTCGCTCGCTCCGCTCGCGTGGCGGTTCGATTCGCAGACCTACGGCTTCACGGTGCTCACGCTCGTGCTGTCGTTGCAGGCCTCCTACGCCGCACCCTTGATCCTGCTCGCCCAGAACCGACAGGACGACCGCGACCGCGTGCAGATCGAGCAGGACCGCCAGCAGGCGACCCGCAACCTCGCCGACACCGAGTACCTCGCCCGCGAGGTCGTGGCGCTGCGCCTCGCCCTGCGCGACGTGCCGACGAAGGACTTCATCCGGCAGGAGCTGCGCGCGCTGCTCGACGAGCTCGGCCCCGCGGAAGAGGCAGTGGCTGACGGCGTTGAGTGACCTCACCGAGCGGGTCGCGCGCGCCCTCGCGGGCGTGCAGGACCCGGAGATCAGGCGGCCGATCACGGAGCTCGACATGGTCGAGTCCGTGGCGGTGGATGCTTCGGGTCAGGCATCCGTCGCCATCAGATTGACCATCGTCGGGTGTCCGGCCGCCGACCGCATCGAGGCGGACGTGCGCGCGGCCGT
Source organism: Gryllotalpicola protaetiae (assembly GCF_003627055.1). Lineage (NCBI taxonomy): Bacteria > Bacillati > Actinomycetota > Actinomycetes > Micrococcales > Microbacteriaceae > Gryllotalpicola > Gryllotalpicola protaetiae. Next base: position 539,305 of record NZ_CP032624.1, read on the forward strand.
CACGGCCGTGCCGGGCGTGACCGGAGTCGAGCTCGCGGTCGGCGTGATGAGCCCGCAGGAGCGGAAGGCGCTCACCGAGCGGCTGCGCGGCACGCGCACGATGCCGTTCGGCCCCGAGTCGCTGACGCGCGTCTACGCCGTCACCTCCGGGAAGGGCGGCGTCGGCAAGTCGACCATGACCGCGAACCTCGCCGTCGCGCTCGCAGCCCAGGGACTGCGCGTGGGGCTCGTGGATGCGGACGTGCACGGATTCTCCATCCCAGGCATCCTCGGCATCACGGGCGCGCGGCCGACCCGGGTCGGCGAGATGATCCTGCCCCCGGTGGCGTTCGGGGTGAAGGTCGTCTCGATCGGCATGTTCCTCGACCCCGAGCGCGGGCAGGGGCCGTCCTCCGCGGTCGCGTGGCGCGGGCCGATGCTGCACCGCACCATCCAGCAGTTCCTGACCGACGTGTACTTCGGCGACCTCGACGTGCTGCTGCTCGATCTGCCCCCCGGCACCGGCGATGTCGCGATCTCGGTCGGGCAGCTGCTGCCGAACGCCGAGGTGCTCGTCGTGACGACGCCGCAGGCCGCGGCCGCCGAGGTCGCGGTGCGCTCGGGCGCGCTCGCCGCGCAGACCGGTCAGAAGATCTACGGCGTGATCGAGAACATGTCGGGCGAGCTGTTCGGCACGGGGGGCGGTGCTCAGGTCGCGACCGCGCTCGATGCGCCGCTGCTCGGCGCGATCCCGCTGTCGGTGCCGCTGCGGGTCGGAGGCGACGAGGGCTCCCCCATCGTGCTGTCCCGCCCGGAAGACCCCGCCGCCGAGGTCATCGCGGGCATCGCGGCAGCGATGGCGTCCCGCCCCAGGAACCTGGCGGGACGCAGCCTCGGCCTGCGCCCGGCTTAGGTCGCCTCGGCGTCGAAGGGGGGCAGCGCGCCCACCGTGAGCGCCGCAGGCGCCGCCTTCGTCGCGACCGATGCGATGCCGATGACCGTCTCGGGTTCGGCAGGCGTGTCGTCGTCGTTGTCCGACAGCAGCGCATCGGCGATGATGCGGCGCGGGTCGTACTGGCGGGGGTCGAGCTTCTTCCAGTCGATGTCGTCGAAGACGTCTGAGCCGACCTCTTCGCGCACCTTGTCGCGGGCGTCATCGGCGTAGCGGCGCAGGTTGCGGACGAACTGGCCGAGCTTCTCTGCGTAGCCGGGCAGGCGCGTGGGGCCGATCAGGATGACAGCGATGCCGGCCATGACCAGCAGCTTGTCGAACGAGATACCCAGCACCCCCACATCGTAATCGCTCGTAGCCGTGCGTCTGACCGGAGTCTCGAAGTGGTGCGGATATCCTGAGCTTCGAGGTACGGAGGCCCATGTCGGACAACGACATCAACTGGAAGTTCGCGAACGACGTGGTCGTCGAGAGCGAGGTGATCGCCCGCGCCAGGCAGCATTCGCTCGAGCTCGGGGTGACGCCGATCGCACCGGCTCTCGGCGCGCAGGCATCCGTCATCGTGGCCGCCACCGGCGCCGCCAAGATCATCGAGATCGGCACGGGCATCGGGGTGTCGGGTCTCTGGCTGCTGCGCGGCGCGGCCGAGGCCGAGCTGACGAGCATCGACAGCGAGGTCGACCACCAGCAGCAGGCCCGCCAGTTCTTCCTCGAAGCCGGCTTCGCACCGGCGAAGCTGCGCCTGATCGCCGGCCGGGCACTCGACGTGCTGCCCCGCATGAACGAGAACGCCTACGATGTCGTGCTGGTCGACGCCGACGCAGGCAACGTCATCGAGTACGTCGAGCACGGGCTGCGCCTCGCTCGCCCGGGGGGAACGGTGCTCGTGCCGCACGCCCTCTGGCAGGGCAAGGTCGGCAACCCAGCGAACCGCGACGACGTCGCCACCGCGTTCCGCACCCTCATCGGCGAGATCTCGGGATCGCGCGCCGTGGTGAGCGCATTGTCGATCGTCGGCGACGGGCTGCTGCAGATCACGAAGCTCGCCGCGTAGCGGCACGACCCCTTAACGCAAAAGTGCCGCCCCGAAGGGCGGCACCTCTTGCGACGCGAGCTAGTTGGCTCCGATGGCAGCTGCCAGCGCGTCGTGAAGCTCTTTGGCCTCGTCGTCGTTGACGGAAACGACCAGCCGGCCGCCGCCCTCCAGAGGAACGCGCACGATGATGAGTCGCCCCTCCTTCACAGCCTCCATGGGTCCGTCTCCGGTTCTCGGCTTCATGGCCGCCATGTAGCTCCCCTTTCGTGGTTTGACTCCATTATCCCGCACCGCACGCGAGGGCCGGCACCACCCGGCTTGGGGCTGCCTACGGCGGCGACCAGTCGTAGTCGCCGATCGTCCAGGCGAGCAGCAGCCACCCCACCTGTGCGGCGACGAACACGACGACCATGCCGACGCGGTACCACTTCGCCCGCGGCGCGGCCACGACGCCGAGCGCCGGGAACAGCGGCAGGAGGATGCGGAAGGTGCTCGACTGGGGGAAGAACACGGCCAGCACATAGAGCCCGTAGGACAGCAGCCACAGGCGCAGCTCGACCCCGAGGCGGCGCGCCGGCGGCACCAGCAGGAAGACGACCCCGAGCCCGACGATCGCCGCGAGAGCGAGGTAGCCGACCCACGCCGGGGTGTGCAGCCACAGCGTGAACCACCACTTCGCACCCTGAATCCACGGCGTGAACGGCACGAGCGGATCCCACCCGGTGTACGACACCCGCCACGACAGCTCGGTCTGCGTGTAGGTGCCCGGGTAGCCCGTCGCACGGTCGGCGATGACGGGCCAGGCCAGTCCCGAGATCAGCGCGACGAGGGTCGCGATGACGGATGCCACGAGCTCGGGCATCCGTATCGGCTCAGTCCCCCGCCATGCCCGCCAGAGCCGCCACGCCACCCAGAGCCCCAGCGCGAGGGCGAGCGCGACCTCGCCGGGGCGGGTGAAGGCGGCGAGGACGATGAGCGGCAGCATCCACCAGAACCGTCGCTTGACCCAGAGGTACAGGATCGCCGCGAGCAGCAGCGTGAACATCGCCTCGGCGTAGGCGACCTGGAACAGCGCGGCGACGGGCGCGACGGAGAACAGCACGGTCGCGTACATCGCGGTGGAGGGGCGCAGCCGGGTGCGCATGAGCTTGTAGAACACGAGCGTCGCACCCCAGGCGCACAGCACGGTGACGAGCACCGCCGCGGCCTCCCACGAGAGTCCGAGCGCCATGACGCCCTTGACGACATAGGGGTAGACGGGCAGGAACGCCCACTGGTTCTGCGTGAGGTGGCCCGTCGCATCGAACTGCAGCGTGCGCGGGTAGCCGACGGCGGCGATGATCTGGTACCACCGGCCATCCCAGATGTTGGCGAAGTCGAGGTAGCGCGGGTGGGCGCCTGTCCAGGCGTTCGGGCCCTCGATCGCCGCCTGCCAGAGCAGCAGGATCGTGTCGAGTGCCCGGCCGAGGATGAACACGACCGTCACGCGGGCCCACCACGGCAGGGCCCGCCAGCTCAGCGCAGCCACGCTCGCAGGGCGTCTTCGCACGCGGTGATCTGGGCGAGCGGCACTCTCTCGTCGTCGGCGTGCGCGAGGCTCGGGTCGCCCGGGCCGAAGTTCACCGCGGGAATGCCGAGGGCGCTGAACCGGGCGACGTCGGTCCAGCCATACTTGGGCTTCGCCTCGAGGCCGACGGCGGCGAGGAACTCCTGAGCGAGCGGGTCGTCGAGGCCGGGGCGGGCGCCCGGCGAGAGGTCCTTCAGCTCGAACTCGCCGAGCGGTTCGAACAGGCCGCGCATCGTGGCTTCGGCCTGGTCGGCGGAGCGCGAGGGCGCGAAGCGGTAGTTGACGTGGACGCGGAACTCGTCGGGGATGACGTTGCCCGCCACTCCCCCGCTCGCCAGCACCGCGTTGAGCTGCTCGCGGTAGGCGAGGCCGTCGACCTCGATCGTCTCGGGCTCGAACGCGGCGAGCAGGTCGAGGATCGGGGCGGCCTTGTGGATGGCGTTCTCCCCCATCCAGCCGCGGGCGCTGTGCGCGCGCTTGCCGCGGGTCACGACATCGAAGCGCATCGTGCCGTTGCACCCGCCCTCGACGGCGCCGTTGCTCGGTTCGCCCAGGATGGCGAAATCGCCCGCGAGCAGCTCGGGGCGGGTGCGCGCGAGCCGCGCGAGACCGTTGAGATCGCTCGTGACCTCTTCGTGGTCGTAGAACAGCCAGGTGAGGTCGACGCTCGGCTCGGCGAGCTCCGCGGCGAGCTTCAGCGCGACCGCGACGCCCGGCTTCATGTCGACGGTGCCGCGGCCCCAGAGGTAGTCGACGCCGTCCTCCGTCTCGAAGCGGGTCGGCAGGTTGCGATTCACGGGAACAGTGTCGATGTGGCCAGCGATCACCACGCGGCGAGCGCGGCCGAGGTGCGTGCGGGCGACGACGAGGTCGCCGTCGCGCAGGACGTCGAGGTGAGGCATCCGCTCGAGCGCCTGCTCGATCTCGTCTGCCAATGCCGTCTCGTTGCCGCTCACGGACTCGATGTCGCAGATCTGGCGGGTGAGCTCGATCGAGGTCGTCGTGAGATCAAGCGGCATGCTCTCTAGATTAGAGGGGTGACTGAGACCTCCCGCCTCGCCTGGGGCTTCGGCCTGGCGACGATCGCCGCTGACGACACCGTGCTCGACACCTGGTACCCGGAGCCGCGTCTGGGCGCGCTGCCCGAGGACGCCGAGGTGCCAGCAGAGCTCGCCGGGCTCGCCGGGCCCGACGAGCGCCGCAACGTGCGCATCGAGGCGGTCACCGTTTCGATTGAGCTGGATGCCGCGGTGGCGAGCACCTCCGACGCGTACCTGCGCCTGCATCTGCTCTCGCACCTGCTCACCGCGCCGAACTCGCTCAACCTGGACGGGATCTTCACGTATCTGCCGAACGTGGTGTTCACGTCGGCGGGGCCGGTCGCGGCATCCGACTACCCGCGCCTGCTGCCCACCCTCAAACGCGCGGGCATCCAGGCGTACGCCGTGGACAAGTTCCCGCGCCTGCTCGACTACGTGGTGCCTGACCGGGTGCGCATCGCGGATGCCTCACGCGTGCGCCTCGGCGCCCACCTCGCTCCTGGAACGGTCGTCATGCACGAGGGTTTCGTGAACTTCAACGCGGGAACGCTCGGGACCTCCATGGTGGAGGGCCGCATCTCGCAGGGCGTCGTCGTGGGCGACGGGGCGGACATCGGCGGCGGGGCCTCCATCATGGGAACCCTGTCAGGAGGCGGCACGCAAAGGGTCGTCATCGGGGCGCGGGCCCTTTTGGGGGCGAACGCCGGCGTCGGCATCTCGCTCGGCGACGACTCCGTTGTGGAAGCAGGCTTGTACGTGACCGCAGGCACCAAGGTGACCCTGATCGGCGAACGCGACGAGAACGGCCAGCCGGTGACGGTGAAGGCCCTTGAGCTGTCCGGCGTGCCGAGCCTGCTGTTCCGCCGCAACTCGGTGACGGGCGCGGTCGAGGCCGTGCAGCGCCAGGGCACGGGCATCGTGCTGAACTCGGCGCTGCACGCGTAGGGCTGCCCCTGCAGGTTCACCTCGCGCCCGGGCTCGCCTTTACTCATGGGCCCGTAGGAACCGGGCGCAAGACGCTTGATCGGCCCTACGTTTTCGCGCGGAACGTAGGAACCTTCATTCGTCCTAGGGACAGATCCTGCCCTCCACAGGGGCGACTTCGCCGCGCAGTACCCAGAACCGCCTTCGCGAGCGTATGTGGCCGATCGGGTCGGGCCATGCTCGCCGCATGCGACTCTTCGACATACTCGACCGCAATCACGGCTTCACCACGCGCGAGGACCTCCGCCGCGCAGGCTTGAGCCAGCATGCCATCCGGAAACTCCTCGAGAGCGGCAGGCTAGTGGCGTTCACGCGCGACGTGCTCGGGCGGCCGAACGCGAATCCCGCTTTTGGTCGCGCCGTTCAGATGAACAGTCGCGCCGCGTGCGTCACAGCCGCACACGCCTACGGTGTCTGGGTTCTCGAAGACAGCGGATTTCACGTCGTCACCCGCTCGCCTGGTGGAAAGTTCCGCCTCGATGGCCGCTTTCCTGTCGCCACCCGGCACTGGACGCCGGAGCCGGTCGAGCCCGACCGCCAGCTTCTCGCGGTCGAGTCGATACGGAACTCCCTCGCGCACATCGCGCGATGCCAGCCGCTCGACGCTGCCGTGGCGAGCTTCGACTCAGCCGTGCGGTTGGGTCTGCTCAGCCTCGAAGAAGCGCAGCGCCTGGCATCCCGTCATCGTGGTCGATTCGCTGAAGCCGTCGCGCTCACCACTGGATTGGCGGACTCCGGACTCGAGAGCCTCACCCGGGTCCGTCTCGGGTGGGCTGGCATCCCGTGCCGCGAGCAGGTGGTGATCGACGGGCATCCGGTCGATCTGCTGATCGGCGAACGGCTCGTCATCCAGCTCGACGGGAAGCAGCACCTCGAGGATCCGGTTCAGCTCGCCCGCGACCGAGTGCAGGACCGCCGCCTGCAGCAGATGGGCTACACCGTGCTGCGCTTCGGCTATGCCGAGGTCGTGTTCGGGTGGGATGCGGTTCTGGCCCAGATCGAGGCATTGCTCGCCGGCGGGGCGGATAGGAACCGGGCCTAGAACACACAGTCGGCCCTACGAACGGCCTGCATTCGTAGGGCCGACCGTGCGTCATGCGGCCCGTTCCTACGCGGGTGTTGGCTCACGCGTTCGCGAACTGGCGGGTGGGGTAGCCCGCCTCCTCGCGCGCGAGGTCTCCCGCGAGCTCGAGCACCACGCGACCGAGGATGCGCCCGTCGCGCATGTCGTCGAGCACCCGGTTCACGTCGGCGAACGGGTGCTTGGTGACCGTCGCATGCACCTTTCCGCGAGCGGCGAGGTCGAGGGCCTCGGCGAGGTCGCCGCGTGTTCCGACGATGGAGCCCTTGATCGTGAGGCCGTTCAGCACGGTGTCGAAGACGCTCACCGGGAACGTGCCGGAGGGCAGCCCCACGAGCGAGATCGTGCCGCCGCGGCGCGCCATGCGGACGGCTTGCGCGACGGCCGCTTCGCTCGGCGCCGTCACGAGCACCCCATGGGCGCCGCCGATCTCGCGCTGGATCTCGGCTGCGGCATCCGTCTTCGCCGCATTCACCGTGAACGTCGCACCCAGCTCGCGCGCCAGCACGAGCTTCGAGTCGGCCACGTCGACCGCGACCACGTCCAGGCCCATGGCGACCGCGTACTCGACCGCGAGGTGGCCGAGTCCGCCGATGCCGGAGACGACGACCCACTGGCCCGGCCGGGCTCCCGTCGTCTTGAGGCCCTTGTACACGGTGACTCCCGCGCACAGGATCGGCGCGACGCGCGCGGGGTCGAGGGATTCCGGAATCCGGGCGGCGTAGCGGGAGTCGACGAGCATGTAGTCCTGGAAGCTGCCGTCGACCGTGTAGCCGGAGTTCCTCTGCACGGGGCAGAGCGTCTCGCGGCCGCTCGTGCAGTACTCGCACTCGCCGCACGCGGACCACAGCCACGCGTTGCCGACGCGGTCGCCGACTTTGAGCGAGGTGACCTCGTGACCGACTGCGACGACGCGCCCCACTCCCTCATGCCCTGGCACAAAGGGCAGCGCGGGCTTGACGGGCCAGTCGCCGCCGACCGCGTGCAGATCGGTGTGGCATACGCCGGTGTACTCGACCCTCACCAGGGCCTCGAAGCCGTGCGGCAGCGGCACGACCCGGTCGTCGAATTCGAGCGGCTTTCCGAACTCGCGCGCCACCGCGGCGCGCATGCAATCTTGAGACATGGCGCCAGCGTGGCGCGTGACGGCCGCTGCCGTTAGGGCGGAAGGTCCCGACCGCCCGACGCTCGACCTAGCGCGCGGGCAGGTCGCGCTTCGCCGCGCCCACGTAGAGCTGCTGCGGGCGGCCGATCTTGCTCGCCGGGTCGGTGTTCACCTCGCGCCACTGCGCGATCCAGCCGGGCAGGCGGCCGATCGCGAACAGCACGGTGAACATGCGCGGCGGGAATCCCATCGCCTTGTAGATGACGCCCGTGTAGAAGTCGACGTTCGGGTAGAGCTTCCGCGAGACGAAGTAGTCGTCTTCGAGGGCGGTCTGCTCAAGCTCCTTCGCGATGTCGAGCAGGGGGTCGTGCACGCCGAGTTCGGTGAGCACCGCGTCTGCGCTCTCCTTCACGAGCTTCGCGCGCGGGTCGTAGTTCTTGTAGACGCGGTGGCCGAAGCCCATGAGCTTGACGCCGTCTTCCTTGTTCTTGACGCGCTCGACGAACTTCTTGACGCCTTCGCCGGATTCCTGGATGCCGGCGAGCATCTCGAGCACCGCCTCGTTGGCGCCGCCGTGCAGGGGGCCATAGAGCGCCGAGATGCCGGCAGAGATCGACGAGAAGATGTTCGCCTTGGTCGAGCCGACGAGGCGAACGGTCGACGTCGACGCGTTCTGCTCATGGTCGGCGTGCAGGATCAGCAGACGGTCGAGCGCACGGGCGACCACCGGGTTGACCTCATAGGGCTCGGCCATCGTGCCGAAGTTGAGACGCAGGAAGTTCTCCACATACGACAGCGAGTTGTCGGGGTACAGGAACGCCTGCCCGAGGCTCTTCTTGTGGGCGTACGACGCGATCGTCGGCATCTTCGCCAACAGCCGGATCGTCGCGAGATCGACGGCCTCAGGGTCGTCGACGTCGGCCTCGTAGTAGGTTCCGAGCGCGCCGACCGCGCTCGACAGCATCGACATCGGGTGCGCGTGGTACGGCAGCGCCCCGAACAGCTGCTTGAGGTCCTCGTGCACGAGGGTGTGCCGCCGGATCCGCTCGGTGAAGTCGGCCAGCTCGTCGACGGTCGGCAGCTCGCCGTAGACCAGCAGCCACGCGACCTCGAGGAAGCTCGAGCCCGCGGCGAGCTGCTCGATCGGGTAGCCGCGGTAGCGCAGAATCCCCTCGTCGCCGTCGATGTAGGTGATGGCGGATGCCGTGGAGGCGGTGTTCACGAAGCCGTAGTCGAGCGTCGTGAGACCCGTCTGCCTCGTCAGCGAGGAGATGTCGATGCTGGAGTGCCCGTCGACCGCCGCGCGGATGGGGAACTGCGCCTGCCCGCCGGGGTAGGACAGCGTCGCGAACTGGTCTTCGGATTCGTCGGGCACCTAGAACTCCTTCGTCTGCTGCGCGGGCCAAGACCCGCCTGTTCACCCTATACGGGCGTCCGTATCGCAGAAGTTACGGCAGCCAGTCTTTCCGCCGCTTCCCGGATGCGCTCGTCGGTCGCGGTGATCGAGAACCGCACGTGACCAGGGTAGAAATCGCCGTAGAACTCGCCGGGGCCGGCCAGGATCCCGAGGCCTGCGAGGCGGTCGATGCTCGCCCAGGCATCCGCCCCTTCGCTCGCCCACAGGTACAGGCCCGCCTCGCTGTGGTCGATCGCGAAGCCCGCGGCCTCGAGCGCGGGCTTGAGCATCGCGCGGCGCGCGCGGTAGCGCTCCTTCTGCTCCGCGACGTGCGCGTCGTCGCCGAGGGCGGCGACCATCGCGGCCTGCAGCGGCGCGGGCAGCATGAGGCCCGCGTGCTTGCGGCGGGTGAGCACCTCGTCCACGAGGCGCGCGTCGCCGGCGAGGAAGGCGGCGCGATAGCCGGCGAGGTTCGACTGCTTCGAGAGCGAGTAGACCGACAGCACGCCCGTCAGGTCGTCACCGACGACCCTGGGGTCGAGGATGCTGGGCACGGCCTCACTCGACCAGCGCCCCTCCCACCCGAGCTCTGCGTAGCATTCGTCGTTCACGACGAGCGCTCCCAGCTCGCGGCCGCGGGCGACCGCCGCGCGCAGGAAGTCGACGTCGAGCACGCGCCCGTCGGGGTTGCCCGGCGAGTTGAGCCAGATGAGCCGGGTCTCCTCGGGCCACTCGGCCGGGTCGTCTGAGGCGAAAGACGCCGCGTCGGCGATCGCGGCGCCGACCGCGTACGTCGGGTAGGCGGCGCGCGGGTGCACGACGACATCGCCCGCGCGGATGCCGGCGAGCAGAGGCAGCAGCGCCACGAGCTCCTTCGAGCCGATCGTGGGCAGCACGTTGTCGACGGCGAGCCCCTGCACGCCGCGGCGGCGCGCGTACCAGGCGACGATCGCCTCGCGCAGCGCCGGCGTCCCCGCGGTCGTCGGGTAGGCGTGTGCGTCGGTCGCCTCGGCGAGCGCGGTGCGGATCAGCTCGGGCGTCGCATCGACGGGTGAGCCGATCGACAGATCGACGATGCCGCGCGGATGCCTGCGAGCGCGCTCCGCGTAGGGGGCCATGCGGTCCCACGGGTAGTCCGGAAGATCGGTGATGGGCATCGGAGCCGCCTGCCCGCGCTCAGCGGTTCTGCGGCGGCAGGGCGGCGATGATCGGGTGGTCCTTCGCGATCACGCCGACCTTGGCAGCGCCGCCCGGTGACCCGATCTCGTCGAAGAACTCGACGTTCGCCTTGTAGTAGTCGGCCCACTCGCCGGGCAGGTCGTCTTCGTAGTAGATCGCCTCGACGGGGCACACCGGCTCGCAGGCGCCGCAGTCCACACACTCATCGGGGTGGATGTACAGCGAGCGCTCGCCCTCGTAGATGCAGTCGACCGGGCACTCGTCGACGCAGGCTCGGTCCTTGACGTCGACGCACGGAAGGGCGATCACGTAGGTCATGTACTCAGTTTAGGGATTCTGCGCGAGCGCTTCGCGCGGGCACCCGCGGCCACGCGAGCACAGCCACCGCGATGAGGAACGGCACGAAGTCCCACACCCTGCCAGGGGTGTCCTGCACGATCACGACCGAGCCGCCCGGGCCTTCGAAGGAGAACACCAGAATCGGAACGAGCAGGCCGATCGCGCCGGCCAGCGTCACCAGGCGGCTGCCCGAGTAGAGCCGCGCCCCCACGAGGAAGCAGGCGACGCCGAGCAGCGAGACGACGATCCCCCAAGGAACGTCGGTGGCACCGACGCCGATCACGCCGCGGTGGTTGAACGTGCCGACGACCCCGAGCACGAGGCCGACGGCGAAGGCGAGAAGCGACGCGCCGAGGCGATTCTGCATGAGGGCCATCGTAGGGCCGCGGTGATTTGCGGGCGCCTCCAGGCAGACCTTAGGCTGACCTACGTAAGGTAAGCCTTACCAACGACTCCCTCCCTCTTCCAGCGAAAGCACCACGTGCTCCCCACCCTCGTCATCGGCCTGCGCGAAGGCCTCGAAGCCGCTCTGATCGTCGGGATCATCGCCGCCTTCCTGCGCAAGAACGGCAAGAGCCTCACGCCGATGTGGATCGGGGTCGGCATCGCGGTCGCGCTCAGCATCGCCGTCGGCGTCGTTCTGCGTGCGATCGAGCAGGCGCTGCCGCAGGCCGCGCAGGAGGGCATGGAGTCGATCATCGGCGCGGTCGCCGTCGTGTTCGTCACCGGGATGATCGTGTGGATGAACACCCACTCGCGCGGGTTGAAGCACGAGCTCGAGGCCGAGGCGAACGAGGCCATCAACGACGGTCACGCCTACGCGCTGGCGGGCATGGCCTTCCTCGCGGTCCTCAAGGAGGGCTTCGAGACGAGCGTGTTCCTGCTCGCCACGTTCACCGCCTCCAGCAGTATGGCGCTCGCCGCGACGGGCGCCGTCATCGGCGTCGCCGCCGCGATCCTCATCGGCACCGGCATCTACGCGGGCAGCGTCAAGCTCAACCTCTCGACCTTCTTCCGGTGGACGGGCGGATTCCTGATCCTGGTCGCCGCCGGCCTCGTGCTCACCGCCCTGCGCACCGCCCATGAGGCGGGCTGGCTGAACGCCGGCCAGCAGACGGTCCTCGACCTCAGCGCCGTCGTGCGGCCCGGCACCGTGCAGTCGGCTCTGCTCACCGGCGTGCTCGGCATCCCTGCGGACCCCCGCCTGATCGAGGTCATCGGCTGGTTCGCATACCTCATCCCCGTCGTGCTGTTCGTCTACTGGCCGCGCGCCCGCCGCGCGCACGGAATGCAGATCGCGCGCCTGCAGTTCGGCGTCGCAGGCGCGATCGCGATCGTCGCGCTCGGTCTGGTCGCGTTCTTCCCGCGGGTCGGGGCGCCGCAGCTTCCTGCCGCCGCGATTTCCGGTGCGGTGGGCGCCTCGGGGGGAACCGCCCAGCTCGCCGGCGACTCCTTCTACTTCACGCTCGACGGGAACAGCACCCGCGTGCATCTCGACCCCGCGAAGTCCGCAACCGCCGAAGTGAACGGCATCGTCGCGCGCCACTGGAAGCTGCCCGTCGCACCGACTCAGACGACGGCGCCCTCGTCTGTCACCCTCGCGCAGCTCATCGAGCTGAACGGCGGGCGCCTTCCCGTCGGCGTGAACGCGCAGACGGATCCCGGCCCGTTCGACGCAGGCTGGTCCACGGGCGGCACCCTCGAGGTGTTCTCAGCGGAGGGCGCGCTGCTCGACGCGACGCAGACGGCCCGCACTGTCGTCACGATCTCGGGCGGCGGGCTCAGCACCCCGCGCACCATCAGTGTCGACGACTCGCGCTACGCCGCGCCGAGCTGGGCGGTCACGTCGGCATCCTCGACGAAGGCGCAAGCCGCCGTGAACGACGCCCTCGCGTCGCAGACCGAGCGCGCGTTCTGGGCCGTCCAGCTACCCATCGCCTTGGGCCTTGCCGCGCTGATCACCGCCGCCTTCGGGCTGCGCTCGCGCCGCCGCGCCCTCACAGACCAGAAGACCCCCGTCGGCCCCACCGCGTCGCCTGCGATCCCGGCGACGCCTCAGAGGAGCAAAAGCTATGCAGCTCAGTAACCCCGCCCGTCGCCTCGCGACGGCAGCCGGCCTCGCCGCCGTCGTCGCGATCGCCCTGACGGCCTGCGCCCCGGGCGGCAAGACCGCGTCCGGTGACGACGCGTCGCCCGCGGCATCCGTCGCCCCGGTCAGCAACGGCGCCAGCCAGATCAAGGTGAACCTGACCGGTGATTCCGGCGACAGGTGCACCCTCGACCACAGCAGCGCGAAGGCCGGCCCCATCACCTTCACGATCGACAACACCTCGTCGACCGCGATCACGGAGGTCGAGCTGCTGCAGGGCCAGCGCATCGTCGGCGAGAAGGAGAACCTCGCCCCCGGCCTCGCGCCGGTGAAGCTCACGCTCACGCTCGGCGGCGGAAGCTACACGGTCTACTGCCCCGGTGCTGACACCGAGGAGCAGAAGTTCACGGTCACCGGCAAGGCCGCCGCGCAGCCGACCGGCAGTGTGCAGACAGTGCTCGCCGAGGGCACCAAGGGCTACGGCACCTACGTCGCCGGCGTGCTCGCCGACATGGTCACGGCCGTCGGCAACCTGAACACCGCCGTGCAGGCCGGCAACCTCGACGAGGCGAAGAAGGACTACGCGCTCGCCCGCCCGTTCTACGAGAAGGTCGAGTCCGACGTCGACGGCTTCGTGCTGCCCGGCTTCGACGCCACCGACAACGCCGGCAACCTCGACTACCTGATCGACATGCGCGAGAGCAACCTCGACCCGGCGGTCGGCTGGCACGGCTTCCACGCGGTCGAGCGCGACCTGTGGCAGAACGGCGCCATCACCGACCAGACCAAGCAGTACGCGAGTGAGCTGAACACGAACGTCGGCAAGCTCGCCGACCTCGCCAAGGGCCTCACCTACAAGCCCGAGGACCTCGCCAACGGCGCGGCAGGGCTGCTCGAAGAGGTGCAGACGAACAAGATCTCGGGTGAGGAGGAGTCGTACAGCCACATCGACCTCGTCGACTTCGCCGCCAACGTCGAGGGCGCGGAGCAGGCGTTCGCCTACCTGGAACCCGGCCTCAAGAAGATCGACCCCGACCTCACTTCGACGGTGCAGACCCAGTTCGACAAGGTCACGACCCAGCTCGACACCTATCGCGACCCGAGCGTGCCCGGTGGCTACGTCGACTACACCGCCCAGCTGAAGCAGACGGATGCCTCCAAGCTCAGCCTCACCGTGCAGGCGCTGCAGGAGCCGCTGTCGAAGATCGCCGAGAAGGTGGCGACCGCCGGTTGAGCGAGCCTGACCAGAACGCCGACACGAGCGGCGTCTCGCGCCGCGGCCTGCTGTTCGGCAGCGCCGCGGCCGCGGGCGGCCTCGTCGTCGGCGCGGCCGGCGGCGTGGGCGGAGCCTACGCCGCCGGGCTGCACGGGGCGGCGGGCACGCCTGCCGCCGACGGCGACGTGCTCGACCTGTCGCTGCAGCACGCCTTCTACGGCGAGGCAGAGCAGTCCGGCATCCGCACACCGCCTCAGCGCTACTGCGTCTACATGACCTTCGACATGTCGTCGCCGACCGCGCGCGACCTGCAGGTTCTGCTCGCGCGCTGGTCGGGCGCGATCGCGCAGCTCATGAAGGGCAAGACGATCGGTCAGGTCGAGCCGAACCGTGTCGACGGCATCGGCGTCGACACGGGCGAGGCGCTCGACCTGGCCCCAGCCGGCCTGACCGTGACGGTCGGGCTCGGCCCCGGCCTGTTCACCGACGCGTACGGGCTCGCCGGCAAGAAGCCCGCTCTCATGCGCGAGCTGAAGGACCTGCCGTCGGATGCCTTCCAGGAGGGCCTCACCGGCGGCGACCTGTCGCTGCAGGCGTGCGCCGACGACCCGCAGGTGGCGTACCACGCGATCCGCGACCTCGCCCGCATGGCGAAGGGCACCGCCGCCACGAACTGGACCGTGATGGGCTTCGGCCGCGCTTCGGCGGGCAAGGGCCAGTCGACGCCGCGCAACCTGCTCGGCTACAAGGACGGCACCCGGAACATCAAAGAGGACGACGACCTCGAGAAGTTCGTCTTCGTGAAGGACTCGGGCCCCGCGTGGACGCAGGGCGGCTCATACCAGGTGGTGCGGAAGATCCAGATGCACATCGAGAACTGGGACGCCGACCGCACGAGCGACCAGAACACCGTCATCGGCCGCGACAAGCGGGCGGGCGCTCCTCTGTCGGGCGGCACCGAGTTCACCACGCCCGACTTCCACGCGAAAGGCGCGGACGGCGCGACGAAGATCTCGCCGACCGCGCACATCGCGCTGGCCGCGCACGAGAACAACGGCGGCCTCAAGATCCTGCGGCGCAGCTACAACTACACCGACGGGCTGAACCAGTACGGTCTGCTGGATGCCGGACTGCTGTTCATCTCGTACCAGAACGACCCGGCGCATTTCGAGACGCTGCAGGCGAAGCTCGGCGCGTCAGACCTGCTGAACGAGTACATCTCGCACATCGGCTCAGGCATCTTCTTCGTGCCGCCCGCCGTGAAGCAAGGCCACTACCTGGCCGAGGGCCTCTTCGCCTGAGCCGCGTCGCGGTGCTGTGGAGAACCAGCGTCACCCGTCACGCATCGCGGCCAGAGTGGCCGCATGCATTCGCCCCTCGTCGTGTCGCCCCTGTGCGCATTCGGACACGTCGCCACGTATCAAGAGCTGCACGAACTCTGGGGCGCGGAAAGTACCGTCGTGCCGTTCCGTCGCCTCTACGGCCGCCGCGCCGTTCTGTGGTTGCGACCCAACGCGTACGCCTGCGCGCACTTGGGCGACGACGAGCTGCTCGCGGCTCGCGTCGGCGCGCACCTCGACTGCGTGAGCGTGCTGAGCGCGGCCGGGAGCGACAGCGCGACGCGTGCGCTGGCGGGTTCCGGAGCGGTCCACGTGCGCCTCGCCCCGAACGACGGCCGCGCATCTGCGCGGCGCCTTGCCGAGCCGAGACCCGTCGTCGCCCACTGGAGCGTGCCGCGCAACTCCCCACCGGACATCGCCGCGACTCACGCCGCGATCACCTCAGGCGGGGCCCCGATCTCGCGGGTCTCCCTGCCTGTCCCTGAGGCCCTGCGGCAGGCGCTGCGCAGCTGCCTGAGCCCCGATGACGCGGTCGTCGTCATCGCCGAGTTGCTGGCCATCGGCGCGCTCGGCACGGACGAGCTTGCCTGCATCGTGGCGTCGAGTCCGCGACGGGTGCGCGCAGGCCTCCGGCACGCCGGTCTCGCAGCGGACGTTGTCGATGCTCTCGAATCATTTCGATGAGGGAACAGATCTGGTTGCTGCGATCGCTCGCACCGAATCTGTTCCCACATCGAAATGCTGCGGAGGAATCGCCTCGGTCCGCGGCGCGTGGCCCGTTTTGGGCGGTTACCGGGGGCTGAACGGCGCGCGTAGCGTGCAACCATGACCGACACGCAGTTCGCTCTCGACAAGAACGGATTGCTCGTTCCTCCGTCGTTCGGAGACGCAGCTGCGCCGGTGTTCGAGGCGAAGCGCGCGCACGCTGAGGAGACCGTCTTCGACCCGTCGAGTACGCTCGCCGAGCTCGGCTGGCAGCGACCGGCCGTGTCCCGGCACCCCGCACCCCAGACCCCTGCGGGCGGTCTGAACTGGATCTACGGCGTGCTCGCCATCCTCACGGGTGCCGCGAGCTTCGTCTGGCCGCTCGTCTGCCTCACCGTGCTCGTGAGCCTCGCGCTCGGCGCCGTCGGCGCGAGCCGTGCGAACCGCCTGCGACGTCGCGGTGCGAACGGCCGCGGCGTCGCCATCGTCGGGCTCGTCATCGGCCTGGCATCCGCCGCCAATCTGGTCTTCGGCTTCACCCAGCTGTTCGAGCTGGGCAGCCTCGTGAACCAGCTGCTGCCGTAACCGTCCGATCGTTGAGGAGCCGCAGAGCGGCGTCTCGAAACGATCGGAACTAGGCGTCCTGCTTCTTCAGCCGGGCTGCCGCGCGGCCGCGGGCGGTCGCGTCGAGCTCGACCTTGCGAATGCGCACCTTCTCGGGGGTGACCTCGACGCACTCGTCCTCGCGGGCGAACTCGAGGCACTCCTCCAGCGTGAGCTGGCGCGACGGCGTCATGGCCTCGAAGTTGTCGGCGGTCGACGTGCGCATGTTGGTGAGCTTCTTCTCACGCGTGATGTTCACATCCATGTCGTCGGCGCGCGAGTTCTCGCCGACGACCATGCCCTCGTAGACCTCTTCGGTCGGGTTCACGAAGAAGCTCATGCGCTCCTGCAGACCGATGATCGCGTATGCGGTCACGACACCCTGACGGTCGGCGACGATCGAGCCGTTGTTGCGGGTCACGATCGACCCGGCCCACTCGTCGTAGCCGTGGGAGATCGCGTTGGAGATGCCGGTACCGCGGGTGGTGGTGAGGAACTCGGTGCGGAAGCCGATCAAGCCGCGCGACGGCACGATGAACTCCATGCGCACCCAGCCGGTGCCGTGGTTCGACATGCCCTCCATGCGGCCCTTGCGGGCGGCGAGCAGCTGGGTGATCGCCCCGAGGTACTCCTCGGGGATGTCGATCGTGACGTGCTCGTACGGCTCGTGCACCTTGCCGTCGACCTTGCGGGTGACGACCTGCGGCTTGCCGACGGTGAGCTCGAAGCCCTCACGGCGCATCTGCTCGACGAGGATCGCGAGCGCGAGCTCGCCGCGACCCTGCACCTCCCAGGCGTCCGGCTTGCCGATGTCGAGCACACGGATCGAGACGTTGCCGACCAGCTCGCGGTCGAGGCGGTCCTTCACCATGCGCGCGGTGAGCTTGTGACCCTTCACCTTGCCCATCAGCGGCGAGGTGTTGATGCCGACCGTCATCGAGATCGCGGGCTCGTCGACGTGGATCGCGGGCAGCGGGCGCACATCGTCCGGGTCGGCGAGGGTCTCGCCGATCATGATGTCCTCGATGCCGGCGACGGCGACGATGTCGCCGGCCGAACCGGACTCAGCAGGGAAGCGGTCGAGGGCCTTCGTGATGAGCAGTTCGGTGATGCGGGCGTTCGACGTCGTGCCGTCGTGGTGCACGCGCGTGACCGTCTGGCCCTTCTTGATCGTGCCGGAGAAGATGCGCAGCAGCGCGAGGCGGCCGAGGAACGGCGACGCGTCGAGGTTCGTCACCCACGCCTGCAGGGGCGCGTCATCGTCATAGGTCGGCGCGGGGATGTGAGCGAGGATCGCCTCGAACAGCGGTTCGAGGTTCTCGCTGTCGGGCAGCGAGCCATCGGCGGGCTGGTTGCGCGACGCGCGGCCGGCCTTGCCGCTCGCGTACACGACGGGCACGTCGAGCAGCGCGTCGACATCGAGGTCGGGCACGTCGTCGGACAGGTCGGATGCGAGGCCGAGCAGCAGATCCTGCGCCTCGGCGACGACCTCGTCGATGCGGGCATCGGGGCGGTCGGTCTTGTTCACCGCGAGGATGACGGGAAGCTTCGCCTCGAGCGCCTTGCGCAGCACGAAGCGGGTCTGCGGCAGCGGGCCCTCAGACGCGTCCACCAGCAGCACCACACCGTCGACCATCGACAGTCCGCGCTCGACCTCGCCGCCGAAGTCGGCGTGCCCGGGGGTGTCGATGACGTTGATCGTGATGGGGCCGCCGGGGTTGTGCGCGGCCGCGTGCTCGCCGTTGTACGAGATCGCCGTGTTCTTGGCGAGGATCGTGATGCCCTTCTCACGCTCGAGCTCGTTCGAGTCCATCGCGCGCTCTTCGACGTGCGCGTGCTCGCCGAAGGAGTTGGTCTGCTTCAGCATCGCGTCGACGAGGGTGGTCTTGCCGTGGTCGACGTGAGCCACGATGGCGACGTTGCGCAGGTCGGTGCGGAGGGCAGTGGCCATGGGTGTACGAGGTCCTTTGAGAAGGTGTGGATTTGTGCGGCATCCGTGCGCGCAGAAGAGGGCGGCACGCAGGCCGCCCTCTCAGTCTACTTGTGACTGGCTTCGCTAGCTGATCCCGGACTCAGCCAAAAGCGCAGCGCGTGCTTCGCGGCGCTCCTGCTGCTCGTCGGGGTCGGGCACGGGCACGGCGGCGATGAGGCGCTGCGTGTACGGGTCCTGCGGGTTGCGCAGGATCTGGTCGGCCGAGCCCTGCTCGACGAGCCTGCCGCGGTGCATCACCGCGATGCGGTCGGCGAGCAGGTCGACGACGGCGAGGTCGTGGCTGACGAACAGGCAGGCGAACTGCTGTTCCTGCTGAATCTCCTGCAGCAGGTCGAGGAAGCGCGCCTGCACCGACACGTCGAGTGCCGAGGTGGGCTCGTCCGCGACGAGCAGCGACGGCTCGAGCGCGAGCGCTCGAGCGATGCCGACACGCTGGCGCTGGCCGCCCGAGAGCTCGTGCGGGTAGCGGTTGCGGAACGAACGGGGCAGCTCGACCTGGTCGAGCAGCTCCTCGACGCGGCGGTCGATCGCCTTCCTGTCGAACTGCTTCGTCAGCAGCAGCGGCTCGCCGATGCACTGGCCGATCGGGAAGCGCGGGTTGAGCGACGAGCCCGGGTCCTGGAAGACGATGCCGATGTGGCGGCGGATCTCACGCAGTCCCTTCGCGTCCGCCGCGGCGAGGTCGCGGCCATTGATCGTGAGGCTTCCCTCGACGACGGGCAGCAGACCGACGACGGCGCGGCCGATCGTGGTCTTGCCGGAGCCCGACTCGCCGACGAGGCCGAGCACCTCGCCCTTGCGGATCTCGAGGTTGATGTCGTCAGCCGCACGGAACGCGGGGATGCGCCCGTGCTTCGGGTACTCGATGGCGACGTTCTCGAGCTTCAGCACGGTCTCCGCGCGAGCGAACGGGTCGAGCCCGTCGGTGCGGTCGGAGACCTGCAGGCGCGGCACGGCGCCGAGCAGCTGCTGGGTGTACGGATGCTTGGGCGCGTTGAAGATCTCGCGGATGGGCGCGGCCTCGACGATCTCACCGTCCTTCATGACGATGATCTTGTCGGCCAGGTCGGCGACGACGCCCATGTCGTGCGTGATGAGCACGATGGCACTGTTGAGACGGTGACGCAGATTGCGCAGCAGGTCCAGGATCTCGGCCTGCACCGTGACGTCCAGCGCCGTGGTCGGCTCGTCGGCGATGAGCAGCACGGGGTCGCAGCTGATCGCGATGGCGATCATGACGCGCTGGCGCTGGCCGCCCGAGAACTGGTGCGGATACTTGTCGAACGAGCCTTCCGGGTTCGGGATCTCGACCATCTCGAGCAGCTCGATGGCCCGCGCCTTCGCCTCGGTGGGGTTGAGGTGCAGGTGCAGGCGCAGCGACTCGACGATCTGGAACCCGACCGTGTAGACGGGGTTCAGCGCGGTCATCGGCTCCTGGAAGATGACGGCGACGTCCTTGCCGCGGATCTGCCGCAGCTGGCCCTCGGTGAGGCCCGCGAGCTCGCGGCCGTTCAGCTTGATCGAGCCCGAGACGCGCGAGTTCGGCGGGAGCAGCCCGAGCAGCGCCATCGAGCTCGAGCTCTTGCCGGAGCCGGATTCGCCGACGATCGCCAGCACCTCCCCCGGCGCGACGGTGTAGTTCATGTGCGCCGCCGCGGGGTACCAGGTGCCGTCGACCCAGAAGTCGACGCCGAGGTCGTTGACCTCGAGGATGGGGGCTTCGTTGTGCTGTGCCATGGGTGAAGGTGTTCCTCTCGTGGAGGGTTGGTCAATTGAAGTCTGGGACGATGGTGCGATGCGCGTGACCGAGGAATCCAAGACGCTGAGGCCCCGATTCGGCCAGGTGCTGACCGTGCTGGTGTGGTGTGTCTGCGCCGCCGCGCTCGTGACGATCGTGGTGACCGGCCGCTGGGCCGACCTCGGCCGCTACGGCGCGCTCGCCCTGCTCGTCGCATACGTGATGTGGCTGCTGTTCTGGTCGCCGAGCGTCACGATCTCGCTCGCCGGCGTCGAGGTGCGCAACCTGCTGCGCGTGCACGCCGTCTCGTGGCCCGCCATTCAGAACGTCGACACGAAGTACGCGCTGACGCTCATCACGCCGAAGCGCAAGGTCGTCGCCTGGGCGGCCCCCGCGCCGAGCCGCTACGCGACCATGCGCGCCACGCGCTCCGACGCGTCCGGTCTGCCCGAGTCGACGTTCATGCTGGGCAGCATCCGCCCGAGCGACATCCCGTCGAGCGATTCCGGCCTCGCGGCGCTCTATGTGCGCCGCTACTGGGAGGAGCTTCAGGGCGCCGGCCACCTCGACAGCGGAATCGTCGAGGGCACCGGCGTCGTGACGCGCTGGCTCGGCCGTGAGGCCGCCGCTCTGATCGCGCTGGCGATCATCGCGGCGGTCTGCGTGGCGTTCGTGCGCTGACATCGTGCGGTCCGCCTAGGCGGGCTGGTCGACGGCGGATGCCGCGGCGCGGGCCTTCTCGCGGGCGGCAGCAGCCGACTGGCGTGCGGCCTTGTTCAGTGCCCGCTTCTGCCGCGGGTCGAACGCGTCGCGCAGGCCGTCGCCGATGAAGTTGATCGTCAGCGAGATGATCACGATGAACGCGGCGGGCCAGAAGAACAGCCACGGCCTGGTCGCGAAGGCGGCCTGGTACTGGCCGATGACCGAGCCGAGCGACACGTCGGGGAACTGGACGCCGAAGTTCAGGAACGACACGGCCGACTCGGTGAGGATCGTCGCCGACATCAGCAGCGTGGTGTTGACGATGATGACGCCGATCGCGTTCGGCAGGATGTGCACCATCATGATGCGCCACGGCCCCGCGCCGGCGACCCGCGCGGCATCCACGAACTCCCGCTCGCGCAGGCTGAGGAAGTCGCCGCGCACGAGGCGGGCGAGCGCCGTCCATGACGCGAGGCCCAGCACGATCGCGAGGACCAGCGAGCCGCGGGCACCGAAGTTGCGGCCCAGGGTCGCGGTGAGCACGATCAGCGGGATCACGAGCACGATGTCGGTGAAGCGCATCAGGATCGTGTCGATCCAGCCGCGGAAGAAGCCGGAGGCCGCGCCGATGATCACGCCGACGACGAGCGAGATGATGCCGACGATGAACACGATCATGAGCGACTGCTGCGCGCCGCGCATGACGACCGCGAACATGTCACGGCCGAGGGAGTCCTGGCCGAACGGATGCTGCCACGAGGGCACGCCCCCGTCGTGGATGCTCGTCAGCTGGGTGTAGCTGTAGTGCCACCAGCCGGGGATCTTGATGCCGAGCGCGTCGATGCCCTCAGAGGTGAAGGCGCCGAGCACGACGATCAGCAGGATCGCGGCCGAGATCATGGCGCCGCGGTGGCGCAGGAAGCGCCGCCAGACGATGCGGCCCTGGCTGAGGCCCTCGACCTCCTTGAGCTCGAGGTTGCTCTGCTGGTCGGTCGCGGCGAGGGTGGAGGGCGCAGCCGCGCCCGCCGCCGCCTCGTTGAGGTCGGGTTCGATGGGAGGAAGCTGGCTCATGCTGCGATCCTGATCCTCGGGTCGAGGGCGGAGTATGCGGCGTCCGCCAGGAGATTGAAGACGACCACGGCAACGCCCGCGACGACGAAGTAGCCCATCAGCGAGTTCACGTCGACGGCGTGCAGCGCGTCCGTGAACAGCTTGCCCATGCCGGACCACGCGAACACGTTCTCGGTGACGACGGCGCCGCCGAGGAGCGCGCCGAGGTCGAACGCGACGATCGTGGTCAGCGGGATGAGCGAGTTGCGGAACGCGTGCCGCATGACCACCGTGCGCTGGTTGAGGCCCTTGGCCCGCGCCGTGCGGATGTAGTCGGAGTTCATCACGTCGAGCAGGTTGGCGCGCATGTAGCGGCTGTAGCCCGCGATCGAGATGAGGCACAGTGAGATCGTCGGCAGCAGCAGGTGCGTGAACGAGTCGAGGCCGTGGATCCAGAAGCTCGTCGAGATGTCGTTGAGGTTCGGAGTCGCCGAGCCGACCGTGGCGATCGGGCGCCCGTTGGCGACGTACTGGGAATAGTCGTGCCATGACCGCAGGAAGCGGCTGACGACGATCACGAGGCCGGTGGTGAAGGCGACGATCGCCGCGTTGCGCATCGACTGCCTGCGGTCGAATCCGCCGTACAGGTAGCCGATGACGAGACCGACGGCGATGGTCACGAGGCCGAGCAGCAGCAGCGTCCAGAGGTTGAGGCTGCCCGAGATCGCCATGAACGGGAAGTACAGCACGAGGCCGACCGCGACGGCCGTGAGCGCCGAGTACAGCGCCTTCCGGTTCTGCAGCCCGGTGTTCAGCATGGTGACGAGCAGCGCGATCGCCGTCGCGATGATCGCGACGAGCACGATGTCCGCCGCGCCGAGGGTCGGGGTCACGAGCCAGTCGGTCGCTGCCACGAACGCGACGACCGCGAGCGTCGCCGCGGTTGCGATCGCGAAGGTGAGCCAGCGGAAGCGTGCAGTGCCGCCTGCGACGCCCGCCGCGGCCGCACCGATGATCAGCGGGATGAACACGTACGCCCACCACGCCACATGCGGATCGGTCAGGTAGTTGTTGAACGTGATTCCGACGTATGCCTTGAGGACGACCGCGAGGAAGAACGAGGGCAGCGAGAAGAACAGGAACGCCAGGAAGGTGACCGTGTAGTCGTAGCCGCTGTACTGGCGAAGCGCCGTCGTGATGCCGATCAGGATGCCGAAGACGATGGCGAGCACAACGCTCGCGATGATCAGCTCGATCGTGACGAGGACGGCGGCGGAGACATCCGCGGTCACCGGGGTGCCGCTGATGTTGTCACCGAGGGTGAACCTGCCGATGAAGACCTTGAGGATGCCGCCGAGCCAGAGGAAGTACCGCAGCGGCGCGGGCACGTTCAGCCCGAGCTGCTGGATGCGCTGCTCGATCAGCGCTTCCTTGTTCCGCGCAGTGCTGGTTCGCAGCGCCTCGAGCGGGTCGCCCGCGTTCGCGGACAGGATGTAGACGAGGTACGACGCGAGCAGCAGCACGATGATCGATGCCAGCAAGCGCCTCGACAAGAAGGTCAGCACAGCGGAATCCTCGCGCTCTGCCGCCCCCGCGTGGAAGTGGTCTTCATAGATTTTCCTCGGACGTGGCCCACGTCTCGACGGATCGCGTCGGATTCGGGGCCTGACGTGGGTGTGCCGGGGCGATCTTCTCGCCCCGGCACACCGGTGTTCGGTTCTAGGTGAACCTGGCGTTACCGATCAGGGTACGTCAGGGTTACTTGGTCCACTCCCAGAAGTTCCAGAACTGGTTGGGAGCGATGGGCGAGTACGAGACGTTCTTCACGTTGTTGGAAGCGGCGTACACGTCCGGGAACTGGAAGATGGTGGCGCCGTAGGCGTCGCCCCACATCTGCTTGTCGATGTCCGCGAGGAGCTGGTTCTGCTTGGACTTGTCGAACGTCTTCGCGAGGGTGGTCCAGTCCGCGTCAGCGGTGGTGTTGGCGTAACCGTTGAAGTTGTTGCCGCCGCCGCCCTGGAGGGCCGCCTGGTTGCCGGTCACCGCGAGCGAGGTGTACTGCCACGCGAAGAGCGAGGCGTCGTACGAGCCGTTGCCGAGGATCGAGGACCACTTGTCGTCGCCATCGTCGATGACGTTGAAGCCGGCCTGGGCCTCGGAGTCCTTGATGAGCGCGAACTCCTGCGCGCGGCGGGTGTTGCTCTTGCCGTACAGGAAACGCACATCGAGCGGGCTGGTGACACCGGCCTGCTGCAGCAGCGACTTCGCCTTGGCGATGTCTACCTTGTCGTAGGCGGCGGAGCCGTTGCTGGCCACGGTCGTGTCGTACGCCGGGGTGCCGGGCAGGATCGTCTGCGAGTTCATGACCTTCGCGTCGGGGTTGATCGGCTTGATCAGCTTGTCGACGATGTCCTGGCGGGGCAGGGCTGCGAGGAACGCCTCACGGACGAGCTTCGCCTTGTTGGCGTCGCCGCCCCAGTGCGCCGGGTCGAACGGACCAGGGGTCACGTTGGCGTTCGTCTGGCCGCCGGGCGCGGTCTCGTTGGAGAACGTCAGGTCGACGTGCTCGTAGGTGTACCCGGCCTCGGTGCCCGTGGTGACTCCCTTGAGTCCCTTGAGCGAAGCAACGGTGTCGGCGTCGGCCTGACCGTAGATGATCGAGACCTCACCGTTCTGCAGGGCCTGGACCTGGGCGGTCGGGTCCTGGATGAAGCGGATCGTCAGCTTGTCCACCTTGGGGATCGGGCCCCAGGTGTAGTTCTTGTTGCGCTCGAGCGTGACGTACTGGTCCTTCTTGAGGCCGGTGATCACGTACGGGCCGTCGGAGAGGTAGAGCTCCTTGTTCGCGGGGAGGTCGCCCGAGAACTCGAAGCCGGTCTGCCAGGCGTTCGCGATCTTCGTCAGCGTGGCGGTGTCGTCGCTCTCGATGGCGTCTTC
Source organism: Gryllotalpicola protaetiae (assembly GCF_003627055.1). NCBI lineage: Bacteria > Bacillati > Actinomycetota > Actinomycetes > Micrococcales > Microbacteriaceae > Gryllotalpicola > Gryllotalpicola protaetiae. Next base: position 564,336 of record NZ_CP032624.1, read on the forward strand.
GACCTTCTTGGCGGCGTCAGCGCCGCTCAGCTTCTGGTCGGGGAACGCGACGTCGTAGACCGCGTGGGCCGCGATGCCGGGGTTGAACGCCAGCTGCTCCCAGTCGACGAACGGGTCGGAGTAGGAGAACGTGATCGAGCGGTCGTCGTCGCCGACGGTCGGAGCCTTCGTCTCGTCATAGGGGTACGAGCCGGCGGCGATGCCGCCGAAGTTCACGCCACCCGCGTCGGACGAGTTGTACTTCACGGTGTTGCTCGCCCACTGCAGCAGGAGGTCGGCAGCGGTGACGGGCGTGCCGTCGCTCCACTTGACGCCCTTGTTGACCGTGTATTTGATGGTCAACGGGTTCTGCGAGACCACCTTGTACGAGCCGAACTTCGTGTTCTTCACGAGCTTGGGCGTGTTGTCGTAGTAGTTGAACGACGCCCACGTCATATACGTGACGTTGGTGTTGTAGGTGGTGTAGTCCTGGCCGACGTTCGAGTTGTAGGCGTTGAACGGCCCGTTCTGCGCGATGGTCAGAGACTGGTTCTGCTTGATCTCATCGCCGCTCGAGTTGTTCGAGGTGCCGGAGCACCCCGTCAGCGCCAGGGCGGAGGCGGCTGCAACCGCAGCCAGTGCCACCCCGATCCGCTTGATCTTCAATGTTCCTCCTGTAGGAATGGTGCAGAGCCGTAGGCACGCCTGTTGGGCACCCCACAGCGCTCTTGATAGAAAGCAAGATATGCACCGAGTGCTCGCGTGGCCAAACCGGCGACCAAACCGTTACACGCGCGTAACGATCACTACGGATTCCGTCGCTAATCGAGGTTTTCTCAATTGAAACGGCGGCTGTGGTGGGAAGTGGCTATCGTGCTCGGGCTTTCGCTCGGTGCATCCGCTATCTACGCCATCGTCGCTCTCATAGCTGATCTTTCGTCGGGAAAGTCGCTTTCCGAGCAGTCGACGGCCCTCAACACCTCGCAGTCGCCCGTGCAGTGGCTGGACTTCACCTATCAGGTGCTCGGCGTGTTCTTCGACCTCTTCCCCGTTGCACTGGCCATCTATCTGCTGTGGGAACCCGGGCTGAACGCCTTCCAGCGCATCGGCCTGACCTGGCGCCGACCTGGGCGCGATCTCGGCGCCGGCGTGCTGCTCGCGGCCTGCATCGGCGTGCCGGGAATCGCCTTCTACGCCATCGGACGCCTCGCCGGGATCACCGTAGAGGTGCAGGCATCGCCGCTCGGCGCGCACTGGTGGACAGTGCCGGTCCTCGTGCTCTCCGCCCTGCGCGCAGCTCTGCAGGAAGAGGTCATCGTGGTCGGCTACCTCTTCACACGCCTGCGGCAGCTCGACTGGGGGAAGTGGCCGATCATCTTCGCCTCGGCGGTGCTGCGGGGCTCGTACCACCTCTACCAGGGCGTCGGCCCGTTCTTCGGCAACGCCGCGATGGGCGTGGTCTTCGGGTGGGTGTACTCGCGCTGGGGGCGCACGGCGCCGCTGGTGGTGGCCCACGCGCTTCTCGACATCGTGTCGTTCGTGGGCTACCCGCTCGCCGTCGCGCTCTGGCCGGGAGTGTTCCGCTGAGTCCCGCACGGATGCCCGCGGCGGAGCTCCCGCCTTCGGCGGCGCGCGGCCTCGCGAGGGCCCACTGGGCCCTCGCGCCGTGGAGGCGTCCGCTTACGCGAACGCCTCCACGGGCGGGCACGCGCAGAAGAGGTTGCGGTCGCCCCACGCCTGGTCGATGCGGCCCACCGGCGGCCAGTACTTCGTACGTGCCTGCGCCGGGCCGGCCGGGTAGACCGCGAGCTCGCGCGAGTAGGCGTGCGCCCACTCCCCCACGATCGCCGACTCGGCCGTGTGCGGTGCGCCGTGCAACGGGTTGTCATCGGCCGGCCACTCGCCGTCGCCGACGAGCCGCGCCTCGCGCTCGATCGCGATCATCGCGTCGATGAAGCGGTCGAGCTCGCCCTGGTCCTCCGACTCCGTCGGCTCGACCATCAGCGTGCCCGCCACGGGGAACGACATGGTCGGCGCGTGGAATCCGTAGTCCACCAGCCGCTTGGCCACGTCGTCGACGCTCACGCCGGTCTCGGCGGAGAGCGTGCGCACGTCGAGGATGCACTCGTGCGCGACGAGGCCGCCCTCGCCCGCGTAGAGCACCGAGTAGTGCTCGCGCAGGCGCACTGCGACATAGTTGGCGGCGAGCACCGCGGACCCCGTCGCTCGGGTGAGGCCCTCGAGCCCCATCATGCGCATATAGGCCCACGAGATCGGCAGGATGCTGGGCGAGCCGAACGGCGCAGCCGAGACCGGCGCGCCGCCATGCGGCAGCCCGACGTGCGAGTTCGACTGGGCGAGCGGATGCCCAGGCAGGAACGGCGCCAGATGGGCCTTCGCCGCCACAGGGCCGACGCCGGGCCCGCCGCCGCCGTGCGGGATGCAGAACGTCTTGTGCAGGTTGAGGTGCGAGACGTCGCCGCCGAAGCCGCCGAACGCCGCATAGCCGAGCAGCGCGTTGAGGTTCGCTCCGTCGACGTACACCTGGCCGCCGGCCTCGTGCACGGCATCCGTGATCTCCACCACGTCGTGCTCATAGACGCCGTGCGTCGACGGGTAGGTGATCATGAGCGCGGCGAGGTCGTCGCGGTTCGCCGCGATCTTGGCGCGCAGATCGCCGAGGTCGACGTTGCCGTGCTCATCGGTCGCGACGACGACCACCCGCAGACCCGCGAGGACGGCGGACGCCGCATTGGTGCCGTGCGCCGACTGCGGGATCAGGCAGACGGTGCGCTGCGTGTCGCCGCGCGAGTCGTGGTAGCCGCGGATCGCGAGCAGCCCAGCGAGCTCGCCCTGGCTGCCCGCGTTCGGCTGCAGAGACACCGTGTCGTAGCCGGTCAGCTCGGCGAGCCACGTCTCGAGGTCGCCGATCAGCTCGAGGTAGCCGGCGACGTCGGATGCCGGGGCGAAGGGGTGCAGCTGCGCGAATTCCGGCCACGTGACCGCGGCCATCTCGGTCGCGGCGTTCAGCTTCATCGTGCACGAGCCGAGCGGGATCATGCCGCGGTCGAGCGCGTAGTCGCGGTCGGCGAGCTGCTTGAGGTACCTCATCATGGCGGTCTCGGAGTGGTACGAGTTGAACACCGGGTGCGTGAGGTAGCCCGAGGTGCGCTCAAGCGCCTCGGGGAACTCGCGCACCGAGTTCGGTGCGAACACGGTGACGCCGCCGTCGGTGCCGTAGAAGCCGCGCCTCTCGATCACGTCCCCGGGCTCGGCACCCGGTGCGAGCACGTCGAGCAGCAGCTCCCAGACGGCGCCGGGGTCTTCCGCCACGGCCTCGTCGATGCTGACCGACACGGTCGTCGCGTCGACCTTCCAGACCAGCACGCCGCGCTCGTGCGCCGCGGCGACCGTGGCGTCGGCATCCGCCACCCGCACCCGGAAGGTGTCGAAGTAGGCGGGCGTGACGATCTGCGCGCCGCGGGCCTCGAGGTCGCGCGCGATCGCCGCAGCCGTCGCGTGCACCCGCGTCGCGATCGCGCGGATGCCGCGCGGACCGTGGTAGACCGCGTACATCGACGCCATCACGGCGAGCAGCACCTGCGCGGTGCAGATGTTCGACGTGGCCTTCTCGCGGCGGATGTGCTGTTCGCGCGTCTGCAGCGTGAGCCGGTACGCGGGCTTGCCCGCCGAGTCCTGGCTGACGCCGACGAGACGACCGGGCAGCTGCCGCTCGAGCCCCGTGCGCACCGCCATGTAGCCGGCGTGCGGGCCGCCGAAGCCCATCGGCACACCGAAGCGCTGCGAGGAGCCGACGGCGATGTCCGCCCCGAGCTCACCCGGTGGGGTGATGATCGCGACGGCGAGCAGGTCCGCAGCGGCGATGGCGAGCGCGCCCCGATCGTGCGCGGCGGTGAAGACGGATGCCGGGTTCCAGACGAGCCCGGAAGCACCCGGGTACTGCACGAAGACGCCGAAGAACTCGCCGAGCCCGGCCGGGTCCGCGTCGGCGAGGCGCACGGTCTCGAGCTCGATGCCGACGGCCGCCGCACGGCCCGCGAGCAACGCATACGTCTGCGGGAATGCATCGGCGTCGACGAGGAAGCGGCTCGACTTCGACTTCGAGGCGCGGCGCGCGAGCAGCATCGCCTCGACGACGGCGGTCGATTCGTCGAGCATCGACGCGTTCGCGATATCAAGGCCCGTCAGGTCGCACACGGCCTGCTGGAAGTTGAGCAGCGCTTCGAGCCGGCCCTGCGAGATCTCGGGCTGATACGGCGTGTATGCCGTGTACCAGCTGGGGTTCTCGAGCACATTCCGCTGGATGACCGCCGGGGTCAGCGTGCCGTAGTAGCCCTGCCCGATGAGCGATCGGTTCACGGTGTTCCGCCCGGCCAGCGTGCGCAGTTCGGCGAGCGCGGCGCGCTCGGATGCCGCTTGGGGAATACTCGATGAGCCGGTCTGCGCGGGCAACTGGATCGAGGCGGGCACCGCGGCCCGCACGAGCGCGTCGAGGCTCTCGTAGCCGACGGCGGCGAGCATCGCCGCGGTCTGCTCGGCATCGGCCCCGATGTGACGATCTGCGAACAGGCCCCTGCTCACTTGCTGGTCAGCTCGTCGTAGGCGGCGGCGTCGAGCAGTTCCGGCAGCTGCGTGAAGCGCACCTTGATCAGCCAGCCGGCGCCATACGGGTCGGAGTTCACGAGATCGGGGCTGTCGACGACAGCCTGGTTCGCCTCGACGACCTCGCCGTCGATCGGGGCGAACAGCTCCCCGACCGACTTCGTCGACTCGATCTCGCCGACGACCGCCGCTGCGGCGACCGCCGTGCCCTCCGCGGGAAGGTCGACGAAGACCACGTCGCCCAGCGCCGCCTGGGCGTAGTCGGTGATGCCGACGGTCGCGACATCGCCGTCGACGAGCACCCATTCGTGCTCTTCCGTGTACTTGAGGTTCTGCGGTGCGGCCATGGCTAGTTGCTCTTTCGCTTGTAGAAGGGCAGGACGGTGACGGTGTACGGATGCTTGGTTCCGCGCACCTCGACGGTGACGGCGGTTCCCGGTTCACGGTAGGCAGGGTCGACGTAGGCCATCGCCACCGGAACGCCGAGCGTGGGCGAGAGCGCGCCTGAGGTCACGACGCCGATCTCGCTCGTGCCGTCCTCGGTGAAGACGGCGTAGTCGGCGCGGGCCGCACGGCGCCCGTCGCCGGTGAGGCCGACCAGCACCCTGGCATCCGCCCCCGGCCCCTGCTCGCTCGCCGCGCGCCCGACGAAGTCGCCCGGCTTGCCGAGGTCGACGACGCGGCCGAGGCCGGCCTGCACGGGAAAGGTGGTCGCATCGAGCTCGTGGCCGTAGAGCGGCATGCCTGCCTCGAGCCGCAGCGTGTCGCGTGCGGCGAGGCCGGCCGGCAGCAGGCCGAACGGCGCACCGACCTCGGCGATCGTCTCCCACAGCTCCTTCGCGAAGTCAGGGGCGCAGAACAGCTCGAAGCCGTCTTCGCCGGTGTAGCCCGTGCGGGCGAACAGCACGGGGTGCTCGCGGAACAGCCCGGCGACGGCACGGTAGTAGCGCAGCTCGCGCAGCGTCTCCGGCACGTCTTCCCCGTCGGGGTGGCCGCCCTCGATCGCGAACCCCTCGACGGCGAACAGGATCTCGAGGGCGTTGGGTCCCTGCACCGCGATCAGCGCGACGTCGTCGCTCTCGTCGAACACCTGCGTGGCGAAGCCCTCTGCGCGCTCGTGCAGCGCCTCGGCGACCGCCTCGGCGTTCGATGCGTTCGCGACGACGAGATAGCGGTCCTCGCCGGTGCGGTAGACGATCAGGTCGTCGATGACCCCACCCTCCGCGTTCAGCAGCAGCGTGTACTTCGCCTGACCCGGCTTCAGCGCAGACATCCGCCCGCTCACCGCGTAGTCGAGAGCCGCCGCAGCCTCGTCGCCCACGAGCACGATCTCCCCCATGTGGGAGAGGTCGAAGAGGCCGGCCGCTTCGCGCACGGCGCGATGCTCCGCGAGGTCGCTCGAATAGCGCACGGGCATCTGCCAGCCGGCGAAATCGGTGAACTGGGCACCGGCCGCGTTGTGCACCTCGGCGAGCGGTGAGACACGATCAGACAAGAGTTCTCCTAGTGAAGGAAGGAACTCCCCCTCTGTATCTGTGCCTGAGAGATTCGCACCGCACTCAGTGCTTTCACCGTCGGCGGAGTTCGAGACTCGCTCTTCAGAGTGGCCAGCCTGCCGCGGTACATGTACCTGAGAGATTGTCGGGGAGGATTGCTCCTTCGGTGCTGCGCGTCGTGAATCGGAACTGCGCAGCTCTCCCGCGGCGGCCTGAAGGCCCGATATTCGGTTGAGTGGTGCTGCGGCCAGCGTACCGGATGTCACCGGTCGCCCTTAGCCTTTGGAAATGACCCTCACCGCGCAGGCACCCGCCGGCATCGACGCGCGCTCGAGCCGCGTCATCTGGCTGCTGCTCGGCGCGACCTTCGTCGTGATTCTCAACGAGACGATCATGGGCGTCGCGATCCCCCACCTCGTGGTCGACCTGCACGTCTCCGTCGAGCTCGCGCAATGGTTGACGACGGTGTTCATGCTGACCATGGCGGTCGTGATCCCCGTGACGGGGTGGCTGCTGCAGCGGCTCGAGACGCGGCCGGCCTTCATCCTCGCCATGAGCTTCTTCTCTGCCGGAACGCTGCTCGCCGCCGTCGCGCCGGGCTTCACGGTGCTGCTGATCGCGCGCGTCACGCAGGCGTGCGGCACCGCGATCATGATGCCGCTGCTCATGACCACCATCATGGAGCTCGTGCCGCCGCACGAGCGCGGTCGCCTGATGGGCCGCGTCTCGACGGTGATCTCGGTCGCGCCGGCGATCGGCCCGACGATCTCGGGCTTGGTGCTCAACTACCTGTCCTGGCGATGGATGTTCCTGATCGTGCTGCCCATCGCGGTCGCGATGCTCGTGATCGGCATCCTCAGCGTCGAGAACGTGAGCCCGCCCGAGCCCGCGCCGCTCGACGCGCTGTCCATCCCGCTCGCGGCGCTCGGCTTCGGCGGGTTGGTCTTCGGGCTCGCGCAGATCGGCGGTGCGACGGATGCCTCGGGCGGAAGCAGCGCCGACGTGTGGGTCATGGCGGTGGCGCTCGCGGTCGGCGCCGTTTCACTCGTGCTGTTCGTGCTGCGGCAGCGACGCCTCGGAAGGCACGAGCGCGCCCTGCTCGACTTGCGGCCGTTCGCGGTGCGGAACTTCACCGTCTCGGTCGCGCTGATGGTGGTCATGATGGTCGCGTTCTTCGGCACGATCATCGTGCTGCCGATCTACATGCAGACGGTGCTGGGCTTCGACTCGCTGCTGTCCGGGCTGCTGCTGTTGCCGGGCGGCCTCGTGATGGGCCTGTTCGCGCCGCTGGTCGGTCGCATCTACGACCGGCGAGGACCAGCGGTGCTGCTGGTGCCGGGTGCCGTGATCGTCTCGCTCGACCTCTGGTTCCTCGCGCTGTTCGCCACCGAGCACACCTCGGTGTGGGTCGTGCTGGCCGCGCACATCGTGCTGAGCTTCGGGCTCTCGCTGATGTTCACTCCGCTGTTCACGGCAGCGCTCGGCTCGGTGACGAAGCACTTCTACTCGCACGCGAGCGCCATTGTCGGCACCGTGCAGCAGGTGGCGGGCGCGATCGGCACGGCGGTGTTCGTCGCAGTTCTCGCGGCGGTGACCCTGTCCGCCGCGAACGGCGGCGCGGCGGCGCAGCCCGCGCAGGCCGCCGGGGTGCGCGCCGCGTTCCTGATCGGCGCGATCGTGTCGCTCGGCGCTGTCGCCGGGGCGTTCTTCGTGCGGCGGCCGGCGGAAGAGGTGAGCTGAGCTGCTCAGGGGAATGATTCGGCGATGCCGCGCAGCTTCTCGGTGTAGGCGGCCCACCACGCGTCGTCGTGATCCGGCAGGTTCGAGAGCCTCGGATTGATCCCGACCCGGCTGTCGACGAGCTCACGCAGGATGTCGGCGTGGCCTGCGTGCCGCGCGAGCTCCTGCAGGTGATGCACGAGCACCCTGTGGAGCGTCGGCCGCTGCTTGTCGGCCGGCCACCACGACACGAAGCCGACATCGCCGAGCGAGAGGGCGTCGATCGTGGCATCCGCATGCACCCATGCCCGCTGGTAGAACGCGATGACGTCGGCGATCGACTCGTCGGGCGTCGCCCAGAAGTCGTCGTTGTCTTCCGCGGCGTCGAAATCGGAGAGCAGCGGGTCTGTCGCGGGGCGGCCGAACACCTCGCCGAAATACCCGTACTCCACCCCGGCGACGTGCTTCACAAGGCCGAGCAGGTTCGTGCCGGTCGGTGTCATGGGCCAGCGCGCCTGCCGCTCGCTCAGGCCCTCGACCTTCCAGACCAGCGCCTCGCGCTGGCGCTGCAGGTAGGACTTCAGGGTCTGCTTCTCGTCGTCGACGTCCCGTTCTGCTGCCATGGCGCAACGCTACGCGCGAGCAGGCCGGTGAGCGCGGTCGCCACGAGCTCGCGCACTGCGACACGGTAGTCGAGCTGCATGGCGGCGAGCTCGGGGTCGCGCGCGTACGCCTCGGCCATGCCGGGCGATGGCCGGCACATGCCCCAGGCGCCGCCGATCGCGAGATTGACGGATGCGGCGAGCGCGATGCGGCTCGCATCGGGAAGCTCCCCCAGCCGTGCTTCGACGAGCCCGACCAGACGCATCGCCTGTGCGTAAGCCCGGCGCTTGTAGTCCGCGGCGATCTCGGCCGACACGTTGTGCTCGAGGACCACGGCCGAGGTGGCGACCAACTCGGCGAGCATGGGGCGGGCGGCGATCGTGCGCGAGATCACGTCGGCGATGCGCTCGAGCTGAGACGCGGTGTCGGCCGGAGCATCCGACTGCACCAGCTCGCCCTCGACCTCGTCGAGCCAGCTGCCGTACTCGGCGTCGAGCAGGGCGAGCAGCACGGCTTCGCGCGTCTCGAAGTACCGCAGCACGTTCGACTTGGCGAGGCCGACGCGGCGGGCGAGCGCGTTGAGGCTGAGGTCGGCGACGCGGGTGCCGTCGCCGAGCACCTCGGCGGCGGTGGCGAGAATCGCCCTTCGACGCATCGCCCGCTGCTCGTCGCTGCGCGCCCGTGCGAACTCGGCAGTCATGAACCCTCCAGACAAAAGACCGTCGGTCTGTTATTGTGGCCACAACAGACCAGTGGTTCTATTATCCCAGACAGGAGCTCCCTCATGTACTACGACGTGCCTGCGCAGAACGGGCGACGATTCGTCGTGACCGGGTCCAACAGCGGCACCGGGCGCGAGGTCGCCCGACGGCTTGCGCGCGCGGGCGCCGAGGTGATCATCGCCGTGCGCACGCCGGCGAAGGGCGAAGAGGCCGCGGCGGCGATCAGGGCGGAGGCGCCGGGCGCGCTGCTCGAGGTGCGCCGGCTCGATCTCGCCTCCCTCGCGTCGGTGCGCGAATTCGCGGCATCCGTCGTCGCAGACGGCAAGCCCCTGCACGTGCTCGTCAACAACGCGGGCGTTATGGTGCCGCCGCAACGCATCGAGACGGCCGACGGCTTCGAGCTGCAGTTCGGCACCAACTTCCTCGGCCCGTTCGCGCTCACCAACCTGCTGCTTCCGAGCCTGCTCGCGACCCCGGGCGCCCGCGTCGCGACGATGTCGAGCGGAACGGCCAACTTCGGCCGCATCCGCTTCGATGACCTGAACTGGACCCGTCGCCGCTTCTCGCCGCAATTCTCTTACGCCCAGTCGAAGCTCGCCGACCTGCTGCTCGCGCGGCAGCTGGGCGCCGTCGCCGCCGACCGCGGCTGGGATCTGCTGAGCACGAGCGCGCACCCCGGCTACACCCGCACGAACCTGCAGACCGCAGGCCGGAACCTCGGCCGCGGCACGGACAGCCAGCTACCGCCGATCCGCCGCACCCTGCTGCCGTCGCAGGGCGTCGAAACCGGTGCGGAGCCGCTGCTGTTCGCGGCGACCTCGCCCGCGGCCGAGCAGGGCGCCTACTACGGGCCGGGCGGCCGACTCGGTCTCGTGGGTCCGACGAAGCAGGCGAGGATTCCGCGCTCGGCGCGCTCCCTGGCGGCCGCCGCACGCCTCTGGGAGGTCGCCGAGGAGCTGACCGCCACATCGCTGCCTGCATAATGTCTGCGGGCATGTGAACGACCACATGCCCAGTGAGGCACCCCGATGAGCTCCCCAGAGTCCGCGCGCACGCGCGCCCCGAACATGCGGGACGTCGCACGTCTGGCCGGGGTCTCGTATCAGACAGTGTCGCGGGTGCTCAACAATTCCGAGGCCTTACGGCCCGAGACGCGCGATCGGGTGCTCGCGGCGATGGAGCAGCTGCACTACCGCCCCAACCGAGCGGCCAGGGCGCTCAAGACCAGTCGCTCGCGCACGATCGGGGTGCTCGCCTCGGTCCGCACGAACTACGGGCCGGCGCTCACCATCCAGGCGATCGAAGCGGCGGCAGCCGTCGAAGGGTTCTACGTCAACACCGCGCACCTCAGCGAGATCGACGAGGAATCCGTGACGACAGCCGTCGACCGCCTCATCGACCAGGACGTCGAGGGGCTCGTCGTCATCGCCCCGCAGCAGCGCGTCTTCGAGACGCTCGCGACCCTCGCCGACCTGCCGCCCATGGTGACGCTGCGCTCGGGGCTCGACGGCGACCCGCAGGCGCTCTGGGTCGATCAGGCCGCCGGTGCCCGCGCGGCCACCGCGCACCTCGCCGATCTCGGCCATCAGTACATCCGCCACCTCGCAGGCCCCCAGGACTGGATCGAGGCGGATGCCCGTATGCAGGGCTACCTGCTCGAGCTCTCCGACCGCGAGCTGCCGACGCTGCCGCCGATCCGCGGCGACTGGACCGCCGAGTTCGGCTATTTCGCCGGCCGCCAGTTGATCGCGGCGAACGACGCGACGGCGTTCTTCTGCTCGAACGACGAGATGGCCCTCGGCGTGCTGCACGCCGCGCACGCGCTGTCGGTGCGGGTGCCGGAGGACATCAGCGTGATCGGCTTCGACGACATCCCGGCAGCAGAGCACTTCTGGCCCCCGCTCACGACCGTGCATCAGGACTTCGCGGAGCTCGGCAGGCGATGCGTGCAGATGCTGGTGAAGGGGCGCGACGACGACACCGTCGACGTGCAGCCGCATCTCGTGGTGCGGCGCTCCAGCGGACCGGCGCGACGCGCCTAGGACGCGCCTCGGTTTGACAACGCACAGACAGTTCGGCTTATGATCTGCTCCGGCCCGAATGTGATCGTTCACATGGAGCTCAATGAGGAGTGAAAAACAGGTGAGCAACCCGACCACCATCTTGGAGATGCGCTCCATCACCAAGGAATTCCCCGGCGTCAGGGCACTGTCCGACGTCAGCATCACCGTCGCAGCGGGTGAGATCCACGCGATCTGCGGCGAGAACGGCGCCGGCAAATCGACGCTCATGAAGGTGCTCTCCGGCGTCTACCCGTTCGGCACCTACACCGGCGACATCGTCTACCAGGGCGAGGTCGTGCAGTTCTCGAACATCAAGCAGTCCGAGGAAGCCGGGATCGTCATCATCCACCAGGAGCTGGCGCTCATCCCCGAGCTCTCGATCACCGAGAACCTGTTCCTCGGCAGCGAGATCGGCAAGCGCGGCGTCATCGACTGGACGCAGGCGCAGATCCGGGCGCGCGAGCTGCTCGAGCGCGTCGGCCTCGACGAGGACCCCGACACCCAGATCAAGAACATCGGCGTCGGCAAGCAGCAGCTCGTCGAGATCGCGAAGGCGCTGCACAAGAACGTCAAGCTGCTCATCCTCGACGAGCCGACCGCCGCTCTCAACGAGACCGACTCGCAGCACCTGCTGAGCCTCATCGTCGGGCTCAAGGAGCGCGGCGTGACCTCGATCATGATCAGCCACAAGCTCAACGAGATCGAGCAGGTCGCCGACGACATCACGATCATCCGCGACGGGCGCACCATCGAGACCCTCGACGTGCACACGGGGGTCGACGAGGACCGCATCATCCGCGGCATGGTCGGCCGTTCCCTCGAGAGCCGCTTCCCCGACCGCACGCCGCACATCGGCGAGGTGTTCTTCGAGGTGAAGAACTGGTACGTCCAGCATCCGCTCGATTCGTCCCGTCTCGTGTGCAAGGACGAGAGCTTCACCGTGCGCCGTGGCGAGATCGTCGGATTCGCCGGACTGATGGGCGCCGGTCGCACCGAGCTCGCGATGAGCCTGTTCGGCAAGAGCTACGGCACGTGGCTCGGCGGCCAGGTGCTCAAGGACGGCCGCGAGCTCAGGCTCGGCAGCGTTCGACAGGCGATCGACGCAGGCATCGGCTACGTGAGCGAGGATCGCAAGGCGCTCGGCCTCAACCTGCTCGACTCGGTGAAGCGCTCGACGGTGTCGGCCGACCTGCGCAAGATCTCGCGCGGCGGGGTCGTCGACTCGCTCAAGGAGTACGACGTCGCCGAGCAGTACCGCAAGCTGCTGCGCACCAAGGTGCCGACCGTCGAAGAGGGCGTCTCGAAGCTCTCCGGCGGCAACCAGCAGAAGGTCGTGCTGTCCAAGTGGATGTTCACCGACCCCGACCTGCTGATCCTCGACGAGCCCACCCGCGGCATCGACGTCGGCGCCAAGTTCGAGATCTACCGGATCATCCAGCAGCTCGCCGAGCAGGGCAAGGGCGTGATCCTCATCTCCTCGGAGCTGCCGGAGCTCCTCGGCCTCTCGGATCGCATCTACACGATCTTCGAGGGCTCGATCACCGATGAATTCGTCGCCGCCGAGGCGAATCCCGAAAACCTCATGCGCAGCATGACCAGCAGCAAGAAGGACGCACTGATCTAGATGAACCAGCTCCGTCAACTCTTCGGCGGCCGAGGCACGAGTGCCGGCCAGTACGGGATGATCGTCGCCCTGATCCTGATCATCGCGATCTTCGAATGGGCGACCCACGGGCTCACCCTGAACCCGACGAACGTCATCAACGTCTTCCAGCAGTACTCGTACATCCTGATCCTGGCGCTCGGCATGGTCATGGTGATCATCGCCGGCCACATCGACCTGTCGGTCGGCTCGATCGCCGCCTTCGTCGGCATCATCGTCGCCCAGGCGATGAGCCAGTGGCACTGGTCGTGGTGGGCCGCGATCATCCTCGGCCTGGTCATCGGCGCGCTCGTCGGTGCCTGGCAGGGCTTCTGGGTGGCCTTCGTCCGCGTCCCCGCGTTCATCGTGACCCTGGCCGGCCAGCTGATCTTCCGCGGCGCGAACCAGTGGATCGGCAACTCGACCTCGGTGAGCGTCCCCGAGTCGTACCAGACCATCGGCAACGGCTTCATCCCCGACTTCGGGCCGAACACGGGCTTCAGCAACGGCACGCTGCTGCTCGGCCTGATCACCGTCGCCGCCCTCATCTGGATCGAGGCCCGCGGCCGCGCCAAGCGCCGCAAGATGGGCGCAGAGCTGGTCCCGATGTGGGTGAGCGTCGTGCGCACCGGCATCCTCGTCGCCGTCACCCTGTTCGCGACGTACCTCTTCGCCGCGGGCTCGGCCGGCACGAGCTTCCCCGTCGTCGCGATCATCGCGGGCGTCCTCACGATCCTGTACGGCTTCATCACGCGGAACACGATCTTCGGCCGCCAGGTCTACGCAGTCGGCGGCAACGCCAACGCCGCGGCACTGTCGGGCGTCAGCATCCGCCGCGTCAATTTCTTCGTCATGGCGAACATGTCGGTGCTCGCCGCGATCGCGGGCATGGTCTACGTCGGCTACGCGGGCGCCTCAGGCCCGGCGGACGGCACGGGCTGGGAGCTCGACGCCATCGCCGCGGTGTTCGTCGGCGGCGCGGCGGTCTCGGGCGGCATCGGAACCGTCGCCGGCTCGATCGTCGGCGCGCTCGTCATGGCGCTGCTCCAGAACGGCCTGCAGCTGATCGGCGCCGAGTCGAACCTGCAGCAGATCATCCGCGGCCTCGTGCTGCTCGCCGCCGTCGCCTTCGACGTCTACTCCAAGACGCAGGGCCGCCCGTCGCTCATCGGCGGCATCATGCGCGGTCTCGGCATCGGCCGCGACAAGACGAAGACGGATGCCGGCGAGCCGACCGCCGCCGAGCAGCCCAAGTCGATCGACGACCAGTCCACCGTCTCCCTGCCCTAATCCCGCAGGAGAACCACCGGGCGGCCCACAACGCCGCTCACGCTCGAAGAAGAGAAAAGGCAATCACATGCGCAAGAAGTACATCGTCGGCATCGCCGCCGTCGCGGCTGCCGCCGCGCTGACGCTGAGCGGCTGCTCGACCGGCCGCTCCGCCAGCGCCTCCGGCGACAGCGGCTCCACCTCGGTCAAGAAGGGCGACCTCATCGGCGTCGCCCTGCCGGCGAAGACGTCCCAGAACTGGGTGCTCGCCGGCCAGGACTTCAAGAACTCGATCGAGAAGGCCGGCTTCAAGGCCGACATCCAGTACGCGGACAACTCGAGCCCCGTGCCGAGCCAGCAGGCCGAGATCAACTCGATGCTGACCAAGGGCGCCAAGGTCATCATCATCGGCGCAGCGGACGGCTCGCAGCTGACCACGCAGGTCGCGACCGCCAAGAAGGACGGTGCCATCGTCATCGCCTGGGACCGCAACATCCTGAACACCAAGAACGTCGACTACTACGTCGCGTTCAACAACTTCCACGTCGGCGAGCTGCAGGGCCAGGCCCTGCTCGACGGCCTGAAGAAGGAGAAGGGCGACGGCCCCTACAACGTCGAGCTGTTCGCCGGCTCGCCCGACGACGCCAACGCCCCGCTGTTCTTCGACGGCGCGATGAGCGTCCTCAAGCCGAAGATCGCCGACGGCACCATCAAGGTCGTCTCCGGCCAGACCGACTTCAAGCAGGTCTCCACCCAGGGCTGGCTCGCGCAGAACGCGCAGAAGCGCATGACCGACCTGATCACCGGCAACTACGCGGGCGGCGCCAAGCTCGACGGCGTGCTCTCCCCCAACGACACCCTGGCCCGCGCCATCCTGCAGGCCACGAAGTCGGCCGGCCTCCCCAACCCGGTCGTGACCGGGCAGGACTCGGAGACCGACTCGATCCCGCTGATCATGAACGGCACGCAGTACTCGACGATCTACAAGGACACCAACCTTGAGGCCCAGGCCGCCGTCGACGTCGTGAGCACGCTCGCCAAGGGCAACAAGCCGAAGACCGTCGACAACGACAAGAACAACGACAACGGCGCGATCATCGTCCCGTCGATCGAGCTCTCCCCCGTGCTCGTGACCAAGGACAACGCGGTCGAAGCGTACAAGAACAACGCAGACCTCGAGAAGCTGGCGACCGCCAACCAGTAGGTCGCAGCGGTGAGAGCGGCCCCGGAGCGCACCCTGCTCCGGGGCCGTTTCGCGCGTCGGCCGACTCTTCCGGCGCGCCCTTCGCCGCGGGATGATTGCCGACGTCGAAGGAGGGCCGGATGGCTGAGATCAGTGTCGAGGTGCGTGCCGTTGAACCGCAGCACGTCGCGACCGTCACAAGGAAGGCGTCTGGGTTCGGGCCGGAGAACATCGGGCCCGTGATCGGGCCGATCTTCCCCGCCGTCGGCGCGGCCGTCGAGCAGGCAGGCCTCTCGCCCACCGACTACGGACCGGCGGTCGCGCTCTACGCACCCGACGAATCAGGCGACGGCACCGGCGCGCTCGTCACGGCGGGATTCGTGATTCCGGATGCCGTGAGCGAGGTCCCCGGCGTCGAGGTCTCGACCCTGCCGGTGCTCGAGCAGGCCGCCGTCACAGTGCACCGCGGCGAGATGGCGACGATCGGCGAGTCGTGGGACGCCCTCGTGCAGTGGATCCAGGCGAACGGCTACGAACTGGCCGGCGTGTGCCGCGAGGTCTACTGGACTCCCGGCTTCCGCCCGCAGAGCGAGTGGGTCACCGACCTGGTGCAGCCGGTGCGGCCCGTGGCATCCGCCTAGTAGTCGGCCTCGTCCGCCACCCGGGCGATGAACACGAACTCCCGCCCGGGCCGGTCGGGCGCCTCGCGCACCTCGACCGTCTCGAAGCCGGCCGCGGCGAGCGAGACCCGCAGCTCCTGCTCCGTGCGGAACCGCAGGGTCGTGTCGACCTCGATGACGGTGCCGTCCTCGAAGGCGTTCGAGCTGCGGAAGGTCACGAGGTGGTCGGTGACGTCGAGCACCTCCTGCCAGGCGTGCACGCGGCCGTAGTCCTCGACGTCGGCCTCGACGCGGGTGCGCTCGGGCGTCCAGCCGTCCCAGGCGCGGGCCTCGGGGCGCCGCGATTCGAACACCAGATAGCCCCCGGGCAGCAGCGCGTCGCGGATCGACGCGAGCGCGGCATCCCACTCGGCATCCGTCAGGAAATGCTGGGCGACGTTCGCCGTCATGGTCACGAGGTTGGCGGACATCGGCGGCAGGTCAGAGGCGTCGCCGACGACCCACTCGACGGCATCGGCCCCCTCTTTGTGCCGGGCGATGCCGACCGCGTCCTCGTCGGGGTCGACTGCGGTGACGCGGATTCCGCGGCCGGCGAGCATCAGGGCGAAGGCACCCGTGCCGCAGCCCAGGTCGATCAGACGGCGGGCCCCCAGTTCGGCCACCAGCTCGACGTACACGTCGAGGTCGGAGCGATCGGGGTCGAGCGGGTCATAAAGTGCGGCAAGGCGGGCTCTGTCATAGCCGTCTATGTCGTCTGGCACGCCTTCGACGTTACCGAAATCCGCGCGCTACGGCCACGGGTCAGCCGGCCCCCATGGCGGCCGCGGCGGTCTGCACACCCTTCGACCGGCAGACGGATGCCGGCTGCCCAGCGGTCTGCTCGCAGAGCCCCACCGTGAGCACGTTCGCCGCGCCGATCACCGCCTGCGCGATGGGCGAGCCCGGCTGGCTGAGCGCGGCGGCGATCTGCGCCTGCGTCTTGCCCGCCAGAACGTCGGGCGTGTACTGGGCGCCTGCGATGACCCTGCCGCCGCCGAAGTCGATGAACGGAATCGACCCGGACGTCTGCGTGTACGGCGGCGCGTCGTACGTCGAGAGCACCTGCTGCTCGGCATCCGTCAGCTTGTCGAGCGGCTTGTGGTCGCGGTCGTAGATCTCCCGCGCGGCGAGCGACAGGTAGTCGCTCGTGAACGTCGCGCCGTGGAAGCTGAGCGTCGCCGTGCCCGGATACACCTCGGGAGCCGGTGCCGAGCTCGTCTCGCCGAGCGCGTCGAAGGTGCCGAAGCGCGCGAGCGCGACCGCGAGCGGCCAGCGCTCTGCGGCGCAGAACGGGCAGAACTCGCCGCCGACGTAGACCACCTGCGGCTTGCCGCCGTCGGTCAGCCCGGGCGCATCGATCTTGGCGGGGGCGACTTTGGCCGTCCCGATCCCGACGGTGTCGAAGACGGAAGCGGGCACCGAGCCCACGGCGGTCGCGATGCCGGCCGGGGCCGCCGTGTGCGTGGCGCCGGCCGTCGGGGCGCTCGTGCGGCGGGTGCCCTGGGCCACCGCGAACACCACGGCGCCTGCGACGGCGAGGATCACGACTCCGACGATGATCTGGAGGGACACGCGAGAGCGGAGGGGTCGGGCCACCCGAACAGTATGTCGGGACGATCGGCCCATGCGGCGCCAGATGTCGCGAGGTTGACTCAGCCCATGACTAGCGTTCTGGTTGCATACGCGTCGCGGCGCGGCGGCACGGTCGGCATCGCCGAGTGGATCGCGCGGGAACTGCTCGAGAACGGCCTTGAGGTCGAGCTCGAGCCGGCGAGCCTGGTCGACACCGAGCTCGAGCACTTCGACGCGGCGTTCATCGCCGGGGCCGTCTACGAGCAGCGGTGGCATCCCGACGCGCGGCGGCTCGTTCACCGTGTGGCGAAGGAGTGGAAGGGCACGCCCGTCTGGCTCGTGGCATCCGGCCCGCTCACGACGCTCACGGCCGAGCACCCCGCGGCGGTCGCGCCGCAGCTGCAGCGGGCCGCGACCGAGGTGCACGCCCGAGGCACCGCCACCTTCGGCGGACGCCTCGACGAGCACCCGTCAGGCTGGCTCGCGAACTCGGTCGCCAAGAAGCACTCCGGTGACTTCCGCGACCGCGCCGCGGTCGAGCTGTGGGCCGCGCAGCTCGCGCACGAGTTGCGCGGGTAGCTATTTCCTGCCGAGGGATGCCTGACCGCGCTTCTGCGCTGCCTGGCGCACCTCGGCGATCGACCGGTCGGTCTCGCCCTCGAGCGAGCGGGCGAGCAGCGTGTAGTCGCGGTGTTCGCCGAAGGCATCCTGCAACCGGGCTCCGAGCTTCGCCGTGCCGTCGTCGGCGAGAGCCTCCGCCAGGTACCGCAGGGCGCGGGCATGCTTGCGCGCCTCGTGCTGCACGGCGAGCTCATCGAGATCCTCCGCGTCGTCCGCGACGTCTTCGAGCAGCGTGAGCAGGCGACGATAGGCGCGGCCGTCGAGATACTCGACGAGCCGCGCGTGCGCCACCCGGTACTCGGCCAGGACTCCGGTGACGAGACGCTGATGCGCGGCATCCGTGTCGTCGTCGTCGCCGAGCTCGTCGAGCAGGCGTGCCGCCAGCTCGGCCCGCACCTCGAGATCGCGCGCCGCTCCGAGCGCCCGGCCGTAGTTCTTCAGCTCCTTGCGCGCGGGCCGTGCCGCGTCGCCGGGCACGAGGCCGATCACCACGCGCAGCCGGCGCGTCATCGTGCGCGCCTGGTGCACGGAATCGGGCTCGTCTCGGCGCACCGCGCTGCCGAGGCCGATGAGTGAATCGATGACGTCGCGCAGCCACGTCGCGGCCGAGGGATCGCTGCTCATGCCTCGAGTCTTGTCCCGTGCCCCGATAGGCGATAGGACCGCTGGTCGTCAGCCGCCGACAGAGAGCTCGACGTCGACCTCATCGCCGACGTCGATGCGCTCCGCCCGGCGGATCGCGACGCGCACCGGAAGCAGGTAGACGCCGTCCTTCGGGAAGAGGGCGGTGTAGAACTCCGTCTGACCGATGCGCGCGTTGACGGGGATCGCGCCCCAGCCGTAGGTGACCATCGACGCGATCTCGGCGATGTCGTCACTCTCGGCCTCCGGAATGCGCACAAAGGTGAACGGCGCGGGCCCGCGCCAGTAGATGATCTCGCCGCGGAAGCTGAGCTCCATGCGGCAACCGTAGTCGCGCTCAGGCCATGCGCAGCGGGAGCCCGTCGGGGACGGACTCGGCCGAGGCGTCGTAGCGGGTCATGTTCTGAGTGGCCGCGCGGAAGTAGGCGCCGAGGCGGCCGGCCGTGTCGGCGTCGATCGGTGATTCTGCGAGCGCCTGGTCGAAGAGCCTCAGGCAGATCCCGTCGAGCTCTTCATGCGGGCCGTTGCCGGCGTGCATGCGCTGCACCCTGGTCTCGGTGCCGTAGCCGGCGGTGTAGAGCTTGGGCCCGCCCGTCGCCTCGCTGAGGTACGCGGCGAGGCGCTCGTCGTGCTGCGGGTGAACATAGGCATGTGAGAACGGATGCTCCGCGACGGGGTCGGCGAGGCACAGCTCGTTCCAGCGGCGGCACACCCCGAGGATCGCGTCGAATCCGCCCAGCTCGTCGTAGAGCGTCATGCGCACAGGGTCGCACTGCCAGGGCGGCGACGCCAGGCGTTTCTGGGACCACTGCCATCATCAGATGATGACCGACTACCGCGCCGTCTTCGACGCGCACATTTCCTTCGTCAACGGCGGCTCGCTGAGCGCAGACGGATTCCGGTTGGACCTGCCCTCAGATGCGATCTCGGAAGCTGAGATCGGAAGGCTGCTCGTGCAGCACCTCGGTCTTGCGCTGGTAGCTGACGTGCGGCTCGAGAACCTGCAGGTGATCGAAGAGCAGCATCGCGGCAGTCGCGGCGTCGAGCCGCTCGCCGCCGTCGCGACGGCCGACTTCCGCCTCGTCGAGCTCAGCCACACCATTCGCGAGGGGATGGTGACGCTTCCTGGCATCCCCTCCCCCGGCATCCGCCCGCATCTGACGCGCGAGCAGGCGGTCGAGCGGTACGCGCCGGGCACGACATTCGTTATGGACGTGATCGATCTCGCCGGCAACACGGGCACCTATCTCGACACGCCGTTCCACCGCTACGAAGGCGGCTCCGACCTCGCCGCGACGACGCTCGAGACGCTCGTCGACCTGCCGGCCGAGGTGTTCCACCTGACGGATGCCGACGCGCGCGGCATCCCGGCCTCCGTCTTCTTCGACCGCGAGGTACGGGGCAAGGCCGTGCTGCTGCACACGGGCTGGGACCGTCACTTCGGCTCGCCCGAGTATGCGACCGACGCGCCGTTCCTCGCGCCCGGCGGGGTCGCGTATCTGGCCGAGCATGGCGTCACGCTGGTCGGCATCGATTCGCAGAACATCGACGACACCGAGGCGGATGCCGGCGGTGAGCGCCCCGAGCACTCGGTGTTCCTCGCCGCGGGGATCCACGTGGTCGAGCACCTGACGGGCCTCGGCGAGCTGCCGCCGAGCGGCGCGCTGTTCACGGCGGTGCCGCCTCGGGTCGAGGGCTTCGGAACCTTTCCTGTACGAGCCTTTGCGAAGGTGCCCGCCTAGACGATTCGTCACAAGACGCACGATTCGTCACGTGCGAGCCGGCCGCGAAGGTGACGAATCGTGCGTTTCGCCGCTCAGCGTCAGTCGACGAGGCCGTTGAGCTTCGCGAACGGGTCCCAGTGAGGGTCGGTGTGCAGCTCGAGCTCGACGAGGTCGGCGGCGCGCTGCCCGGCATCCGCACCGAAAATCGAGGCGATGAGCGCGGCCGCCATGTCCATGCCGGCAGCGACGCCCGACGAGGTCCACCGGTCGCGGTCCTCGACCCAACGCGCCTCAGGCACCCACTCGACGTCGGCGCCCTGGCTCGACGCCCAGGCGAAGGATCGCTTGTTCGAGGTCGCCCGGTAGCCGTCGAGCAGGCCGGCTGCCGCGAGCAGTCCGGAGCCCGTGCAGACCGAGGTGATGAGTTGCGCGCCGCCCGCCCACGCGCGCAGCCAGGCGAGCGTGTCGGGATCGTTGACCAGCGTGCGCGTGCCCCTGCCGCCGGGCACGAGCACGATGTCGGGGGCGGGGGCGTCTGCGTAGGCGAAGTCGGGCACGACGGCGACACCCTGCGCGCTCGCGACCGGCGCGCGGGTCGGCCCGACATAGCTCGTCGTGAGGCCGTCGACCTGGCTGAACAGCTCGGCCGGGCCGAACACGTCGAGCAGCTCGAAGCCGTCGAACAGGACGATGGTGATCGAACGCGCAGCTGTCATGCGCTCAGTCTGGCCGGTTGACGCGGCCCATGGCGCGTGCTGTGCTCGCGACCATGACGAAGTACCTGATTTCGTTCCCGAGCAGCGCGATGGACCTCGCGCTTGACGAGTGGCAGGCGGCTGGGGATGCCGCGCACGCCGTGCTCGACGAGATGCGAGCCGCCGGGGTCTACGTGTTCGGGGGCGGCATCGACGAGAGCGTCGCCCCGGTGCTGGTGACCGGCGACGGCGAGGCGGCCGAGGGCACGTACCCGCAGACCGCGCAGCTCGACGGCGGCATGACCGTCATCGAGGTCGAGACGCGGGCCGACGCGGTGAAATGGGCGGCGAAGATCGCCGTCGCATGCAGATGCACGCAAGAACTGCGGGCGTTCCAGTACGACCCGCTCGCCTGAGCGGCACACAAAACGCCGTAGGGCGCACGTTTTCAGCGGAAACGTGCGCCCTACGCGGTGTTTGCTGCGTTAAGCGGCCTGCTCGGCGTCGCCTTCGCGCTTGATCGCCGAGATCTCGAACTCGAGCGTGATCTTCTCGGAGACGAGGACGCCGCCCGAGTCGAGCGGGGTGTTCCACTCGAGACCGAACTCGCGCCGGTCGATGCGGCGGGTGCCCTCGAAGCCGGCGCGCAGTGCGCCGAACGGGTCGGCCCGCGCACCCGTGTACTCGATCGGGATGCTGATCGGCTTCGTGACATCGCGGATCGTCAGGTCGCCGGAGACCACGATCGCGTTCTCGCCGACCTCTTCGATGCGGGTGCTGCGGAACACGATGTCCGGCCACTGCTCGGCGTTGAAGAAGTCACCGCTGCGCAGGTGGTCATCGCGCTGCGAGTTGCGCGTATCGACGCTCGCGGCCTTGATCACGACCTCGGCCGTCGACGCGCTCGGCTCGTCGAGGTCGACGTGCAGGCTGCCGGTGATGTCGTTGAACGCACCGCGAACGGTCGTCACCATGGCGTGCTTGGCCGAGAAGCCGATGCGAGTGTGCGCCGGGTCCAGATCCCAGTCGCCACTCAAGTCGAGTCCGTTGTCGGTCATGCTCTCCCTCTCCCATGGATGCCCCAACCTCCCCAATCCTGTCACCCGTAGGGGCAGCGACACGGCAGGCTCACACGTTGAAGCGGAACTCCACCACGTCGCCGTCCTGCATGACGTAGTCCTTGCCCTCGAGGCGGGCCTTGCCGTGCGCGCGCGCCTCCGCCACTGACCCCAGCGAGACAAGGTCCTCGAACGAGATGACCTCGGCCTTGATGAAGCCCTTCTCGAAGTCGGTGTGGATCACTCCGGCCGCCTGCGGCGCCTTCCACCCCTTGTGGATGGTCCACGCACGCGCCTCCTTCGGCCCTGCCGTCAGGTAGGTCTGGAGTCCGAGGGTGTCGAAGCCGACGCGGGCGAGCTGGTCGAGGCCGGACTCGTCCTGGCCGGTCGACTGCAGCAGCTCCAGCGCCTCATCCTCAGGCAGGTCGATGAGCTCCGATTCGATCTTCGCGTCGAGGAACACGGCCTTCGCCGGGGCCACCAACTCGGCCAAGGCGGCCTTGCGCGAAGCATCCGTCAATACGGACTCGTCGACATTGAAGACGTAAATGACGGGCTTCGCCGTCAGCAGCCCGAACTCGCGCAAAGCAGGAAGGTCGAGACCCTTCGCCGCCGACAGCACGGTGCCGGCCGAGAGCAGCTCGATCGCCTCGTTCACCGCGGCGAGCACGGCGGGGTCGGTCTTCTTTCCGCGCACCTCCTTCTCGATGCGCGGCTGCGCCTTCTCGAGGGTCTGCAGGTCGGCGAGGATCAGCTCGGTGTTGATGGTGTCGAGGTCGCCGCGCGGGTCGACGGCGCCGGCCACGTGCACGACGTCGTCGTCGGTGAAGCCGCGCACGACCTGCGCGATGGCGTCGGCCTCACGGATGTTCGCGAGGAACTGGTTGCCGAGCCCCTCGCCCTCCGACGCGCCCTTCACGATGCCGGCGATGTCGACGAACGAGACCGTGGCCGGCACGAGGCGCTCGGAGTGGAACACTTCGGCGAGTCGGCCGAGCCGCTCGTCGGGCAGGTTCACGACCCCCACGTTCGGCTCGATCGTCGCGAACGGGTAGTTCGCCGCGAGCACGTCGTTCTTGGTCAGCGCGTTGAAGAGAGTCGATTTGCCGACGTTGGGAAGACCGACGATTCCGATTGTCAAAGCCACCCCGACAGCCTACGGGAGCAGCCCCAACGCCCGTCCCGAGCGCCGAGACGACCGCGACTATTCGCGCTGTGGTTGCGGCCTGAGGATGCGTCGCATCGCCTCCTCGACTATGGCTCGCCGCGCGCTGACGGGCTGTCCCTCAGCTTCTGCGAGCCGCTTCAGGGCGGCCGGAGCGCTGGCCCACGCGCCAGACAGCGCCGCGACGATGGCCAACAGATCCGAAGCGTTCCACGACGAGTCGATGATCCCTTTCGCCTGAGCGTCGCGTATGTCCGCGACCTTCTGCTGGACCTGCGACTGCTCGTCTTCGTCGCCCCTGGCGGTGTTCTCCAGCCTGCGCCAGGTCAAGAGGCGGCCGAGCTCGGGATTGTCGAAAGCCGTGTCGAACAGATCGCCGGTCGCGCGGACGAGTTCATCGCCGCTGTCGGGCAACCAGACGGACGCGTCGGTCACCGCCGACGACATGGCCGCACGGAACAGGCTTTCCTTATCGCCGAAGTAGGCGTAAATGCGTTCCTTGTTCGCCTTGGCCGCCGCCGCGATCCGATCGATGCGGGCGCCGGCGAATCCGCGATCAGCGAACTCCGCGATGGCGGCCGCCAGGATTCGATCGCGAGTGGAAAGCGGCTGCTCCATGTCCCCAGACTACCAACCAGAAAGTTGGTATGCTTGACCAACTGAAAAGTTGGTGGGTCGCATCGACCCCCGGAAGATGGAGGAAGACATGCCTCAGCGCACCTGGTTCATTACGGGCATCAGCAGCGGTTTCGGTCGCACGATGGCCGAGCAGCTCCTGAAGGCGGGCGATCGCGTCGCGGGCACCGTCCGCAAGCAGGGGTCCGTGGCCGACCTCGTCGCGAGCTACGGCGACCAGATCTGGGTCGCCAGCCTGGACGTGACCGACACGGCCGCGGTCCGCTCGGTAGTCGATGCCGCCTTCACGGCGCTCGGCCGCATCGACGTTGTGATGAACAATGCGGGATTCGGCCTCTTCGGAGCCGCCGAGGAAGTCAGCGACGAGCAGATCGAGCAGATCATCGCCACCAACCTCACGGGCTCGATCCAGGTCGTTCGTGCAGCACTCCCACACCTGCGCGCTCAAGGGGGAGGTCGTATCGTCCAGCTCTCGACGGTCGGCGGGCAGACCGCGGGCGCAGGCGCTTCCCTCTATATTGCGAGCAAGTGGGGCGTCGAGGGCTTTGCCGAGTCGCTGGCCGACGAGGTCGCTCCGTTCAACATCGGCGTCACGATCGTCGAGCCGGGTGGTGCGCGAACCGGGTTTCGCCTCAGGGGCCTCCAACTCGGCACACCCCTCGCCGCCTACGACGGCACCCCTGCAGCGGGCGTCCGCGGCCTCCAGAACCCCGCCTACCAGGAGCCCGGCGACCCGGAGCGGATGGCCGCCCTCATGATCGCCAGCGTCAACCAGGAGCCGGCCCCGCGGCGTCTCGTCCTCGGTCACTCCGCCTACCTTGCGATTCGCGCCGCCCTCACCGACCGGCTCGCGGACGTCGAACCGCAGGAGGCGCAGGCGGCGTCAGCGGACTTCCCCGCATAGAGTACGGGGCGCCCTCCGCGTTCGATGCCCGGTCGCAGCCGCCTGAGCGGGTACTCCGACCCACGGTACGGATGCCCGAGCGTCGGTCATGCCCCATACGCTGAGTTCGTGCACCCCTCACGTTCTCTCGGCTCCGGCGTGCTCGCCGGCATCGGGGCGAACGTGATCTGGGCCACCGCGTTCATCGTCGGGCTGGTCACGCCGTCCGCCGTGCCGCCGATCGCGCTCGCGGTCGGCCGCTACACGGTGTTCGGGCTGATCGCGCTCGCGCTGCTGCCCCGCGCGTGGCGCGCGCTGCGCACGCTCGGCCCGCGCGAGTGGGCGACGGCGCTGATCTTCGCGGCGATCGGCAACGTCGGCCAGTTCGTGCTCGTGCTGCTCTCGGTGCGCTTCGCCGACGGCGCGACCTCGACGATCGTGTACGGTGTGCTGCCCGTCGCGCTCGCGATCTGGGGCAATCTCAAGCGCCGCGAGGTGCCGATGCGACGGCTCGTCTGGCCCGTCGTGCTGACCGTCGCAGGGCTCGCGCTGCTGTCGGGCGAGTCGTTCGTCGGCCACCACATCGCGAGCCCTGGGCGCTATGCGTTCGGTGTCGCCCTGGCGCTCGTCGGCATGCTCGGGTGGGCCTGGTATTCGGAGGCGAACGCGACCTTCCTCGAGCGGCATCCGCTCATCTCATCTCGCGACTGGGCGGGTGCCGTGGGCATCGGATGCCTGCCGCTGGCCCTCCTGCTCATCCCGGCCGCCGCCGCGCAGCACCGCGCCCAGCCCGCCCTCGGCGCCGCCGACTGGCTCTGGCTCATCGCCGTCAGCATCGTGATCGGCATCCTGCTGTCGTGGGTCGCGACCGTACTGTGGAACATCGCCTCGCTCGCCCTGCCCGTGTCGCTCGCCGCTCAGCTGATCGTCGTCGGCACGCTCGCGGGCGTCGTCATGGTGCACCTGGTCACGATGACGTGGCCGAACCGGTGGGAGGTCTCGGGCCTCGCGGTGTCGACCGCCGGGGTGCTGCTCGCGGTGCGCGTCACGCTGCCGAAGCGCGGCCCGCAGGCATCCGTCACGCCGATCTCGCCGTCAGCCGCGCCGGAAGCGGTACGCCTGAGTGACGTAGGGCAGCTCGATCACACCGGCGGCAGCGATCTCGGGATGCCGGTCGAGCACGGCCTCGACCCGGCGTAGCGTCTCGGCCTGCCCGTCTGCATTCTTGACGAGGAAGTAGCTGCGCGAGCGCACCAAGGTGAGGATGCCGGGGCGGCTCAGCCGCTGCACCCAGCCGAACTCCGCGGATTCGCCGCCCTCGAACGGCGCGCCCACCGGGTGCTCGGCGAGCGCCGACGGACTGTAGCCGTCGTTCGACCCCATCGCCTCGCCGAGCTCGCGCACCCAGTCGACGCGGTCGTCGCGGCTGTTCCAGATGAGGCCGAGGGTGCCGCCCGGTTTGAGGACGCGGGCGACCTCGCGCTCGCCGCGGCCCGGCTCGACCCAGTGCCAGGCCTGCGCGAAGGTGACGGCGTCGACGCTCTCGTCGGGCAGCGGCAGCCGCTCGGCGGTGCCGAGCAGCGTTTCGACACCCTGCACCTTGTCGCGCAGCACCTCGAGCATCTGCGGGCTCGGGTCGACGGCGATCACCTCGCGGTCCTCGCCCTGAAGCATCCGCGTGAACTTGCCGGTGCCCGCGCCGACGTCGAGAACGCGGCGCGCGTCGGCCGGGACGAGCCAGTCGACCGCGTCAGCCGGGTAGCCGGGGCGGGACTCCTCATAGACGTGCGCGGCCGCGTCGAAGCTGCGCGCGTGGTCGTTCTTGCTGGGCTGGCTGTTCGGGGTGTCATTGACCACGGTCACATCCTGCCGTGCGAGCATGGGCGCGTGGCACTGGATTTCACCGCGATCGACTTCGAGACGGCGAACTCCTCAGGTGCGTCCGCCTGCAGCGTCGGGCTCGTGAAGGTGCGCGGCGGCCACGTGGTGGACCGGGCGTACTGGCTGATCCAGCCGCCGGCCGGCCACGACGAGTTCCTCGACTGGAACATCCGCATCCACGGCATTCGCGCCGCCGACGTGCTCGACGCGCTCACCTGGCAGCAGCAGCTGCCCGATCTGCTCGCCTTCGCCGACGGCGACGCGTTCGTGGCGCACAACGCCGGCTTCGACATGGGCGTGATCCGCACGGCGTGCCAGGTCACGGGGCTCGAGGTGCCGGTCGCGACGTATGTCTGCAGCCTGCAGGTCGCCCGCAAGACGTACCACCTCGACTCGTACCGCCTGCCGTCGGCGGCCATGGCGGCCGGATTCGAGGGCTTCGAACACCACAACGCCGCCGCCGACGCCGAGGCCTGCGCCGCGATCATGGTGCACGCCGCGCGCCGCCACGACGTCGACGACGTCATCGCGCTCGCGCGCGCCTGTGCGATCAAGGTCGGCCGGCTCGGCGCGGCCCGCGTCGCCGCGTAGCGGGGCGCCTCGCCGCCGATGTCGGTGGCTGGTTGAAGACTGACCGCATGCCCGCTTTCCTCGCACTTGTCATCGGCCTTTTCGCCGGCGCGCCGATCGGCGCGCTCGCCGTGCTCGTACTGCGGCGGCGCGATGCGGCGGATTCCAGGGCAGGCGACCTGCGCGCCGACCTGGCCGCAGCCGAGGCCACCGTGACCGCGTTGCGCGAGCAGCTCGCCGCCCAGCGCGAGACCGCCGAGCAGCTGCGCGCCGACCAGGCTGCGCGCGAGGCCCGAGAGCGGCAGCAGAACCAGGTGCTGCAGGCACTCGCGCCGGTGCGCGAGACCCTCGGCGCGATGCAGCAGAAGGTGGCAGAGCTCGAACGCGAGCGCTCTGAGCAATACGGCTCGCTCGCCGAGCAGCTGCGGCTCGCGCGGGTCAGCGACGAGCGGCTGCGCACCACGACCGAGTCGCTCGCGGGCGCCCTGCGCTCCAACTCGACGCGCGGCGTCTGGGGCGAGACGCAGCTGCGCCGCGTCGTCGAGGCGGCCGGGTTGACCGAGCACGTCGATTTCACCGTGCAGACGACGATCTCGACGGATGCCGGAACGCTGCGCCCCGACATGGTGATCCGCCTGCCGGGCGGGAAGCAGCTGGCCGTCGATTCGAAGGTGCCGCTCGAGAGCTACCTCGAGGCCTCGGCGATTCCCGACACCGCCGCAGGCGAGGAAGGCGCGCGCCGGGCGGCGCTGCTCGCCGCACACGTCAGGGCCATGCGCGGGCACATCGACGCCCTCGCGAAGAAGGCCTATTGGGAGGGGCTCGAGGTGAGCCCCGAGTTCGTGATCGCCTTCGTGCCGAGCGAGTCGCTGCTGGCATCGGCCCTCGATGCCGATCCGGCGCTGCTCGACTACGCCTTCGGGAAGCGGGTGGCGCTGGCATCCCCCGTCAATCTCTGGGCCGTGCTCAAGACCGTCGCGATCACCTGGCAGCAGCAGGCGGTGACCGACGAGGCGCGCAAGCTGTTCGACCTCGGCAATCTGCTGTACTCGCGCATCGGGACACTGTCGGGCCATGCCGACGCGCTGCGCAAGGCGATCGAGCGCACGGTCGAGTCGTACAACGCGTTCGCGGGCACGCTCGAGACCCGCGTGCTCGTCACGGCGCGGCAGTTCCCCGGCATCGACCCCTCGCGGCTGTCACAAGTCGACGAACCGGAAACCATCGAGAAAGTTCCCCGGCCTCTGACCGCTCTGGAGCTGACGGAATCCCCCTAATGTAGGAACCGGCCCGCCACCTCGAAGGAGACCCCATGCCTGTCGCAACGCCTGACCAGTACGCCGAGATGCTTGACAGGGCAAAGGCAGGCGGCTTCGCCTACCCCGCCTTCAACGTGTCGTCTTCGCAGACGATCAATGCCGTGCTGCAGGGCCTCGCCGAGGCGGAGTCCGACGGCATCCTGCAGGTCACGACCGGCGGCGCAGACTACTTCGCCGGCCAGTCCGTGAAAGCGCGCGCGACCGGCGCGCTCGCCATGGCGCGCTTCGCGACCGAGGTCGCCAAGAACTACGGCATCACGGTCGCGCTGCACACCGACCACTGCCCGCAGCCCGCGCTCGAGAGCTTCCTGCTGCCGCTGCTCGCTGCGAGCGAGGAGCAGGTGAAGGCCGGCGGCGAGCCGATCTTCCAGTCGCACATGTGGGACGGCTCTGCGGTGCCGCTCGACGAGAACATCGAGATCGCCGAGGGCATCCTGAAGCGCACGAGCGCGATCAACGCGATCCTCGAGATCGAGGTCGGCGTCGTGGGGGGCGAGGAAGACGGCGTCAAGCACGAGGGCACCAACGACGCGCTGTACACCACCGTCGGCGACGTGACGAAGGCCGTCGAGGCGCTCGGCCTCGGCGAGAAGGGCCGCTACATCGCAGCCCTCACCTTCGGCAACGTGCACGGCGTCTACAAGCCGGGCGGCGTCAAGCTGCGGCCCGAGCTGCTGGGCGAGATCCAAGCCGGCATCGCAGCGAAGTTCGGCCACGGCCCGAAGCCGCTCGACCTCGTCTTCCACGGCGGCTCGGGCTCATCGCCTGAAGAGATCGCCGAGGCGGTCAGCAACGGCGTCATCAAGATGAACATCGACACGGACACGCAGTACGCGTTCACCCGCTCGATCGCGGGCTACATGCTGTCGAACTACGACGGCGTGCTGAAGGTCGACGGCGAGGTCGGCGACAAGAAGAAGTATGACCCGCGCGCCTGGGGCAAGATCGCCGAGACCGACATGGCGAAGCGCGTCATCGAGGCGACCCAGCAGCTCGGCTCGGCCGGCAAGTCCGGCAAGTAGCCCAGCCCTGGCCGTAGTGCGAGCGCCGGATCCGCAACGTCTGCCGTGGGTTCGCGCGATAGCTCATGCGCGCTTCGATGAGGGAACAGATTCGGTTTCACTCAGGAACTGTTCCCTCATCGAAGTGGTCCGAAGGTAAGGGCCCGACCCGGCCACCCAAGCCGTGGTGTCCTACCGGCCTACGTCGACGAGCCGGTGTCAGCCGGCGATGGCGACGGCAAGATGTTCAGCAGCTCGGGGTTCTCCCCCAACGCGATGACGAAGATCGCGAAGAAGAGGATGCCGGCGACGACGGCCCCCAGCAGCGGGATCCACCACGACCGGCGCCCTGCACGCATCGCGGTCAGCGACACGAAGAGCGTCACGAGCCATACGACGCCGTAGATGATCGCCTGCCCCTGCCACAGCCAGCCGGGAAGCGCATTGGCGAGCTGCTCGTAGCTCGAACCCATGACGGCCATCGACTCGCGCATGACCTGGCCGCCGTTGAATGCGTCCGAGACCACGCCGAACACGTTGGAGAGACCGAAACCGAGCAGCACGAACGTGACCAGGCGGTCGCCGAAGCCGGCGCGCGCCATGGGCTGCTGGGGCGGACGCGACTCCTCCTGAGGCCAGTGCATCGGGCCCTGCTGCTGGCCGCCGTGCTGCGGGCCACCCGGGCCATAAGTCCCAGGCGCGGGCGGCTGAGGCGCGAGCCGGGTCGCGTCGAGGTGCGGTTCTGGCCCCTCGAGCTGCCACTCCGCGGGCTGCTTGATCGCGGCACGCTGCTCCTCGGGAGTCGCGTACTCGCCGTACTCCGGGCGACGGTGGCGCTCGGAATCGGAACCGGAATCGCTCATCGGCTGCGACCACCCAGTGCGCGGGCGTCGCGGTTGCCGGACGTGTCGGTGCGCAGTTCGCGCGGCAACGAGAACATCAGGTCCTCCTCAGCGGTCTGCACCGTGTGCACGTCGCCGTAGCCGGCCTGGGCGAGGTCGTCGAGGAGCTCCTGGACGAGCACCTCCGGAACGGAGGCCCCGCTCGTGACGCCGACGGTCTCGGCATCCGCCAGCCAGTCCTGCTGCACTTCGCTCGCGTAATCAACGCGGTAGGCGGCCTTCGCCCCGTGCTCGAGCGCGACCTCGACGAGCCGCACCGAGTTCGACGAGTTGGCCGAGCCGACGACGATCACGACGTCTGCCTCCTGCGCGACCTTCTTGATCGCGACCTGGCGGTTCTGCGTGGCGTAGCAGATGTCATCGCTCGGCGGGTCCTGCAGGGCGGGGAAGCGTGCGCGCAGACGGCGCACCGTCTCCATCGTCTCGTCGACCGAGAGCGTGGTCTGCGACAGCCAGACGACCTTCTCCGGGTCGCGGACGACCACGCTGTCGGCCTCCTCCGGGCTGTTCACGATCGTGACGTTGTCGGGCGCCTCGCCCGCCGTGCCCTCGACCTCTTCGTGGCCCGTGTGGCCGATGAGCAGGATCTCGAAGTCGTCGCGCGCGAACCGCACCGCCTCGCGGTGCACCTTGGTGACGAGCGGGCAGGTCGCGTCGATGGCACGCAGGCCCCGGTCCGACGCCGCTTGAACGACCGACGGCGCGACGCCGTGGGCGCTGAACACGACATGGGCGCCCTGCGGCACCTGGTCGACCTCGTCGACGAAGATCGCGCCCTGCTGCT
Organism: Gryllotalpicola protaetiae; assembly: GCF_003627055.1. Classification (NCBI taxonomy): domain Bacteria; kingdom Bacillati; phylum Actinomycetota; class Actinomycetes; order Micrococcales; family Microbacteriaceae; genus Gryllotalpicola; species Gryllotalpicola protaetiae. The sequence goes on from NZ_CP032624.1 coordinate 595,747, forward strand.
CGAGGGTGGCGACCACATGCTTGTTGTGAACGATCTGCTTGCGCACGTAGACGGGGGCGCCATAGCGCTCGAGAGCTTTCTCCACAGCGACGACTGCCCGGTCGACTCCTGCACAGTAGCCCCGCGGGGAGGCCAGCAGGACCCGCTTGTGTCCGACCACCGGGATATCCTTGAGCCGCCCGCCGGCACCCGCGATGCGGGGCATGCCGAGGCTGATCGAAGAGTCGCTCACGCCGTTCAGTTTAGGTCGGCCAGCGCGCACTACCTGGGAAGAGGTCGTTCATGGCAGAGGGTGCACCCACGCTCGAGTCGCCGTGGCCGGTCGCCGTGCTCGGGGCCAAGATCAAGGAGTACGTCGACCGCCTCGGCACCGCCTGGGTCGAGGGCGAGCTCACCCAATGGAACGTGCGGGGCGGCAACGTCTACGGCAAGCTCAAGGACCTCGAGCTCGACGTCACGGTGAGCATCAACGTCTGGTCGTCGGTCGCCTCGCGCCTCGACAAGGACTTCGCGCAAGGCGACCGGGTCATCGCCGCCGTGAAGCCCGACTACTGGGTCAAGGGCGGCACCCTGTCGATGCAGGTGTATGACCTGCGGCACGTCGGCCTCGGCGACCTGCTCGAGCGTCTCGAGCGCCTGAAGCGCCAGCTCGCCTCCGAGGGCCTGTTCGACGTCGCCCGCAAGAAGCCGCTGCCGTTCCTGCCGCATCTGATCGGGCTCGTCACGGGCAAGGACTCCGACGCCGAGAAGGACGTCAAGAAGAACGCGCTGCTGCGCTGGCCGGCCGTGCAGTTCCGGACCGTCTACGCGGCGGTGCAGGGCGACCGCTCGGCGACCGAGGTGACCGCGGCGATCAGACAGCTCGACGACGACCCCGAGGTCGACGTCATCATCGTCGCCCGCGGCGGCGGCGACTTCCAGAATCTGCTGCCGTTCAGCGACGAGACCCTCGTGCGCACCGCGGCCGCGACCCGCACGCCGCTCGTCTCCGCGATCGGCCACGAGAACGACCGCCCGCTGCTCGACGAGGTCGCGGACCTGCGCGCCTCGACGCCGACGGATGCCGCGAAGCGTGTCGTCCCCGACGTCGCCGAAGAGCTCGTGCGCGTGCAGCAGGCACGCACCCGCATGCAGACGCGAGTCACCTCGCTCGTCGGCCATGAGATCGACCGCGTCGCGCAGCTGCGCAGCCGGCCGGCGCTCGCGACCACCAGCTGGATCGTCGACACCCGCGCCGAGGAGATCACGCGCTATGTCGCTCGGGGGGCCGAGCTCGCCGCACGCACAGTGGAGCGGGCTGAGACATCCGTTCGCGAACTCGGTGCGCGCCTGCGCACCCTGTCGCCGCAGTCGACGCTCGACCGCGGCTACGCGATCGTGCAGGCGGGCGGGCATGTGCTGAAGAGCGCGGATGCCGCGCCAGAGGGCACGGCTCTCGTGATCACGCTCGCCGACGGCGCCATCGATGCCGTCTCGGGCGGCACCCAACATCGTCAGTGAGGAGCCACTTAGAATGAACGCCGTGCCAACTCCCGACACGACCGTCGACGTCGCAGCGCTGAGCTATGAGCAGGCGCGCGACGAGCTGGTGAAGGTCGTCAGCGAGCTCGAACAGGGAAATGCCAGCCTCGAGCAGTCTCTGCAGCTGTGGGAGCGCGGCGAAGCGCTCGCCCGCCGCTGCGAGGAATGGCTCATCGGCGCGAAGGCACGGCTCGACGCCGCTCGCCTCGGCGCGCAGGGGGGCGGCCAAAAGACGGGTGGCGACGAGTTCTAGATGAGTGACAACAGACCGGCCGGCCGCGTCGTCGCCGAGCTCGGGCGCCCCGAGACCGCGGCCGAGACGGTCGCGCGCAAGGCCGAATCGAGCCGGCTGCATCGCCAGCGGCAGACAGTCAACAATCTCGTCTACTCCCTGATCGCGACCCTCGGCATCGTGCTGGTGATCGTGCTGCTCGTGCCGCGGAACAGCCCGGGAACGGTCGGGAAGCCCGTCGACTGGAAGTCGGTCGCGTCACAGGGCACGGGCACCGAGCCCGACCCGCTGCTGTCCCCCGACCTGCCGAAGGGATGGACGGCGAACGCGGCCGAGCTGCGCACGGGCTCGTCCTCCGGCATCGATGACTGGCACATCGGCTTCATCTCGCCCGACAAGCAGTACATCGGCCTCGACCAGGGCTTCAAGGCAGACGACACCTGGATCGTCGATGAGGTCGACAGCATCCGGGCCACGGGATCGACGACGATCGGCGGGGTGAAGTGGGTCGTCTACGACAACCGCGCCGGCCAGTCGGACAGCGACAACACCACCTACGCGCTGGTCGCGACTCATGCGGCGAGCACGGTCGTGCTCGCCGGCACCGCGAGCCCCAAGGAATTCGCGACGGTGGCACAGGCGCTTGCGCCGCAACTCGACGGGAGCGCCGACCGATGACCTCGCCCACCCCCGCCGAAGCCTGGCAGAGCCTGCTCGACGGCAACCGCCGCTTCGTGTCGGGCGCACCGAGCCACCCGAACCAGAACGTCGAGCGCCGCGAGGACCTGGCCGACGGCCAGCATCCCACGGTCGCGATCTTCGGGTGCAGCGACTCGCGCCTCGCCGCCGAGATCATCTTCGACCTCGGCCTCGGCGACGCCTTCGTCATCCGCAACGCCGGCCAGGTGGCATCCGACTCGGCCATCGGCTCACTCGAGTACGCGGTCGGCGTGCTGGGCGTTCCGCTCATTCTCGTGCTCGGCCATGACGAGTGCGGTGCCGTGCGCGCCGCCATCGATTCGCAGGCGACGGATGCCCCTGGGCTGACGCCCAAGATCGAGAAGCTCATCGGCCCGATCGTTCCCGCCGTGCGCCGCGTGGCGCGCGCCCGCGGCAGCGAACCGCTCGACACCACTGCGATCGACGCCTCAGAGGTCGGCCGCGAGCACCTGCGCGACACGATCACCGACCTGTTGACCGGAAGCGAGCTGATCAGCCGCAAGGTCGTCGACGGCTCGGTCGGAATCGTCGGCGCGAACTACCGCTTGCACGAGGGCACCGCGGTGCCCGACGTGCTCATCGGCCTGCCGTCATAAGCGGCAGCACCCACCACATCCGCGACACGAGGAAGTGCACACCGAAGTGACGACCGAAACCGACGCCGAGTACCGCATCGAGCACGACACCATGGGCGAGGTGAGGGTGCCCCGCGACGCGCTGTACGCCGCGCAGACGCAGCGCGCCGTCGAGAACTTCCCCATCAGCGGGTCGACGCTCGAGCCGGCGCAGATCGCCGCGCTCGCCCGCATCAAGAAGGCGGCGGCACTCGCCAACAAGGAGCTCAGCACCCTCGACGGCCAGATCGCCGACGCCATCGCGTGGGCGGCCGACGAGGTGATCGCCGGGAAGTACGACGGCGAATTCCCCATCGACGTGTACCAGACCGGCTCCGGCACGTCGTCGAACATGAACATGAACGAGGTGCTGGCGACGCTCGCTTCTCGGCGCCTCGGCAGCCCCGTGCACCCCAACGACCATGTGAACGCCTCGCAGTCGTCGAATGACGTGTTCCCGACCTCGGTGCACATCGCCGTCACGAGCGCGCTCATCGACCAGCTCATCCCGGCGCTCGACCACCTCGCGGTCGCCCTCGAGGAGAAGGCCGAGCTGTGGAAGGACACCGTCAAGTCGGGCCGCACGCACCTGATGGACGCGACGCCGGTGACCCTCGGGCAGGAGTTCGGCGGTTACGCCGCTCAGCTGCGCTACGGCATCGAGCGCGTGAACTCCGCACTCCCCCGCGTGGCAGAGGTGCCGCTCGGCGGCACGGCCGTCGGCACGGGCATCAATACGCCGCTCGGCTTCCCGCAGAAGGTGATCGAGCTCATCGTCGACGAGACCGAGCTGCCGATCACCGAGGCGCGCAACCACTTCGAGGCCCAGGCGAACCGTGATGCGCTCGTCGAGGCGTCGGGCGCGCTGCGCACCGTCGCCGTGTCGCTCACCAAGATCTCGAACGACCTGCGCTGGATGGGCTCTGGCCCGAACACCGGCCTCGGCGAGCTGAAGATCCCCGACCTGCAGCCCGGCTCGTCGATCATGCCCGGCAAGGTGAACCCGGTCATCCCCGAGGCGACCCTCATGGTCGCCGCACGCGTGATCGGCAACGACGCCACCATCGCCTGGAGCGGCGCATCGGGCGCGTTCGAGCTCAACGTCGCGATCCCGGTGATGGGCTCGGCGCTGCTCGAGTCGATCCGCCTGCTCTCGAACGCGACGCGGGTGCTCGCCGACAAGACGGTGCGCGGCCTCGAGGCCGATGTCGATCACGCCCGCTTCCTCGCCGAGGCATCGCCGTCGATCGTCACCCCGCTCAACAAGCTCATCGGCTACGAGGCCGCAGCGAAGATCGCCAAGTACTCGGTCGCCGAGGGCCTCACGATCCGCGAGGCCGTCATCAAGCTCGGCTACGTCGAGCGCGGCGAGATCACCGAGGCGCAGCTCGACGAGAAGCTCGATGTGCTGAGCATGACGCACCCGTAGGCATCCCCGACAGCACGAGGGCCCCGGAGTAGTCTCCGGGGCCCTCGGCGTCTAGGACGGGCGGCTCCTATTCAAGCATCTCGGTGACCAGTGCCGCGATGGCCGATCGCTCCGAGCGCGTGAGTGTGATGTGGCCGAACAGCTCGTGGCCCTTCAGGGTCTCGATGACGGATGCCACGCCGTCGTGCCGCCCGACGCGCAGGTTGTCGCGCTGGGCCACGTCGTGCGTGAGCACCACGCGCGAGTTCTGGCCGACACGCGAGAGCACCGTGAGCAGCACGTTGCGCTCCAGCGACTGCGCCTCGTCGACGATCACGAAGGCGTCGTGCAGCGAGCGGCCGCGGATGTGCGTGAGCGGGAGCACCTCGAGGATGCCGCGCTCGACGACCTCCTCCAGCACGTTGTCGGAGACGAGCGCGCCGAGGGTGTCGAAGACCGCCTGGCCCCACGGATTCATCTTCTCCTGCTGGTCACCGGGCAGGTAGCCGAGCTCCTGCCCACCGACGGCGAACAGCGGCCGGAACACCATGATCTTCTTGTGCTGCTGCCGCTCGAGCACGGCCTCGAGGCCTGCGCACAGCGCGAGTGCCGACTTGCCGGTGCCGGCACGGCCGCCGAGCGACACGATGCCGATCGCGGGGTCGAGCAGCATGTCGATCGCGAGCCGCTGCTCGGCCGATCGGCCGTGCAGGCCGAAGACGTCGCGGTCGCCGCGCACGAGGCGGATGGCACCTTCCCCGGATACCCGCCCCAGCGCTGACCCGCGGTCGGAGTGGACGATGAGGCTCGTGTTGACGGGGAGGCCGGCCACGGCATCCGTCTCAAGCGATTCGTGGTCGTACAGGTCTGCCATCTCGTTCGACGTCAGATCGATGTCGATGAGACCCGTGTAGCCGGAGTCGATCGCGAGCTCTGCGCGGTACTCCTCTGCGGAGAGCCCGATCGACGACGCCTTGACGCGCATCGGCAGGTCTTTCGAGACCACCGTCACGTCGAGCCCGTCGTTCGACAGGTTCATCGCGACGGCGAGGATCCGCGCGTCGTTGTCGCCGAGCTGCATGCCAGACGGCAGCACCGCCATGTTCGAGTGGTTGAGCTCGACGCGCAGGCTGCCCCCGTCGCCGACGAGGACCGGGAAGTCCAGCCGCCCGTTCTCGACGCGCAGGTCATCGAGGTGCCGCAGCGCCTGCCGCGCGAAGTAGCCGATCTCGGGGTCGTTCCGCTTGCCCTCGAGCTCGCTGATGACCACCACAGGGATGACCACCGAGTGCTCGGCGAAGCGGAAGATCGCTCGCGGATCGGACAGCAGAACCGAGGTGTCGAGGACGAAGGTCCTCTCGGTCTGACGCGTCTGGCTCGGCGAATCCCCCTTCGCGATCGTGCTCGGCTGATTGGTCGAAACTGAAGCCACAACCACTCCCGTCCGGCGCGGGGCGTGCCCGCGCGCGGTTCACTTTTCAAAAGCGAAGTGGCCGCTTGGTCACGAAGTGAACTTATGTGGCCACTTCGACCGGGCGCCATGCCCGATGGCTCACAAGTTACGTCCCTGTAATTCGATCCGCTACCCCCGACACGCGTCACAGCGGTAACAAGCTCGTTAACGGGGCGGCGGATGCCTCAGTAGGCGCTGGCGTACGAGGTGAGCGCCCCGCGCAGCATCCCCAGCGTCTCCTCCGTGGTGCCGGCGTGGGCTGACAGCCGCACCCCGCCGCCCCGCGTGCGCGCGGTCACGCCGTGGTTGTGCAGGCTTGCGGTGAGCTTCGTGAGCGACTCAGGCTCCGGCTCGAGCACGACGATGCCAGCGCGCTCGTTCTCGGCACGCGGCGAGGCCACCGCGATGCCGTACTCGTCGGCAAGGTCGATGACCCGCGCGGCCGCGTCAGCCACCGCGGCGGAGATCTCGGCGACGCCGACCGCGGCGACCTCTTCGAGCGCCGACGCCAAGCATGCCTGGGCAACCCGGTCGGGATTGCTCACGGTGAACGCCTTCGCGGTGCGGGCGTAGGGCGGCACGGCATCCCACGGCTCGAACAGGTCGGTGCCCGTCCACCCGCTGAACACGGGCGTGATGTGTCCGAGCGCGCGCTCGGAGAGCGCGAGGAAGCCGGTGCCCCAGCCCGCGCGCACCCACTTCTGGCCACCGGTCGCGACGACGTCGGCGACCTCGAATGGCGCGTCGACGACGCCGAAGCCCTGGATCGCGTCGACGATCAGCAGCCGGTCGCCGATGACCTGGCGGATTCCATCGAGGTCGGCGACATAGCCCGTGCGGGCGTCGACCAGAGACACGGCGACGGCGGTCACGGCATCCGTCAGCTGCTCGCGGATCTCTGAGGGCGTGACCTTGCCGTGGTCGGTCTCGAGCCAGACGGGGTTCACGACGTGCAACGCCTCGGCCGCGCGCTGCACCGCGACCGGCAGACTCGGGAACTCGGCCGGCGAGACCAGCACGTCGCCCGTGATGCCGAAGATCGCCTGCATCAGCCCCTGCGTGGTCGAGGGCTGGAACACGATCTGATCGGCGGGAAAGCCGGTCAGGTCGGATGCCGCGACCCGCACCCGCTCGTCGGAATGGCCGAGCTGCGCGAGCGACCCGAACCGGGCGCGAGCGAAGAGATCGGCGTGCGCGTACAGCTCTTCCTGCACGGTCTTGGAGATCGGGCCGACGCTCCCGTAGTCCAGGTAGCCCGGCTCTTCCAGGAACCCGGCCCGGTACTCGTCCAACGTCGTCACATGAACCTCCTGGTCAATTCTGACGGACCATAAGGCCCCTGGCCTAACCGCCCGGAATCGACTAGAGTCTTTCTTGTATCTAACCCGGAAGGATCATCCATGTACGACTACTTCGCCGGCAGGACCGCACTCGTGACGGGGGCCGCCTCCGGCATCGGCAAAGCGGTGGCCGAGCAGCTCGCCGCAGAAGGTGCGAACGTGGTGGTCGCCGACCTCAAGCTCGATGCCGCACAAACCGTCGTCGACGAGCTGGTCGCCGCGGGCGGTTCGGCGGCGCCGTTCGCCGGCGACGTCTCCGACCCCGCCGTGGTCAAGGCGGCGGTCGACTTCGCCGTCGAGGAGTTCGGAGCGCTGCACCTCGCGGTGAACAACGCCGGCATCGGCGGCCCGCAGGGGCCGCTCGCCGACTATGACGACTCGGACGGCTTCGCGGCCTACCACCAGCTCATGGGCGTGAATCTGCACTCGGTCTACTACGGCATGCGCTACGAGATCCCGGCGCTGCTCGCGGCGGGCGGGGGTGCGATCGTCAACATGTCGTCGATCCTGGGGCTCGTCGCCGAGCCGAGCGCGACGCCGTACACGACGGCGAAGCATGGCGTATCGGGCATGACGAAGGCCGCGGGGGCGACCTACGCCTCACAGGGCATCCGTATCAACTCGGTCCACCCCGGTTACATCGACACCCCGCTGCTTGCCGCCATGCCTGCCGAGTACAAGCAGGTGCTGATCTCGAAGCACCCGGCCGGCCGGCTCGGCACGGCCGACGAGGTCGCGAACCTCGTGCTGTTCCTGCTCTCCGACAAGGCTGCCTTCATCAACGGCACGCAGCACGTGGTCGACGGCGGGTACACGACCGTCTGATCATCGCCCCGGTCAGCCGCCGTAGCGGCGGTTGCGGCGCGTGAAGTCGCGCAGCGCGCGCAGGAAGTCGACCTCGCGCAGGTCGGGCCCGAGCGCCTCGACGAAGTAGAACTCGCTGTGCGCGCTCTGCCAGAGCATGAAGTCTGAGAGCCGCTGCTCGCCCGAGGTGCGGATCACGAGGTCGGGGTCGGGCTGCCCGCCTGTGTAGAGGTGCTCGCCGATCAGCTCGGGTGTGAGCGTCTCAGCGAGGTCCTCGAGCGAGCGGCCGGCGGCGTGGTGCTCTGCGACGATCGAGCGCATCGCATCGGTGATCTCGGTGCGGCCGCCGTAGCCGACCGCCAGGTTCACGTGCAGGCCGGCGTTCTCGCGACTCGCCTGCTCAGCGGTGCGCAGCGCCTCGGCGAGCGGTCCTGGCAGCCCTGTCGTGGTGCCCACGTGCTGCACCCGCCAGTCGCGCTGGCGGGAGAGGTCGAGGGCGAGCTCGGCGATGATCTTCATGAGCGCGTCGAGCTCGTCCGAGCCGCGGTTGGCCAGGTTGTCGGCTGACAGCAGATAGAGCGTGACGACGCGGATGCCGAGCTCATCGCACCACTCGAGGAACTCGATCATCTTGGCCGCGCCCGCGCGGTGCCCATGCTCGACGGTCGTGAACCCGACCTGGCGCGCCCACCGCCGGTTGCCGTCGATGATCATCGCGACGTGATGCGGCAGCGCCTCCGCACCGGCCGCGCTGAGATCGCGGCGCAGGCGCTTTTGGTAGAGCCCGTACAGCACCCCTCTGCCCGGGGACTGCCGTCGTTCGCTCACAGGCACAACTTACCGAAGTTCCTCCAGCCGGTGCGGCTAGCCTCAGGCCATGACGATCGCAGCGCCTGCGCCCCGCACCTCGGCCGCCCCGCTCGAGGTCAAGCCGAGCTGGCGCGGGTGGATCCACGCCGCGACGACGCCGATCACGATCGCCGCGGGCATCGTGCTCATCTGCCTCGCCCACCATGCCGCGGCGAAGACGGGCGCCGCGATCTTCATGGGCACATCGATCCTGCTCTTCGGCAACTCGGCGCTCTACCACCGGTTCAACTGGGCCCCGCGCACGAAGCTCGCGCTCAAGCGCGTCGACCACGCCAACATCTTCCTGCTGATCGCCGGCACCTACACGCCCGTCGCGCTCACCATGCTGCCGCTCGTGTGGGAGGGCATCCTCGTGCTCTCCGTCGTGTGGGCGGGCGCGATCGCCGGCGTCTTCTTCCGCGTCTTCTGGATCAACGCGCCCCGCTGGCTCTACGTGCCCCTCTACCTCGTGCTCGGCTGGGCCGGCGTCGCTGTCTGCGCGTTCTCCGGCTTCAATCCCTTCATCTCGACCGGCGCGATCGCCGCCGGCATCCTGATCGCCGTCGGCGGCCTGTTCTACACCCTCGGCGCCGTCGTCTACGGCACCAAATGGCCGGGGCGTGCGGCGAAGCACTTCGGCTTCCACGAGATCTTCCACGCCTTCACGGCCGCCTCGTTCGCCTGCCACTGGGCCGCGATGCTGGTGCTCGCCCTGCACCCGCCCTTTAACGCCTAAGGTCGACGCGACCGCTCAGATCGGGCGCAAATGAGTCGATTGGGCGCATTGCCCTCGACATCGGCTATGCCCGATCTGTTCATTTGCGCGTTATCGAACCGGCGGATCCAGCCAGAACGCTGTGGCGTGCGGTCAGGCTCGCCCGTCATCGTCGCGCTGAGCCTGCTCGGCGTCGAGCTTCTCAGCCACCTCCGCGCGGTAGCGCACGCGGCGGATGCGGCGCGTCATGTCGATGATGAGCAGCAGCACCACGACCGCGACGCCGAAGAACGCGATGAAGCCCCACGGCCCCGGAGTCGTGATGTCAGCCGCCGGAATGCTCGGCGTCGGCGATGGGGTCGGGGTGGCGGCCGCAAGCTCGAACAGAGCAGACGCGAGGCTCACAGTGCCTCCTCCGCGATGCCGGCGAACAGATCGGTCTCAGGGGTCACTGCAGGAACTTTCGAATCGATGAGCTGGTAGTCGTCGGTCGGCCAGGCGGCGCGCACGACGTCGTTCGGCCAGAAGAAGAACGGGCTGTCAGGGGCGACCTGGCTCGCGTGCGACCGTAGCGCAGCATCCTTTGCGTCGAGCTGGTCGCCGACGTCAATACGCGTCGTCGCGAGGTACGGCGACTCGGTGAGCCACCGCTTCATGTCCTCGAACTCGGCGATGAGCGGCGAGTCGGGGTAGCGGGCGACGAGCTCGTCGTAGACCGCCCGCGTCTTCTGCGAGCTGAACAGCCGGTCGAAGTAGTACTTCGGAATCTGCCATGCCTCGCCCGCCGCCGGGTACCGCCCGGCGTCCGCCGCAGCCTCTCGCGCATAGTTCGCGATCTCGTAGCTGCGGATGTGGTCGGGGTGCGGGTAGCCGCCGTTCTCGTCGTAGCTGACGAGGACGTGCGGCCGGAACTCGCGGATGAGCTTCACGAGCGGCTCGGCCGAGATCTCGAGCGGAATCGCGGCGAACGAGTTCGCGGGCAGGGGCTCGCCCTCCTCAGGCATCCCCGAGTCGAAGAAGCCGAGCCAGCGGTGCTCGAACCCGATCACGCGCTGCGCGGCGGCCATCTCGACCCGGCGAAGGCCGGCGAGGTCACGGTGCGCCATCGGCACGCTCTCCAGAGCGGGATTGAGGATGCTTCCCCGCTGCCCACCCGTGCAGGTGACGACCATCACCTCGGCCCCTTCGGCGAGGTAGCGCGCGTAGGTCGCCGCACCCTTGCTCGACTCGTCGTCGGGGTGGGCGTGGACCGCCATCAAGCGCTTGGGCACGCGCCACCTCTCACGTCGGGGACCGGGTCTCAGCTTTCGGCTCAGAAGCGAGCCGTAACCTTGTCAAGACTAGTTGTTAGGAGTGACATGCCAGCTGGCAGCGAGGCCCTCGCGGGGCGCTACGGCGACACCGCACGGCGGCGCCTCACCACGCGCTGGCTGCTCGTCGGGCTCGGCGGCTTCATCGCGATCGTGATGATCGCGTGGGCCGTGTGGGGCTCGGGGCTCGGCTCGAAGGCCTCGAACCTGCAGTTCACCGCCACCGCGAGCAACACGATCGACGCGCAGCACATCACGGTGAGCTTCACGGTCGACGCGCCGGCGCACACGGCGATCTCGTGCGCGGTCGAGGCGCAGAACATCGGATTCACCGTCGTGGGCTACGACGTCGTCCATCTGAAGCCGACGCCGAAGACGCACCAGGTCGTGACAAAATCCCTGATCACGTACGAACCAGCGGTCTCAGGCTCGCTAGACAAGTGCTGGTTGACGTAAGCTTGCTCTTCAACGCCTCGACGCACGCCGTCGGGGCGTGACCTTATCCCGAACGAGACGACAGGTGCAGGCTGCCGTCGAAGCAAGGAGCAATCATGTCCCAGGAGACGACAGTCACCTTCCTCACCCAGGAAGCGTATGACCGGCTGAATGACGAGCTCACCTACCTGGAGACGACCGGCCGCATCGAGATCGCCAAGCGCATCGAGGTCGCGCGCGAAGAGGGCGACCTGAAGGAGAACGGCGGCTATCACGCCGCCAAAGACCAGCAGGGTGTTCAGGAAGCGCGCATCGTGACCATCAAGAGTCTGCTCGCGCACTCGAAGGTCGGCGTCGCGCCTGAGAGCAACGGCATCGTCGAGCCGGGCACCCTCGTGACCGCGGTCATCGCAGGCGCCGAGGACACCTTCGTCGTCGGCAACCGCGAGATCGCGAAAGACAGCGAGTACTCGGTCTACAGCGAGCAGAGCCCCATCGGCGCCGCCATCCTCGGCCTCAAGATCGGCGACAAGACCAGCTACACGGCGCCGAACGGCCGCGATATCGCCGTCGAGATCACCGACGTGCAGACCTGGACGGGTCAGTAGCCCGCCGATCGCTGAGGAGGATGCCGCAGGCATCCGTCTCGAAGCGCTACTCGGTCTGCTCCACGAGCGGTTCGTAACCCGCGTCGCGCAGGTGCTGCAGCACCTGCGCGCGGTGCTCGGGCCCGCGCGTCTCGACCGAGATC